>NZ_JBLXDO010000019.1:0-78177 GCF_048263965.1 Ferrimonas sp. | reverse complement strand
AGAGGTGCATAGAAAAGCCAGTTGTCACTGACAACTGGCTTAGTCAAAAACCGTCAACGTATTTTAGGACGGGTCATGTGGTTACTTCATTTCGGTGACGAAGCGCTCGCGGGGGATACGCACCTTGGCCGCTTTATCCAGGGTATTGAAGTCCTCATTGGAGCGCACACCGACCAGGGCTGTCACCACTGAGGTCAGCCCCTGCTCCTCCAGGCCCATCAGTTTGTCCAGCTCGTCAGGCAGGAAGCCCTCCACCGGGCAGGCGTCCAGCTCCAGCAGGCCACAGGAGAGCAGGAACTGGCCGAACAGCAGGTACACCTGCTTCTTCAGCCACTCCTGGCGATCCGCCGGGTCCATCCCTTCCACGTAGTTGGTCATCAGGGCGACGCGGTCCTGGTTGATGTCGGTGCCACGCACCTCGGCCACCAGCTGCTCCAGCTCCATCACCTCTTCGGCACCAAACTCAGTCTTGGCACAGAACACGAACAGGTGGGAGGCATCGCGGAACTTGGGCTGATTGTAATCCCAGGCGGCTTTGGCCAGGCGCGCCTTCTCGTCGGCATTGGAGATAACAAACAGGTGCCAGGGTTGGCTGTTGATGGAGGAGGGGGCCAGACGCAGGGTGTCGATCAGTGCCTGGATCTTGGTTTCCTCTGCGCCTTGGCTGGCGTCAAACACCTTGGTGGAGTAGCGCTGTTCCAGCACCTGTTGCAGTGTGTTTATCATGGTTTTGTTTCCTGTTCAGACTTGTGTCTCAGTGTGACCAGAGCCTGAGAAAATTCAAGGAGGCAGATCATGTTGCGAGGCGCTGACACCTTGAATGACCAATGCAGGCTGCTGAGTTTATGGCAGAAAAAAGCCGGCCCCTGGGGCCGGCTGATTCAGTCTCTAAAGAGTGTCTTAGAGGGAGATACCACGGCGCTCCAGCAGGGCGGTGGTGTCAGGCTTGCTGCCTTTGAAGTCCAGGTAGGTCTTCATCAGGTCCTGGCTGTTGCCTCGGGACAGGATGGTGTCACGGAAACGCTGGCCCATTTCGCGAGTCAGGCCGCCGTTGTCACGCATGTGAGCGAAGGCATCGGCTGCCAGGATTTCAGACCACATGTAGGCGTAGTAACCGGCGGAGTAGCCACCTGCGAAGATGTGGGCGAAGTAGGCGGACTTGTAGCGTGGCGGAATCGCTTCAATATTTACGCCGTGCTTGGCCAGGGCTGCCTTTTCGAAGGCTTCCACATCGGTGATCTTGGCGGCTTCCTCAGCGCTCAGGGCGTGCCATTCCATGTCCACCAGGGCGGCGGACAGGTACTCCAGGGTGTCGAAGCCCTGGTTGAACTTACTGGCAGCCAGTACCTTGTCCAGCAACTCCTTCGGAATCGGGGCGCCGGTGTTGTACTGCTTGGCGTAGTTGGCGATCACTTGTGGATCGGCGGCCCAGTCTTCCTGGAAGGTGGAGGGGAACTCCACGAAGTCGCGAGACACGTTGGTGCCAGCCAGGCTTGGGTAGTACACGTCGGAGAACAGACCGTGTACGCCGTGACCAAACTCATGGAACATGGTGGTCACTTCATCCCAGCTCACCAGCTGAGGCTCGCCTTCAGGGGCCTTGGGGATGTTCATCACGTTGATGATGGTGGGCTGGGTGCCCTTCAAGTTGGACTGGCTGACGAAGGTGTTCATCCAGGCACCGCCACGCTTGCCTTTACGGGCAAAGTAGTCGGCGTAGAACAGACCCATGGAGCTGCCGTCCTTGTCGAAGATCTCGTACACCTTCACATCCGGGTGGTACACAGGGATGTCGGTGCGAGGCTTCAGGGTGATGCCGAACAGACGGTTCATGGTGTAGAACACGCCATCTTCCAGAACGCGGTTGAACTCGAAGTACTGAGACACTTCGGCAGAGTTGAGGTTGTACTCTTTCTGGCGCACCTTCTCGGCGTAGTAGAGCCAGTCCCAGGGCTTCACTTCGAAGTTGGCCTGGTCCTGGGAAGCCATGGCTTCAATGGCTTTGGCTTCGTTGGCAGCATTGGCGGCGACCTTGGGGGCCATGGAGCCCAGCAGGTCCAGGACCGCTTCGGGCGTCTTGGCCATGCTGGTCTGCAACTGGTACTCAGCCCAGCTGTTGTAACCGAACAGCGCAGCCTTTTCGGCACGCAGCTTCACCAGTTCCAGCAGCACAGGACGGTTGTCGTATTCACCGCTGGTGGCGCGGTAGGCAGAGGCACGCCACAGCTTTTCACGCAGGTCGCGGTTGGTCAGACTGGAGAGGGCGGCCTGACGGGTGGTGTTGGTCAGGGTCAGCAGGTAGCCCTCTTTGCCCGCGCTCTCGGCGGCCAGTTTGGCGGCGTTGATCTCGCCCTGGGACAGGCCGTCCAGCTGCTTGACGTCGGTGACCAGCAGGGCACCGCTCTGGCTGGCGGCGAGGATGTTGTCGCCGAACTGGGTAGTCAGGGTGGACAGGCGCTTGTTCAGTTCGCGAACCTTGGTCTTGTCCGCGTCGTTCAGGTTGGCACCGGCCAGCACGAAGTCCTGGTAGTAGTTTTCCACCAGACGCAGACCTTCGGGATCCTGGCCCAGCTCGTTACGCTTGTCGTAGATGGCTTTTACGCGCTTGAACAGCTTGTCGTTCAGGTAGATGTTGTCGTTGTGCTCGGAGAACTGGGGGCCCATCTCGGCGGCCAGCGCTTGGCGGGCGTCGTTGCTGGTGGATCCAACCAGGTTGTAGAAGACGCTGGCGGAACGGCTGAGCAGTTCACCGGTCTTTTCCATGGCCACCACGGTGTTTTCAAAGGTGGGGGCGTCCGGGTTGTTGGCGATCGCTTCGACTTCGGCCAGTTGGGCGACCATGCCCGCTTCCATGGCGGGCTTGAAGTGGCTGTCTTCAATCTTGGTGAAATCAGGGGCACGGTAGAGCAGGGTGCTCTCGCTCTTCAGAGGGTTGCTGTCGGCCAGGTGGGCCACCTGGGCGGTGTCGGTCACGGTGTTGGTATCCAATGAAGTACAGGCAGCAAGCGACAGCATCACCGCTGACGCAAGCAGAGTTTTACGAAGCATCATGTCTTCCTTCTTAAATGGCTTGTCGCATTCGCCCCAAGGACGGGAGCGCCTTTGGCTGCGGGCGTTCTAGTTATGATCCCCAATGTTAGCTACTAGAGGGGGTGACGATACCTTATCGTAAAGGGGGAGTGAACGAAAATCCCCAGCAGCCGGGATCTGTAATCAAGTGTTACAGTTTGCTCAGCTTTTCGGCGAAAGCGCCTCCGTCAGGTAATCGATTAGCACGCGAACCCGTTTGGGTGGTTCATTTTCGCGATAGAGCAGATGAATGGGGGCCGGTTTGGGTGACTGTGTTTCCAGCAGTTGCACCAGGCTTCCCCGGGCCAGGTCCTCCTCGACCAGCAACCTTGGCTGAAACAACACACCGGCTCCGGCTCGTGCCGCCGCCAGTAGCGCGTCACCACTGTTGGCTACCATCCTCGCCTGCCCCTTATCAAACGCGGTGGGTGCCCCCCACTGGCTGGCTCGGCGACGGCCAAAGTCGAAGCCCAGGCAGGCGTGCTGACTGAGGCTGGCCAGCGTATCCGGGGTGCCGCTGCGCGCCAGGTAGCTGGGGCTGGCGCAATAGATCAGCTCGTAGCTGCCCAGGGGGCGGGCGATGAGGGAGGAATCGGCCAGTTCGCCAATGCGCACCACCAGATCCGCGGGATGATGAAAGGGATCCACCAGGCTGTTTTCCAGGGTCAGTTCCACATTGATCCTGGAATGACACTCCAGAAAGCCCGCTAACAGGGGGGCCAGCACCCGGCTGCCGTAGGTCACCGGGGAGTTGAGCTTAACCGTGCCCATGGGGGTCTGGCTGCGCTGCTGCAGGGTCTGCTCTGCGGTTTGTAACTCTCGCAACAGCCGCTGGCACTCGGCGTAATAGAGTTGGCCTGACTCGGTGAGGGATTGGCGACGGGTGGTGCGGTTGATCAGCCTGACCTGAAGGTGCTGTTCCAGAGAGCGGATGTGTTTACCCACCATGGTGGCAGTAATGGCATGGGCACTGGCGGCAGCGGCGAAACTGCCCTGTTCGGCGGCGGTGACAAACACCTGCATACTCTTCAGTCGATCCATTATTGGCAACTACCGGTTCTTAATAAAGTAAACAAATGGTGGTTTATCCACTTTTGAGAGTCAACTACAGTGGCGCTTTGATATCACCATCTTGGAAAGGTCGTATGGATCAGGGGCTGTTTATCACCGCCGAACTCAGGGTCAAGCCTGACGTCTCTCTGGAGCTGGCCAAGTTGGCCATCTTCCGCTTCTGCCGGGACATGAAATCGGAGCCCGGTTGCTCCTTTGCTCTGCCGCTGCAAGACAAAGAGGACCCCCGCAAGTTCATCCTGTGGGAGCGCTACGATGATGAAGCGGCGCATCAGGCACACTTCAACGCAGAACACACCCAGAGGTTCATTCGACAGGGCCTCACCGAACTGGTGCAGGCATTCCAGTCTGAGCTGTTGATTCCGGAGCTGTAGCTGATGAGTACACCTGTTCGCTGGGGCATCCTGGGCACCAGCTTTATCTCCGGGGTGATGGCCGATGCCATCGCCGCCGAGGGAGAAACCCGCATTCAGGCGGTGGCCGGTCGCCATCCAGAACGATTGACTCAGTTTGCCGACCAGTACGGCATCGAGTGCCGCTATCAGGATTACGATGCGCTGATCGCCGACCCCGATGTCGACATTGTCTATATCGCCCTGCCCAACCACCTGCACCATGACTATGTGGTCAAAGCCGCTCAGGCCGGCAAGGCGATTCTGTGCGAGAAATCCCTGTCCGTGGATATGGCCGGCACCGAGGCCGCCCTCAGCGCGGTGGCAGACGCGGGGGTCTTTTTTGCCGAGGGGTTGATGTATCTGAACCACCCGGTTGTCGCCAGGGCCGTGGAGCTGGTCAGCGAGGGCAGGTTGGGAGAACTCAAAGCGATTCACGCCAGCTACAGCGCCGCCATCAGCCAGTTTGTGAATCCGGGGAGCAGGGGCACCCTCTATAACCTGGGGTGCTATCCGGCCTCCCTGGCCCACTTGATGTTGCAACAAACCGGCTTGGTCACCCCCTTCAACGGGGCACAGCTTCAGGCTTTGGGGCGCCGTGGCGGCGATGGCAATGTCTGCGAGTCTGCTGCCAGCCTGAGGTTGCGCAATGGCATAGCCATGCAGCTGCACAGCGCCGAGGACTATGGTCTTCACTGGCGGTTTACCCTGGTGGGCAGTGACGCCAGCCTGGAGATGGTCACCAACCCCTGGCTGCCCGGTACCGAGAACAATTTGCGGCTGACGGTCCATGAGCAACCCAGTGAAACCATCGAGGTGGCCGCAGAGGGGGATGCCTTCCTCTACCAGGTGCGGGCAGTGCGCCAGGCACTGGAGGCGAGCCAGCTGCAGCTGAGCAGACCGGCAGCGACGCCAGAGGATTCCAGGGAGATTATGGCGTTGCTCACTCGCTGGGAAGCGGCGACGGCCACTGTGTCGTGAACATCTGGGGTCCCACCTTTGGTGGGGCCTTCATTTTTTAGCTGCGGGAAACTTATGCTGTACACGATGCTGGTCTGAGGTTGGTCTTTTGGACTGAGCTGAATGTCGAAATGGCTAACTTCAGCCGCGAGGCAACCGATGCTAATGTAATGCCATCGAGTTTCAAGCCTCCCCAAATTATGCTGACCGCTTTCGCCATTGAAAACTACCGCTCCATTCGCAGCCTGCGCATTCCCCTGGGGCCCCTGACGCTGATCACCGGCGGCAACGGCTGTGGTAAGTCCAATCTTTATCGGGCCCTGAGACTGCTGGCGGAAACCGGTCAGGGAGGGGTGGTCACGGCGTTGGCCCAGGAGGGGGGATTGCTTTCTACCATGTGGGCAGGCCCTGATGAGATCACCGGTGGGATGCGTCGTGGCGAGGTGGCGGTACAGGGGACAGGCCGCAATCGTCACTCAAGGTTGAAACTGGGGTTTACCGGGGAGCCCTTCAGTTACGCCATCAGCCTGGGCATGCCCGAGCCTGTGCCTCGCAGCGTGTTTAATCTGGATCCTGAGGTTAAGCGGGAGTCCATCTGGAGCAGCAGTCGCTGGCGCCCGGCCTCGGAACTGGTCAGCCGACAGGGGCCCCTGGTGAAAAGCCGGGAGGGGCGTGGCTTTCGGGTGGTCAGTCAGCACCTGCCTGCTTACGACAGCATGTTTGATCAGGTGGCGGACATTCAGGCCACGCCAGAGCTGTTTGCCATGAGAGAGGAGATCCGCCGCTGGCGCTTCTACGATCACTTTCGCACCGATCCGGGCGCACCCGCCCGTCAGGCGCATATTGGCAGCCGAACTCCGGTGCTGCACCATGATGGCAGGGACCTGGCGGCGGCCCTGCAGACCATCCGGGAGGTGGGGGATGCGCAGGGGCTGGATGAGGCGATCCACAGGGCATTCCCCGGCTCTCGGCTGAATATCGAGATCAGCGCAGACAACCGTTTTACCCTGAGTTTGCTGCAGCCCGGTATGTTACGCCCGCTGACGGCAGCAGAGCTGTCCGACGGCACCCTGCGCTATCTGCTGCTGACCGCAGCCCTGCTCACTCCCAGGCCACCCAATTTGATGGTACTGAACGAGCCGGAGACCAGTTTGCACCCGGATCTGTTGCCAGCCCTGGGGCAATTGATCATCAATGCGTCCGTTCACAGCCAGGTATGGGTTATCTCTCATGCTCCCAGGTTGATTGCTGCCCTGGAGAAGAGTTCGGACTGCCATTCCATCGAGCTGCACAAGCCCCACGGGGAGACCGAAGTCCTGGGTCAGTCGATGCTGGATGAGCCCCCCTGGAGCTGGCCGGCGGGTTTGTAACCCTCAATGGCCTCTCTGCCACGTTCAGGGCAGGGAGCAGTCGTGTCTACACCAGGTTCAGCCGCTGTGGGCTAATCGGGGTCAGTTGCGCATCAGTCCACGACCAGGGTGCCCCGATACATCTGCATTTGGCAATGGAAGTTGTACTCTCCTTTTTGCAGTGGCGGCAGACGGACGTTATAGCTGTTATCAACGGGCAGGCTGATGCTTATTCCAAGATCCGGAAATTGCACGATCTCGGCACAGGGTGATGGGTCTTTTCGAAGAAATCTCAGGGTAATGGTCTGCCCCGGTGAAATGTGTATTCGAGCCGGTTCATAGACCCCATTTTTCACCAGGATAGGGATGGGGTGCTCTCCATCGGCTTCATTTTGCGTGGGTGTGAACAGCCAGAACCACCAGACGATAAAGACAATCATCAGCAGACCTGCCAGGTTGATCCACAACATATCGTGAACTCTCCCTATCTAAGGTTTTTCTGGAGTAAACCAGCGCAACCTGTTGGCGTTGGTGACCACGGTGACTGAAGAGAGCGCCATGGCAGCGCCAGCGACCACAGGGTTGAGCAACCAGCCAGTTATGGGGTACAGAACTCCGGCGGCGATGGGCACTCCGGCAGCGTTATAGACAAAGGCACCGAACAGGTTTTGTTTGATGTTCTTCAAGGTGGCTTTACTCACTTCTATGGCGTCCGATAAGCCGTGAAGGGAGCCGCGCATCAGGGTAATGTCGGCGCTCTCCATCGCCACATCAGTACCCGTGCCTATGGCAAAGCCGACATCGGCCTGGGCCAGTGCGGGCGCATCATTGATGCCATCGCCCACCATACCCACAATGTGACCGGCGGCTTGCAACTCCTTCACCTTGAGCGCTTTATCCTCAGGAAGGACTTCGGCAAAGAGGTCATCTATGCCTACGCGCCTTGCTACCGCCATGGCGGTGTCGCGATTGTCGCCGCTGAGCATCACAACCTTTATCCCCTTCTCTTGCAGACGGCGTATGGCGCCGGTGGCATCAGGCTTGACGGGATCGGCTATGGCAATGATGGCGGTCAGTTGGCCTTCGACGGCGAGGTAGATAGGGGTCTTGGCTTCTCTTGCCAATGACTGGGCTTGGCTTTGGTACTCCTTAACCGGGATGCCACGATCTGTCATCAACTTCCTATTGCCTAAGAGGGTGCTCCTCCCTTCGATTCTGGCTTCGACGCCGAACCCGGCAATGGCGTTGAACGCCTCCACCTTCCCTGGCTCAATGCCTCGTTCTCTTGCAGATTCCATGATGGCCGTGGCCAGGGGGTGCTCGGACCCGGATTCCAGTGTGGCGGCCAACTTCATCACTTCTTGCTCGCTGTTGAGTCCGGTTAAAATCAGATCAGTGATGCCAGGAGCGCCCTGGGTAATGGTTCCGGTTTTATCCAACACCATGACCTTAATCTTGGATGTGGTTTGCAGTGCCTCACCATTTCGAATCAGCACTCCAACCTCGGCGGCCTTGCCGATTCCGACGATCACCGAAATCGGGGTGGCCAGCCCGAGAGCACAGGGGCAGGCGATGATCAGTACCGTTGTGGCGGATATCATGGCGAAGACGATGGCCGGATCCGGCCCAAAGTTCATCCAAGCCAGGGCGCTAATGATGGCGATGATCATGATGGTGGGCACGAAGTAGGCGGAGATAACATCGGCCAGTTTGCCAATGGGCGGTTTGGAGTTTTGTGCCTGCTTCACCATGGCGATGATCTGAGACAAGGCGGTATCCGCCCCCACTCGCTCTGCGATAAACAGCAGGCTGCCGGTACGGTTCAAGGTTCCGGCCGTTATTTGATCGCCAGCCCTTTTCTCTATGGGCATCGGCTCTCCGGTAAGCATGGATTCGTCCACAGAGGAATGACCCCGGGTCACTTTGCCGTCTACCGGCACCTTTTCGCCAGGTCGAATGCGCAGGGTGTCGCCCACCAGCACTTGTTCAATCGGCAGGTCCATCTCCTGGCCATGTCTCAACACCTTGGCTGTTTTGGGTTGCAAGCCAATGAGGCGCCCGATGGCCTGGGAGGTGCGCCCTCTGGCCCTGACCTCCAGTGCCAGTCCCAGGTTAACCAGGCCGATGATCATGGCGGAGGCTTCGAAATAGAGGTGCCTGGCGATCAAGGGGAGTATGTCTGGCGTTACCACAACCACCATGGAGTAGAGCCAAGCTGTGCCGGTGCCCAGGGCGATCAGGGTGTCCATGGTGGCGCCGTGGTTTCTGAACGCCTGCCAGGCACCCATATAGAAGTGTTTGCCGGAGAAGATCATGGTGACCAGGGTCAGAAGACCAATAAGCAGCCAGGCCAGGCGCTGACTGTCGGTCGACACCGTCATCTCTCCACCCAGTAAGCCGTAGAGCATCAGGGAGCCACCCAGACTGAGTGCGACAATCACCTTCCTCAACAGACTTTTTTGGTAGTCCCTGTCCGCCTGTTGGCGTTCCCGCAGGGCCAGGTTGTCTGCCTGACTTGGCATGGGGCGGGCGCCATATCCTGCTTTTTCAATGGCTAGAATAAGGGCCTTCTGGGGGGCGGAGCCATGAACAGCGACAGTTCGAAGGGCGAAATTCATGGCTACGTGATCCACGCCAGGCACCTTGGCCAGGGCCATTTCAATCTTTTTCACGCAACTGGCGCAACTGACGCCGTCGATCATCAGTTCGGTATCAGTGCTCTGGCTGCCATAGGTTGGCTGGTGTTTTTCGGGAGCAGTTTCAGGCATCGGCGTCATCGTTGTATCCAGTTTTTTGCGGCCATATGGCGGCGGGGAGCAAATACCGACAAAGGCTGGAACGCCTGAACTCTGTCGCTGAGCGGTAGGCCGTAGACGAGAGCTTGTCGATTTGTCCTATTTGCCACTATAGACCCTCTTGTGACTGTAGGGTCAAACACCCCTGTGTGATCTAAAACCTATGGCGAGGCTGAAGTCTTTGGTTAGTCACTTTTGAATGAGTCCGATCTATGGGTCTGAAGTTATCAACGAATCTTTTACCCTCAGAAATGCCGTGTCGTTGGATCTGGTTCACTGGTACGAGGTGTTTGGGGTGAAATGGTGTTCGTGCGCGCCGTCACAAAAGTGACCGAATTTGGGTGGTAGCGTGCCTTTATGGTTTTCAGGATGTAAGTCGTGACCCAGGGAGAGTATGACCATGCAACTCAGGGATTTAAACGAAGAAACCATCGTCTTTTTCGCCGCCATGAGTGGAGACGTCACCCTGGGCTTCAGTACCCGGGATTTTCTGGAGCGGTGCCGCGAAGAGCTGGGGTACAGGCCCTCTATTGAGGAAGCCAACCGGGTACTCAGCCGATACTTCGATACCCCCAGCACCGGTCCGGACAGTGAAAACCACGGCTGGTGGGTGAATTCTATTACCTCCTGATACTCCTACTTTTCCGGCTTTGACGGTTAAAGAAGTGCCTATTTTGGGTGATCTCTTTTCATTAATAGGAATGCTCTGGTGGTGAAATACTGTGGTTGCAAGTACTCGCTGTAGAGTGAAAGGCAATGAATCTGCAGGGTAATAGGGTTGCTTTGAAGGCAGCCCTTTTTTTGCAAGATAGAATGCTTGTGAATTCGGTTCTTGAGTGGGATCGGAAAACAGGGATCAGGCGCTGTTAAAAGTGTGAATTGAGGTGTGGTTATTATTTGACCTGGGCGTATATTAGATACTCCTGACATAAGTGGATATAAAATAATGAAAAAGTATTCCTTTATCCTGTTACCCTTGCTGGCCGCCTGTGGTGGCAGCGGCGATTCAACTCCTCCAAAACAACCTGAACCCAAACCAGAAGGTGTGGTGTCCATTGCAATATCGGACGCCCCGGTAGACGAGGTCTCCAGTGTAGTGCTTCAGCTTGATTCCATCGATCTCACCCTAAGGTATCAAGGCGGCTATGGAGAGGTGGTTAGCCTGGACCTGTCTGAGCGGATGGTTGACTTGTTGCAGTATCAAGGGGAGGACGCAGCTTGGCTGGTTGAGGACCAGAGTATCCCTGCGGGGGAGTATATGGCTCACCTGAATGTGGTTGATGGCAGCGGTGATACGGGTTCCTACGTCGAGGATGGACGCGGTAAACACCCTCTGGATATCGTCCAGCCCCGACTGCCTTTGGGTCCGATTACCGTGGTTGAAGGGGAGGCGGTCTCGTTTACGCTGGATGTTGAACTGCGTAACGCGCTGTTGTTTGATGAGGTTCGGGGGTTCTCTCTGGATGTTCGTGGTATGCGCTGGGTAGACAATCGCTACATGGGCCACCTGAATGGATTGGTCGATGAGGCGTTGCTCAATGATTGTGAAGCCGACCATGCCGGTCTTGCCGCCGGGGACGGAAGCTTTACGCATGTTGTCTATCTCTACCCTCAGGGTTCTGCCATCGAAACCATGGATGATATGGCGCCGGAGGCTGAGTCAGGTAAGGTGCTGCCAACCGCAACGGCTCCGATTTTTCAGATGTATAACGGTAATTGGCGTTTCCAGATGGGCTATCTGCCTGAAGGTGACTACCAGCTTGGTTACACTTGTCTGGGGCACCTAGACCAGCCGGATACCAATGAAGGGACTGACAGCAACTTCGAAATCTATGATGATGGAGGTGCCATCAGCATCGTTCGTGGGGCCAATGGTGGTTACAACAATAACTGTCAGATGGGCCAGGGCGGACGCCGACGTGGTGGCCGCGGGTGATATTGTGAAGAGCGCAGCGTATAGCTGTGCTTTTTGGTGACTTTAAACGTCGGGTCGAATAAGGCTAATTTGGCCTACGATTTGACGGCTTTGGAGAGTTGTCATGGCACATGAACACTTTTGGTTTGGCGGCATGTGGTTTTTTCCTTTTCTCTTCCTTTTGGCAATAGCTGTGTTTGGTTACCTTCTGCTCCGGCTTCTGGGTAATCGGAGGTCAAGCAATGGAGGCGAGTTAGGCTCAGAAAGATCGCATACACCCATGGGTGTATTGGAGATGCGTTATGCCAAAGGAGAAATATCCCGGGAAGAGTTTGAACAGATCAGGAAAGACATTTGCGGATAGGATGAATAGGCTAAATTGGATTTACCGGTGAATTAACAGTTCTTCAGTTATTGGCGATCTTCATGCTATTTCGTTTTTTCCTATGGGGCGTTACAGACAAAAAAACCAGCCGCAAGGCTGGTTTTTTCTGGTTCAGTTCTATTACGGCCATAGAGCTGACTCAGGTAAAGGGGTAGGTTAATGGCTGTTTGGGGAAGTTGTTATCCTGGCTGCTGGCGCCGGTACATCGCCTCAAAATGAGGAATCCTCTTTTCCCAAAGGGGAAGCTCACCACCAATGAACGTCTTCAGTACCTCGAGGAACAGGCGGGTTTTGAGGGGAAGGTCTCTGTGAGGATAAACCACGTAAAAGGTGCCGAAGTCAGCCAGCGGAAGGTGGGTCATGATGGGAATGAGCTTCCCTTCGAGGACTTCATTCCCTATGGTCTGCGCCGTCAATACTGACACCATATTCCCCTCGAGCGCAGCGTTTTTCAGCATCTCAAGCTCGTTGGTCTTATAGGCCACCTTCAAGCGAATATGGGCTTCTGCTCCCTGAGGATCGTAGTATTTGACCCTGTCGATGGTTTGCCCATCGTAGGAGTACACCGCCGAGGGCAGCCGTTCGAGTTCACTGATGGTCTTGGGCTCGCCGTGCCGGGCCAGAAAGCTTGGTGAGGCGACGATGAGCAGCCGGTTCCTGGCCAGCTTTCTGGCAATCAGGCTGGAGTCTTTTGGTTTGCCGGTTCGAAAACCCAGATCAAAGCCTTCAGCAACCAGGTCCTGCATGCGGTCATCCAGGCGAAACTCAATGTCTATTGACGGATACTGATGCTGGAAGGCGATGACTGCTTGTTGCACATAGCGCCGGCCAAAATCACTGGTGCTGGTGATTCTCAGCGAGCCAATGGGCTCTTGATGATAGTGCTGGGCCAGAGTTCGGGTTTCGTCGAGAAGTGAGCGCAGTCGCCGTGCCTGGTTCAGCATCTCCTGACCCGCCGCGGTTAAGGAGAGAGAACGGGTGGTGCGGTTCAGCAGTCTTACGCCAAGCTCCTTTTCGAGTTTGCTGATCTGCTTGGAGACGACCGAGCGATTGATCTGGCGATGTTCAGATGCGCCGACAAAAGACCCTGACTCAATAACATCGAGCAGCAACAGCAGTCGCTCTGCAAAGTCCATGGTATTTCCTCTTCTCGATTGTTGCTCGGTTGGCATCAATATGGTGCCTGATACCGTGTTTATCGTCAACTAATCTGTGACTAGTATGAGCTCCACTGAGCCGGCCAATTCGCGCCAGCAACCTGAATCCAGAATCAAATGAGGAGAGTCACTATGAGCACACTTAGCGTAACCAATCAGGCAGGCGTTGCCTTTGTTGATATCGATAATGCGCCCATTAACCTGCTTACCATTGAGCTGATTAATGAGCTGAATTCATTCATCCTGTCGCTGAAAGATGACCGTGACACCAAGGCTGTGGTGTTTAGGTCGGCGCATCCAGAGTTTTTCCTGGCGCACCTGGACATCACCTTGATCAATGGCACGCCGGGCGGCCAGTCCGGCAGCATCGAATTCAGTCACCTGATCAGTAATATCAAGTCGATGAAGCAACTCTCTGTGGCGGTTGTCGATGGCGTTGCTCGGGGAGGAGGAAATGAGTTTGTCATGGCTTGCGACCTGGCTTATGGCACTGAAAACGCCGCCTTTGCTCAGCCCGAGCTTTACATCAATATTCCAACAGGTGGCCAGGGGGCGGTGCAGTTTGCTCGCCGTATGGGTAAAGGTAAGGCATTGCAGGCTTTGCTGACGGGGGCAGACTTGAATGCCATCCAGGCGGAAGCGGGTAACGTTATCACTCAATATGTACCCAAGGCCGAGATGGCTGCATTCCTCGACCAACTTCTGACCATAGTCGGAGCCTGGGAGGTGAGGGATATCCTGATGTACAAGGAGATCGTGGCTGCCTCCGTCGACAACGAAGCAGCCGGAGTGGAGATGGAGCTGCGCTATTTTCTGGAGAGGGCGAAGGAGGAGAAAACTCAGGCGATCATCAACACCTTCCTTAAGCACGGTGGCCAGACTGAGCGTGAAGCCAAAGATATTCAGGGGATCTTTGTGGACACCGCCAACGAGCTCAATGGTTAGCGTAATCTGTCAATCAGGGCGGACAGCCAACATCGGGCGGCTTGGGCTTCCCTGTTTTGAGCAAGTGTCTGATGTTTTCTGAAAGCAGCAACAAAAAAACCAGCCGCAAGGCTGGTTTTTGTCGTTCCAGGGCAGGCCTTAGAAGTTGGCGCTGCGCGGGGCGCGAGGGAAGGGGATCACGTCACGGATGTTGGACACACCGGTTACGTAGCTCACCAGTCGCTCGAAGCCCAGGCCGAAACCGGAGTGAGGCACGGTGCCGTAGCGACGCAGGTCGCGGTACCAGTACATCTCATCCTTGGGCAGACCCATCTCATCCATGCGCTTGTCCAGCATCTCCAGACGCTCTTCACGCTGGGAG
Source organism: Ferrimonas sp. (assembly GCF_048263965.1). Lineage (NCBI taxonomy): Bacteria > Pseudomonadati > Pseudomonadota > Gammaproteobacteria > Alteromonadales > Ferrimonadaceae > Ferrimonas > Ferrimonas sp. Next base: position 63,778 of record NZ_JBLXDO010000019.1, on the reverse strand, counting down.
CCACCGATGATCTCACCGATGCCAGGGGCCAGAACGTCCATGGCGGCAACGGTTTTGCCGTCTTCGTTCATGCGCATGTAGAAGGCCTTGATGTCCTTCGGGTAGTTCTTCACAACTACAGGGGCCTTGAAGTGCTCTTCCGCCAGGAAGCGCTCGTGCTCGGAGGCCAGGTCGATGCCCCACTCAACGGGGAACTCGAAGGTTTTGCCGCAGTTCTTCAGGATCTCGACCGCGTCGGTGTAATCCACCTGGGCAAAGTCGGCTTTGACGAAGTCCTGCAGGCGAGTGATCACCTCTTTGTTGACCCGCTGCTCGAAGAATTTCAGGTCGTCCATGCGCTCGGCCAGTACTGCGTCGAAGCAGTACTTGAGCATGTCTTCCGCCAGGGAAGCCACGTCGTCCAGCTCGGCGAAGGCCACCTCAGGCTCCACCATCCAGAACTCGGCCAGGTGACGGCTGGTGTTGGAGTTTTCGGCGCGGAAAGTCGGACCGAAGGTATAGACCTTGGACATGGCACAGGCGTAGGTTTCGGCGTTGAGCTGGCCGGAAACGGTCAGGAAGGTCTCTTTGCCGAAGAAATCCTGGTCGTAGTCCACCTCGCCCTTGTCGGTACGAGGCAGGTTGTTCATGTCCAGGGTGGAAACGCGGAACATCTCACCGGCGCCTTCGCAGTCGGAGGCGGTCAGGACTGGGGTCGCTGCCCAGATAAAGCCACGCTCGTGGTAGAAGCGGTGAATCGCCTGGGACAGGCAGTTGCGCACACGCATGACCGCGCCAATCAGGTTGGTGCGGGGACGCAGGTGAGCCACTTCGCGCAGGTACTCGATGGAGTGGCGCTTGGCGGCCATGGGGTAGGTGTCTGGATCTTCAACCAGGCCCACCACCTCAACGGCGGTTACCGCCATCTCGAACTGCTGACCTTTTCCGGGGGACTCCACCACTTCACCGGTCATCTTCACGGAGCAACCGGCGGTCAGGCGCAGCACATCTTCCTGGTAATTATTCAGATTACTGGGTACTACGCCCTGAATAGGATCAAAACAGGAGCCGTCGTACACGGCCAGGAAGGAAATACCGGCTTTGGAGTCACGGCGGGTACGAACCCAACCCTGTACCGTCACTTCGCTGCCTACTGCGTAAACGCCCTTCAGGACGTCAGCGATAGTTGCCACACTCATTCTCGGTTGTCTCTCCAGCGAGATTAAAATCAATACGTTGTCAGTCGACCACTGATGGTGGCCTGACTAGGGCAGCTAACCACACTCTGTGGTCAGCTGCAAACCGTTAATCTTACCTTGCTGACCCTGATTCTCAAGACAATTTGGGGCAATTCGATGGGGAGAGTGGGCTCAGTTGAATTTTTGCACCCCGTTTTGCGCAAATCTTCGCCTGCATTGGCTCTGGAAATGGGTCTAGAGCGGTGCGCGCGGGTAGCCCAGGTGACGCACCAGCTGTTCAATCACTGCGGCGGTGGCGCCCCAGATCTGATGATGCTGCCAGAACATGAAATAGACCCTGTGGTCGGCGCCGCGACGCTTCAGATCCACGGCTCTGCGGTTGGCGGGTTCGCACAGGTGAGCCAGGGGCACGAAGAAGCACTCACTGACTTCGTCCTGACTGAGGACCGGGGCGAAGTCGCCGTCGAACAACGCCAGTTGCGGCAGCATGCGGAAGCGGGAGATGGTGTGAAACTCCGGCAGTTCGCCGACCCGGGTCAGACGCTCCGGTTCCAGTCCCACCTCCTCCCAGGCCTCTCGGGTGGCCGCGTGCCAGGCGGAAGGGTCGGTGTCGTCCACCTTGCCTCCGGGAAAGCTTACCTGGTTGGCATGGTGGCGCAGATGGCTGGCGCGCCGGGTCAGCAGCAGTTGCAGTTCACCCTGGCGTTCGGTCAGGGCAAGCAGTACCGAGGCCGGTTTGAATTTGGGGGCCAGGGGGTGCGCCGCAATGGGGTCTTCGACCCCGGAGATGGGGCTTAGGGCGAACTGGGCGAGAAACTGCTGACGATTCAACTTGAGACCATCCTCCGGTGTTATGGCGTGTTGACCTTTGCTGAATATTTTTGCGCCGCACTTCAGCCTCCAAGGCATCAATGCGTTAGCTCTGTAGTCCAAATGAATTGGTACCATTTTTTAGCAAAGCGCCCTACGGGGCCGGACTGACAACGACTACTCGTCGTCGTTCGATTTTGACGTAGAGCAACTATGCCTACAATTGAACTCCTTGATTAGTCGTCGTCATCCTCGGCCAAACTCTAAACACCAAAGATAAACACGCCCTAGATAGTCCCAAGATAACAGAGGCGGCTTCGGGGGGGAATCCGCCTTTTGGTTAGGTGTGGCTTGCTTGACTGAGTACCGGCAGGATGCGTGCCAGCTTATCGAAGCACTCCTGATACTCCGCTTCGCCGTGGGAGTCGGCGACGATGCCGCCGCCCGCCCAACAGTAGATCTGGCCAGACTTGGCCACCAGCGAGCGGATGGTAATGCTGGTGTCCATGCGTCCGTGACAGCTGATGTAGCCGATGCTGCCGCAGTAGAGGCTGCGCCGCCAGGGCTCCAGCTCTTCGATGATCTCCATGGCCCGGATCTTGGGGGCGCCGGTGATGGAACCGCCGGGAAAGGCGCCCCGCAGCAGATCGCAGGGGGTGACCCCAGTGGCCAGGGTGGAGGTCACCGTGCTCACCAGATGGTGGACCGCCGGAAAGCTCTCAATGGCAAACAGCGAAGGCACCTGAACGCTGCCCGGAGCGCTGACTCGGCCGATGTCATTGCGCAGCAGGTCCACAATCATCAGGTTCTCCGCCCTGTCCTTCTCGGAGTGGGCCAGCTCCAGGGCGGATTGATTGTCCAGTCCGGGGTCCGATTTGCGGGGGCGGGTGCCCTTGATGGGTTTGGTTTGAACCTGGTCGCCCTCCACCAGCAGGAAACGCTCGGGGGACACCGACAACAGGGCGGCATCCGGCAGCCGGATAAAGGCGGAGAAGGGGGCCAGGTTGTGACGACGCAGAATCTGGTAGGCCTGCCACTCGCTGCCCTCATAGGGGGCGTGGAATCTCTGGGTCAGGTTTATCTGGTAGCAATCGCCACTTTTCAGATACTCCTGAACCTGATCGAACGCCTTGAGGTAGTTCCCGTGGCTGGTGTCATGATGCCAGGGTCCGGTCAGGGAGAAGTCCACAAGTGTCTGGCTGCATTGGTCCACCAGCCACTGAAGCCGTGATTGCCAGGCCTGCTCATCGCCCAGAACCACCAGCTCCACCTGGTCCCGCTCATGACACAGCACCAGGGCCCAGTCATAGAGACCGACGGCCATCTCCGCAAGCTGAATGTCGTCCTGGGCATTGGCGGGCAGGCGCTCAAAGCGTCGTCCCAGGTCGTAGCTGAAGTGGCCCAGGGCACCACCGCAGAAGGGCAGGTCCTGATGCTCGTCAATATGGGGCAGGTGGGCAGAGAGTTGCTGCTCCAACAGGGTGAGAGGATCCTCGTCACTTGTCTGTTCTAAGTCCGGGCCCTGTATCTGGGTCTGCTGGCCCCGGGTGGTCAGGGTGACCACAGGATCGGCAACGATGATGTCAAAGCGCGCATCCGGGTGAGGTGTGGCGACATCGGTGGCGGAGTCCAGCAGCATGGCCCAGGGCAGGTGTTGCAGCGGCGCAAACAGCGCCGTGGCGTCGCAGGCCCACTCCAGCGGGCGGCGAGTCAGGTGTGGCATAAGGTTCTTCGGTTATTGTCCTTTGCGGCGATCATACCAGCTCTAACGGGCCTCGTCAGTGAGTCGCTGCACCCTGAAGGGCAGCCCCTGAGCCCCAAGAAACTGCTCGGCGTGTTCGCCATGGAGCATCGCCAGGGTGGCAATCAGCCCGGCATCGGTGCACCTGGGGGCCTGAACGGTCACACTGGCCGGGGCACTCTCAACCGGATAGCCGGTCTTGGGGTTGAGAATATGGCTGAGGCGCTTGCCATCTCTAATCAGGTAACGTTCGGTGTCACCACTGGTGGCGATGGCGCCTTCTGACAGCAAGAGGGCATCTGTCGTCGAAGGGCCGTTTGCGGCACTGACGCCCACGCGCCATGGGGCTTGGGTTGGTGTCACGGCGATGTCGCCACCGAAGTTGACCAACAGTGCCAAACCGGGCCAGTGATGCCGACAGAGCGCCAATACCCGGTCCACAGCATACTCCTTGCCCAGCCCGCCAAAGTCGATGGCCATGCCCGAGGGCAGGATAAAGCTGCTGGGCCCCAGAGTCACCCTGTCCCAGCCAATAAGATCAAGCAGGGGAGGGATCCGCTCCGGGGCAGGGAGGCGGCTGCTGCCATCGAAGTGCCATACCTTACCCAGTATGCCACTGGAGATGTCGAACAGGCCTTCGGAAAGTCGCCAGGCGGCGTCTGCCAAAGAGAGCAGCTGGTGCGTCTCCTGGTCGATGGACACCGGCTTTCCCTGGCTGTGATTGATGGCGTGGCAGAGGCCATCATTGCTATAGCGGCTGAACTTGTGCTCGATGCGCAGGGCCTCACGGGCTGCCACCCCCAGTACCTGTTGAGCCAGCGAGCGCTGGTGGGTTCGGATCAGCAGTTCACAGCGGCAGGCCATGGCGCCGAAACGACCGCGAAACAACCCAGGCTCGGTCAGAGTCAGGGCGAGGGCGGTCTTTTCGGCCAGGGTCGTCATCAGAAGTGATAGCTGGTTTGCAGCATCAGGGTGTTGAGGCTGGGGTAGAGTTCCAGGGTCTTTAACTGCCCCGGTTCCGTCTTGCCGGTGGATTGCGGTGCCTGATGGTACCACTGAAGCCGGATGGCCATACGCTGACCATTGGTCATCTGGTAGCCGTACTTCAGCCCCAGGGTGTAGGTATCCAGCTCTCCCAGGCGGTAATCGGCGCTGGCGTATCGGGGGGATTCCCCCTCCAACAGGAAGGGCTGATAGAACTCGGCGGCGCTTTGGGTGTAGTAGCGCAGGTTGGGTTCCAGGCTGTGGGGGCCGAATTCAAACCGAAGCCGGGCATCCAGAGTGTGTGAGTCCACCTCCCAGTCGTCGCTCATAAAACGGTAGCTGAGATCCAGGATCGGGCCGAAGTGGTACTTGGCCTGACCGTAGAAGCCCCATTTGTCGCGGCGCTCTGGTCTGGATTCGTAGAGATAGCGCCGGGCTTCTCCCTGGTCGTCGACCACAGAGAGTACCTTGAGAAAATCGTTCTGATACCCCTCTACCTGGGCATAGGTCAGGGTGCCCTGAACAATCAGTTGCCGGTTTACCACCTGGCTGACGCTGGCGCGCACATCCCAGGTGGTCTTGGTGTCGTCGCTGCCGCCTCTGGTTGCGTCAAAAGCCTGCTGGAACACCTCTTCACTGGGGAAGTCCTTGCGTATGGCCATGGTGCTCATGGGCACAGGCACGCCCCCTTCCGGCTCGACGGTGTCGTAGAAGAGCGCCCCTCCCAGGGCCAGCTGAGTGTTCTTCTGATTGAAGTCGCGGGTAAGGCCGCCATTGATGCCCACAGAGAGGTAATCGTACTCCTTGGAGAGGTGCAGTCCTGTGGTGTAGCCCATGGCCCGGTTCAGCGGGCTGGTCCACTGCAGGTTTATCTGGGCCCGGGTGTCCTTGAAGGTGTCGTCCAGGGGCGTGTCTCCCGGGGCGACCTGATACTCCCCCTTGCCCGAGGGGCGGGTGAAGGTCTGGGGTGTGGCTTGCGGTGCCGCACCATTGGGTGAGGCTCCGGTCAGCACATCCAGGGTGCCGGTCAGCACCAGGATCTGGTCATCGGCGTTGGTGCGGGTTGCCTGCAGCACCCCTTCGTAGGCATCGACTCGGTCGTCCCCTTCGCTGTAGTAGAGGAAGGCGGCGTCGAAGCTCCACTCAGGTTCAAACAGGGTTTCCTGAGCGTGCACCTGGGTCAGCGGCAGGGTGGCGGCCGCCAGGGCCGCGGTGATGTTGCCCACTGGGTTCAGTTGCACCCGCAGCCTCCGCCGGCGCTTCCGCGGCCGCCATTGGTGGCTTCTTTACTGAAATAGACATGGTCGTCGAAGGATTTGTCCAGCGCGTCCGCTTCCAACGCCATGGCCGGATGGGCCAGCAGATCGCGCTCCCAGGGCTTGACTCCCAGGGAGCTGCACCCGGTGAGGGTGAGCAGGAGCACCAGGATTAAAGGCTGTTTCAATGGGCGTCTCCACTGGGTTTGTTGAGCAGGTTCTCCAGGGTGGCCCTGGTGGTCTCGGCATCCTTGGGGCGAAAGCCCACATGAGTCTGGATGATGATGCCATCCTGAATCAGGTAGCTGCTGGGCATGCCACCCACACCATAGGCATCAGCCAAGGCAAACTCTGGGTCATACACAATGGGAAAATCGGCGGGAAACTGCTCCAGAAACTTGGCGGCGTCTGCCTTGTCCACGTCCAGGTTGATCGCGACTACGGTGACCCCTTTGGGGCCAAAATCTTTGAGCAACTGGTTCATAAAAGGGAAGGAGCGACGACAGGGACCACACCAGGAGGCCCAGAAATCCACATAGACTGGGCCCTCCTGACTCAGCGCCACCATGGAGCGGCTTTGGCCCGCCACCTCAATCTGAAAATCCGGTGCCGGACGGGCAGCAAGCTGCGCGCTGGGCAACAGCAGCAATAGGGTAAAGAAAAAGATGCGCATCATCTGTCCTTAGTAACCGCAGTCTGATTCCATCATGGCACATCTGTACTAAGGGTAAAGGGTTGCCGGTGAGGAAACTCTGGGTGGGCACCGGAGCGAACCAAGGGGAAGTGTCTATACTGAAACATTAGGATAAACAGTCACCTTGGCAAATTCGCAGGGAGCGTGTCTATGGTCTGGTGTCAATTTCCGCAGAGGCTGCTGCTGAGTCTGCTTCTGATCCTGGTGCCTTCTTCGCTGGAGGCGGCCAGTGCGCTGGATGCCCGAACCCTCTCCCTGTGGCAGCGTCAGGGAATGCCTCACCTGCTTTTGGATGCCCGCCCACACCAGGCCTATCTGCAAGGACACCGTAAGGGAGCCATCAGTTTCGACGTAGAGGAGACCTACAGACAGGAGCAGGGGGTCTGGCTGGCAAAATCGATCACCGCCATGACCGGTGAGATCCGTCAGCGTGGACTGACTCTTGGGCAGACCATAGTGGTGTATGACGACGGTATGCTGATGGATGCGGCGCGACTGGCCTGGGTGCTTGAGCTCTATGGATTAACTCAGGTTCACATCCTGATAGATGATCTGGATAAGGCTGAGCTCAGCATAGGAGTGGTGACCCCCACGGCGTCCAGCTATGTACCAGCGCTGAATCCGGACGTGCTGATCAACGCCAGAATGACCTTGCTGGCTGGGCACAACCCCAGCTTTGGTATTGTCGACATCCGCGGTGAGGCCCATTTCCTGGGCAAGGCCTCTGAAACCAGGAAGTTTGGTCATATTCCTGGTGCCATTAACATCCCCATGGACAAGTTCTTCTACCTCGATGAAAAGCAGCAACAGCATTTGCGCAGCTGGGGAGAGTTGATGGCGCTGTTCCAGGAGTTGGACCCCAGCAAGCGTTACATTACCTATTGCTACAAGGGGAAAGCTTCCACCCTGGGCTACTTCCTGATGCAGCAGGCCGGGCTTCAGGTCACCCATTATGACGGCTCCTGGCTGGACTGGTCGCAGCGGGATCTGCCGGTGGAGAGGCCTGAATGATTCAGCAATCCCTGACCCAGCGCCTCAATCTGGCCATCTTTGCGGTGATGGCTCTGCTGGCGTTTGTTATCAGTGCCTGGAGCTACAAGGTGGACCTGCAAACCATGAGGGCCCAGTACACCGGGGTTGCGGGGAGTCTTGCGCCAACCATGATTGAGCTGGTGGTGCTGGACCAGCCGGAGACGGTCACCGAGTTTAATCGTCAGCTTCGAAACTTTCCTCAGCTTCGGGGGCTGACCCTGATGACCCTGCAGGGGGAGGTGCGTTATGAGTACCGCCGCCAGGATACCGCTTTGGCTTGCCCCCGGGATCTGCCCTGGCTGGCTCCCCTGGCCGATGGTTGCATGGTGATACGGCAGAAGCTGGAGTTTGAATCGGCCCAGTGGCTCAACTACGCCATGGAGGTGGACACCAAGGAGTTGCAGACCCAGATCTTTCGACAGGCCATGATGGTGGTGATGGGCACTCTGTTCTGTTTCTGGCTTATCTACCGCAGCATTCGGCGCTGGGTGATTAGGCCGGTGGATGAGCTGGTGGCGGGATTGCCGCTGATGGGCAGCGGTCAGGTGAAGTTTCCCTATGCCGGGGTACACCGCAGTGAGCTGGCGATGTTGGCGCGGACTCTGGAGAGCAGTGACCGGCAACTCTATGAGCGCCAGTTGCAGGCCAAGGAACTCAACAGCCGCCTGGAAGCCTCTTTGCAGGCCAAGAGTGACTTTCTCGCCAATGCCAGCCACGAGATACGCACCCCGCTGAATGCGGTCACCGGTTTTATCGAGTGTCTGGAGGCCCAGCGAGCCCGGCTTACCCCAGAGGGGCAGGAGCAGTTAAAGTTGCTTCAGGGGGCGTCGCAGAGTCTGCTGCATATTGTCAATGACGTATTGGATTTTTCTCGCCTGGAGGCGGGGGAGTTGAAGCTGGATCCCCAGCCAGGTTGTCCCTCTGACTTTTTGCAGCGGGTCCACGCCCATTATCAGGGGATGGCCAGGTTGCACAAGGTGGAGTTTGGCCTTTGTCTGGATCCCAAGTTGCCTGCCAGGGTTGTCATGGATGAAGGCAGGCTGGAACAGATACTGGGCAACCTGCTCACCAACGCCATCAAGTTCTCTCCTGGCGGCCAGGTGGAGCTCATCTGCCGGGCACAAAGCGGCGACAGTGATTATTGCCAGCTGTGCTTCTCGGTTAAGGACACTGGTATCGGCATTGAGCCCCAGAAGCTGGCTGGCATTTTTGATGCTTACACCCAGGCGGATGGTTCTGTTACTCGCCGCTTCGGAGGCACTGGCCTGGGGTTGGCCATTTGTAAACGCCTGTCGCAACTGATGCAGGCCAACCTGGAGGTGGAATCCCAGCCACAACAGGGCAGCTGTTTCACTCTGTCACTGACGCTGCCTCTGAGCCAGCCGGGCAGCGCAGGCGAGAATAGGGGGGCAAGCAGCGAGCTTGAGCGCCCGCTGCAGGGGGTCAAGGTGCTGCTGGCGGAGGACAACATCAGCAACCAGAAACTGATGCAGGTTATGCTGAAGCGACTGGGGTGTGATGCGCTTACCCTGGCATCCAATGGTCAGCAGGCGGTGGATGCCTGTCAGCGGGAGAGCTTCGATCTGGTGTTTATGGACTGTCAGATGCCGGTGATGGACGGCTATCGGGCGACCCGCCAGATCCGGCTGGGCCCCTCGGCAGAGACCCTGATTCTGGCACTGACCGCCAATGCCACCGAGGAGGACCGACAGCGCTGCCTGGACAGTGGCATGGATGATTTTCTGGCCAAGCCTGTGACCTTGGCAACTCTGGGGGAGGGGATTTGTGCCGCTCGCAGGCGTCAGGGAAAACAGGCGTCTCAACTGCCCTAGGACTGGTTTGCTTCTCAGGAGACCCCCTTACCTCGTCCTCGCTGTGCTTGGCCCGGTTTCCCGGCAGCCCGCTACCGGCATAAACCTATAGTAAAAGAACACTATGCCCTAGACTTTCCGCCACTGGTCAGGGAGGGCTGGCTCAGGGTATTATGGGTCGGATTTCACAACCACAATTTGATACCAAGGGCATTAGATACTTGCTCATTCAGCTGAAATTTAACGGGCTGTAGGCAAGGCAGGCAGACGAAGCTCTAGTGGTTTTAAAGTGAGGTTGACTAACGCCGCATAGAGCCCGTTAAAATCAGCCCGGAGGGAACGCCTTACTGCTACTGACTCGTTGTTGTGACGGCTTGAAAGAGGATCACTATTCCGTCGCCGCCACGCCTAGATTCACTAGCAGTGACGCGTTCTGAATTGAACAAATATTTATTGCACTTGGTATAGCACAGGCATAGTGAGAAGAGGCTGGATGCCTCCGTGGAGTAAAAATAAATGGCCGTGATCAGCAAACAGGACTTCATCAGCTCAGTGGCTGATGCCCTACAGTACATCTCTTATTACCACCCCAAAGATTTCGTCGACGCAATGAACGCTGCCTATGAGCGGGAAGCCAACCCGGCAGCCAAGGACGCCATTGCGCAGATCCTGATCAATTCCCGCATGTCCGCCGAGGGGCACCGTCCCCTGTGTCAGGACACCGGAATTGTTACCTGCTTCGTTAAGATCGGCATGCAGGTCCAGTGGGACTCTGACCTGACGGTTCAGGAGATGGTGGATGAAGGGGTACGTCGGGCCTACAACGACGAAAGCAATCCCCTGCGGGCTTCCATCGTGGCCGATCCAGCCGGTGCCCGAAAGAACACCAGAGACAACGCCCCTGCCGTGGTGCACATCGACATGGTGGCCGGCGATCAGGTCGAGGTCTTCCTGGCCGCCAAGGGCGGTGGTTCTGAGAACAAATCCAAGATGGTGATGCTTAATCCCTCCGACGACATTGCCGCCTGGGTTGAGAAGACCCTGCCCACCATGGGTGCCGGCTGGTGTCCTCCAGGTGTGCTGGGCATCGGCATCGGCGGTACCGCCGAGAAAGCGGCGGTGATGGCCAAAGAGTCCCTGATGGAGCACATCGACATCCACGAGCTCAAGGCGCGCGGCGCCGAGACCACCGAAGAGAAACTGCGCCTGGAGATCTTCGAGCGCGCCAACAAGCTGGGCATCGGCGCCCAGGGTCTGGGCGGCCTCACCACTGTGCTGGACGTGAAGATTAAGAGCGCACCGACCCATGCGGCCTCCAAGCCTGTGGTGATGATCCCTAACTGCGCGGCCACCCGTCACGTTCACTTTACTCTGGACGGCACCGGTGCTGCCCAACTGCCAACCCCCAAGCTGGAAGACTGGCCTGAAGTAACCTGGGAGGTGGGTGATAACGTTAAGCGGGTGGATCTCAATACTATCACCAAGGAGGAGACCACCAGCTGGAAGGCCGGTGATACCCTGCTGCTCAATGGTAAGATCCTCACCGGCCGGGATGCGGCCCACAAGCGCATTAAGGATCTGCTGGATTCCGGTGAAGGCCTGCCTGAGGGTGTGGACTTCAGTGGTCGCTTTATCTACTACGTCGGTCCGGTAGACGCCGTGGGCGACGAAGTAGTGGGCCCCGCCGGTCCGACAACCGCCACCCGCATGGACAAGTTCACCGACATGATGCTGGAGAAGACCGGCCTGATGGGGATGATCGGCAAAGCCGAACGGGGCCCCGCGACCGTCGACAGCATCGCCAACCACAAGGCCACCTACCTGATGGCCGTGGGCGGTGCCGCCTATCTGGTGGCCAAGGCCATTAAGCAGGCACGTGTGGTGGCCTTCGAAGAGCTTGGCATGGAAGCGATCTACGAGTTCGATGTGCAAGATATGCCGGTGACCGTTGCGGTGGATTCCACCGGCAGCAACGTGCACCAGACTGGCCCTGCCATCTGGCAGGCCAAGATTGAGGAGCTCGATGCCGAGCTCAGCAAATAACAACACAGGTGCCATACTGGCACCACGATGACTTTGGCGGCCTGTGGCCGCCTTTCGCATTCAAGGGAATAGCAACGATGAAAAACAGCCTACTGCTGGGCGCCGCACTGACGCTTTGTGCGTCGGCCATCGCCAAGCCGGTGACTGCACCTTTCGACGTGAACCAGCTCAACACCCTGAGCAAACTGCACTCTACCGTGGTTCTGCCCGGTGGCGATGCGGTGGTTTATGGAGTGAAGAAGAAGACCGACAAGGGTTACCGCTCCGACCTCTACCTGCAGAAGCTGGGCGGCGAAGCCCGTCAGCTGACCAACCACAAGGGCACCGAGAACAACCTGGTGGCCTCTAAAGATGGCAAGACCCTCTACTTCCTCAGTGGTCGCAGCGGTTCCAGCCAGATCTGGGCACTTCCCCTGGATGGTGGCGAAGCGGTTCAGGTTTCCGATCTGCCCCTGGGCATCGACGGCTTCAAACTGTCCAATGACAACGGCCAGGTGGTGATGCAGCTGCGGGTCAACGTCGACTGCGACACCCTGCAGTGCAGCGCCGATAAGCAGAAAGCCAAGAAAGAGAACAAGCAGAAGGGTCGTCATTACGATCAGCTGATGGTGCGTCACTGGGACACCTGGAGCGACGGTCTGCGTAATCACCTGTTCGTTGCCAAACTCGAGGGCAATACCCTGTCCGAGCCTGTGGACGTGACCGCTGGCCTGGATACCGAGGTGCCGTCTCTGCCTTTCTCTGGCATGGAAGAGGTCTCCTTCACTCCCGATGGCAAGCATGTGGTGTACAGTGCCAAGGCTCCCAGCCGCGACCAGGCCTGGCAGACCAACTACGACCTGTGGCAGGTGCCGGTTACCGGCGGTGACGCCGTCAACCTGACCGCCGACAACCTGGCTTGGGACAGTCACCCGGTGTTCTCCGACGATGGTCGCTACATGGCCTACGCGGCGATGAAGCGCCCGGGCTTTGAGGCGGATCGTTTCGCCGTTATGCTCAAGGATCTGCAGACCGGCGAAACCCGTGAAGTGGCGCCCCTGTGGGATCGCAGTGCCCGTGGCATCGCCTTTGCGGAAGAGAGCCACACCCTGTATGTGAGTGCCCAGGATCTGGGGCAGGTGGCCATCTACGCCATGGACGTACGCTTCGGTGATAAGCGCACCCTGGTGGCCGAGGGCAGTAACGCCATGGTGAAGGTGACCAATGGCAAACTGTTCTATACCCACAACGACCTGTCCGGCCCCAATGACCTCTATGTGATGGGCCTCGATGGCAGCGGCAAGCAGCGTCTGACCGATCTCAACAAGGACCTGCTCAACAAACAGGGCCTGGGTGAGTTCCAGCAGTTCTCCTTCAAGGGCTGGAACAACGAGACCGTTTACGGCTACTGGATCAAGCCGGCAGGCTTTGAACAGGGCAAGAAGTACCCTGTAGCCTTCCTGGTGCACGGTGGCCCTCAGGGCAGCTTCGGCACCCGCTGGCACGGCCGCTGGAACGCCCAGCTGTGGGCCGCCGCCGGCTTTGGTGTGGTGATGATCGATTTCCACGGCTCCACCGGTTATGGCCAGGCGTTTACCGACTCCATCTCCCTGGACTGGGGTGGCAAGCCTCTGGATGACCTGCAGAAGGGCCTGGCCGCAGTGGGCCAGCAGCAGCCCTGGCTGGACACCAAGAACGCCTGTGCGGCGGGTGGCTCCTACGGCGGCTACATGATGAACTGGATCGCCGGTAACTGGAACGACGGCTTCAAGTGCCTGGTGAACCATGCCGGTCTGTTCGACATGCGCAGCTTCTACAACGTGACCGAGGAGTTGTGGTTCCCTGAGCACGAGTTTGGCGGTAGTTACTGGGAAGCCACCGAGACTTACGAGAAGTTCAATCCGGTGAACCACATCGATAAGTGGCAGACCCCCATGCTGGTGGTTCACGGTGCCAAGGACTACCGTGTGCCTCTGGAGCAGGGCTTGGCCGCCTTCACCGTGCTGCAGCGCAAGGGGATCGATTCCGAGCTTCTCGTCTACGACAACGAAAACCACTGGATCATCAACCCGGACAACCTGGTGCAGTGGTACGACGTGGTGCTGGGCTGGATGAAGCGCCACACCGGCCAGGAGCAGGCGATGGACGCCAATGAAGCCCTGCGTCAGGAGATGCTGGGCACTCAGGCGGAGTAATCCGCCCTGAACTCAATGAGGCCACCTAGCGGTGGCCTTTTTTGATCCTGGTTGCCAAAACAGAAGTCGCAAGGGTTTTTGATCTCTGAATAATTCCTTTAAAAACAGCATCTTGAATTTGGGCTTGGTTTTGGTTGATAAATTTCTTTAAGTTTTTCAAAGGATGGGGCGCCTATCTCTCAGTGACAGTACACAACGCATCTCACGGAGATAAATCAATGCTTTCAGTACATACTAACTTCCCTTCACTGGTTGCCCAGAACTCTGTAGGCAGCAGCAACAACGCCCTGAACAGCGCCATGGAGCGTCTGTCCACCGGTCTGCGCATCAACTCCGCCGCCGACGATGCTGCGGGCCTGCAGATTGCCAACCGTCTGAACGCCAACGTAACCGGCATGAACACCGCCCAGCGTAACATCGGTGACGCCACCTCCATGCTGCAGACTGCCGACGGTGGTCTGGACGAAGTGAACAGCATCGCCATGCGTATGAAGGAGCTGGCGACTCAGGCCGCCAACGGTGTGAACTCTGTCGACGATATGGCCGCCCTGGACGCTGAATTCCAGGAGCTGTCCGCTGAAGTGGATCGTATCGTGACCAAGACTGAGTTTGCCGGTAACACCCTGTTTGCCGGTACCGGCCTCTCCAGCGCTGCCGGTGTGAAGTTCCAGATTGGCGCCGACGCCTCTGAGACTCTGTCTGTGTCCATCGATGTGGCTACCGACAAGATTGACAGCAGCCTGTTTACTGCTGACCTGACTACCCAGGCCAACGCATCCACCACCATGGGTGAGATTGACGCCCTGATCGATAACGTGGGTACTCATCGCGCCACTCTGGGTGCCAACATCAACCGTCTGGAGCACACCGCCAACAACCTGGCTAACGTGTCTCAGAACACCCAGGCCGCTTCCGGCCGAATCATGGACGCCGATTTTGCTACAGAGAGCGCGGCCATGACCAAGAACCAGCTGCTGGTTCAGTCTGGCACCAACATCCTGGCCCGTGCCAACCAGAACACCAACCTGGTAATGGGTCTGCTGGGCTAATCACCAGCTCTCTCTGGAAAGCCGGGCTTCTTGCCCGGCTTTTTTTTGCCACTTCGTCACTGGCAAGGAAGTTGCTTAGCCTTGCTGAACTTTAGTCACTGAATGAGCCGAACATGTCCACTGAGAACAGAGTGCAGATTTTTGAGCCGACCTTTGTAAAGAACTTCAGCTGCGTGGGGGATCAGTGTCCGTCCAACTGTTGCCACTCCTGGTCGATTCATCTCGATAAAAAGAACTACAAAGAGATCAGAAAAACCCCTGACAACAACATCAAGGCTTTGGCTAAGAAGCATTTTAAGCGCTTCGCGGCTGATGCCGCAGTTGGCAGTGCGTACGGCTACATTCAGTTAAACAGGCATGGCCTTTGCCCAATGCTCGACGACAAGGGTTGGTGTGAAATTCATAAGCGCCTGGGGGAAAAGGCGTTGTCTTTAACCTGCCAACAATACCCGAGGGCGCCCCAGTATTTCGGTGCTCGGGTTGAGCTGAGTCTGTCATTATCCTGCCCTGCGGTGGCTGATGAGGTGCTCTTCAACCCTGACGCCATGGTGTTCAACCAGGTTAAGGCGAGCCCGGCTCTCAGACCCACTTTCCGCATAGGTGGCACGCCCTCAGGTTCTTTGCCCGCCTGGGCGCTGATTCTTCGAGACTTCAGTTTTCAGATTCTGGTCAACCCTCAACTGACCTTGGCGGAGCGGCTGTTTCTTCTTGGGCTTACCTACCACCAAATCGACTCTCACCTTGATAACCCTTTACTGGTTGAGTCTGTGCTTCGGAGGAACATCAACTGGGCTGATGATGGAACCGCAAGGAAGGGGTTTTCCTCCCTGCCGACCCTGTCGGGGCATAAATGGAACATCTTTTCCCATCAGCTGGGCACCATCCTGGCAGACTACAAGTGCGCAAAGGCGGCAAATGTGGGAGTAAGTCAGTCTGAGTCGAGATACTTGGGGTTGCAGATGCCTCTGTTCCGGCAGATGGCCAGTATCATCGGCCAAACTTCAGAGCATCGAGCTGTTGATGCGTCCGGGATCCTGAGGGGGGAGCTAGAGAGCGCCGTGGCTTCTCAGGCCTTTGAGGCCCTTCTTGAGAAGGCCAAGCCCATGCAGGGAGCTTTTTTCTCAGAGTATCCACAGGTACTGCTGAATTTCTTGCTCTACCAGGTTTATCACTATCAGTTCTTGCTCTCCCTTAAACGTTCCCCCATACAGTTTTTTCAGGTGATGATGGTCGACCTTCTGCTGCTGGAAGCCGGCCTGTCTGGCATTGCCGTGGAAGAGGGGGGCTTAGATCGGGAAAAGGTCGTGGCTCTGTTCTCGGCATACGCTAAGAAGCGTCAACACAACAGGGAGTTTGTAGACAGCATCGAGACATGCCTCGAACAGTCGGCGTCCGATAAGCTCGCGGCGGTCTTTGCCTTGCTTAAGTAGCGAGTCACTATCACCTGCTCGGTATTGGTGTGGTAGTCTGAACCCTCCAATCTAAGGAGGGGAAGATGGCTCAGGGAGTGAGTGAACGGCGCCAGTCTGCGGGGGTCATCGACGCGGCGCTGGTTATGGCGGCCCTGGAAGGTGCGGTGGTCAAGGGCGTGGAGGTAAACACCTTGTTGGCGGCTGTGGGCAGCAGCCAGCGGCGACTGCTGATGGGGGAGGGACTCTCCCCTGAGTGCTTCAGTGCCCTGCTGCGCAGCTTGTGGGATAAGCTGGATGACGAGTCTTCCGGCTTTGGATGCCGGCCTTTGAGGGGCGGGTGCTTCAGGATGATGTGCCACGCCACCATAGGCTGCCTCAATCTGCGGCGTGCCCTGATTCGAGTTGGGGATTTCTTTCGCCTGGTATCCGATGAATACCAGTGGTCCCTTGAGGAGAAGGGGGATCAGGCCAGCCTTGTTCTGGGGGGTGAGCAGGGGAGTGACCGAGCCTTCCTGCTGTTGAGCCTGTGCGTCATCCTGCATCGCTGGAGCGCCTGGATGATAGACGCTCCCATCCCCCTGGTCCGGGTTGATCTGCCCTTTGCCGAGGACAGATTGGATCTGCCTCTGGCGACTCTGCTTCAGGCGCCGATTGAGTTTCAGGCCTCTGTCACTCGATTGGTGTTCCCCAGGGACTTGCTGCTCAAGCCCATCAAGCAATCCCGAGACACTCTGGGCCCCTTCCTGGCCGATTCTCCCGAGCGCCTGCTCAGCCTCTACAGGCCCGATGATTCCCTGGCTCTTCAGGTGAGGCGTTACCTGGAGGAGCACCCGCAGTTGGAAAGCCTGACTCAGGAGCAGGTGGCGGCCCAGTTCAATATCAGTGTGGCAACGCTGGGCAGGCGACTGAAGCGTGAAGGACACCAGTTTCACAAGCTCAGAGACAGGGTCCGCCGGGCCCGTGCGGTCAGGCTGCTGCTGGGGAGTGAGTTGTCCATCTCTGATGTGGCCTTGAGACTGGGATACTCTGAGCCCTCGGTGTTCTATCGCAGCTTTCGCCGCTGGGTTGGCGTGACACCGGCTGAGTTCAGAGAGCGTCACCTCAGAAGTGGTATGACCTCTGATGCTGATTCATGAAATAATAAGATATAACATGAAGTTATATTGTTTGGGGGCCGGTGAAAGTCAGCAAGGGTTTCACCGGTCTCTTGCACCAGGGAATTGAACTCGGCAAGTTAACAGCAAACCAGCGATGACAGCGGCTGGCTGCGGCGCTGGGCGCCATATCAAGGATGAGAGATGAGATCACAAGGAACCCTGCTGGCCGCCTGGATTCGGCCCCTGCTTAATTACTTACACGCCGCCGGGCACGATCCGGACCCTATTCTCAAGAAGGTGGGCATAGTGGCCGAGCCTCTTGGCCTTCCGGGGGCGCGCCTGTGTGTTGACCAGTTGAGGGCCCTCTGGGGCGAGGCCTCAAAGCTGACCGGTAACCCCTATATGGGGCTGATGCTGTCCCGCTGGGGCGATCAGCTCAGGGGGGACACCATGCTGACGGCGATGATCACCAGCCGGGATATGGAGGAAGCATGCCGGCGCATGTGTCGCATCAGCCATCTGGTGTGTGATGCGGTGGACCTGACTCTGGAGGAGGACAGCAGGGACCTGCGTCTGGTCTATGAATTGACCGAGGAGGAGGGGATGGGCTTCTCCGACGCCGGATTGAATCTGGCCCTGCTGCCGGTGCTGACCATGATGGAACAGGGTGTGGTGGACAGAAAGAGCATTCGTCGCATCGAACTCAATCGTGCTCACCCGGGGCAGGAGGGCGCTCAGTACCTGGCCTCTCTGCTGCCCTGTAACATCATCTATGGCTGTGCCCGGGACAGTGTGGTGTTTGACCGGCTGGCCACCAAGCAGCAGAACCCCTTCTGGAACCCGGCGCTGGCTCAGGCCAGCGAGTCGCTGGCCCTGGACGAACTGGCGCAATTGGGGAAGCAGAGCATCGTCAATCGGGTTACTGGCCTGATCACCAAACACCTCTCCGGGGGCGAGCCCCATCAACAATTGGTGGCCCAGGAGCTTTCTATCACCCCCAGGCATCTCCAGCGGCGCTTAAAGCAGCAAGGCTACAGTTTCAGTCAACTGCTGGAGCAGGTACGCCGGGAGTTGGCCTGTCACCACCTGTGTCGCCAAGACCTGTCACTGGCCGAGATCGCCCGTCAACTGGGCTTTCAGGACCAGAGTAATTTCTGTAAGGCCTTCAAGCGCTGGCAGGGGGAGACCCCCAGTCAATATCGTCGCCGCCAGACTCCTCTGCATTAGGATCGTAGGATGTTAAGTTGCGACCAAATCCACTTTCCCTTAATAAAACTAGGTGAAATTTGCTAGAAAACACCTGGCTTTGTAGAATCGCTAATATTAGATATTTCTTTATGGGCTGGGTGTGTGAAGGGAAAGCTGAGCCAGACTCTGTTGGGGGCATCCATCATCGCGTTGGGGATGCTGGGCGTCTATCAGACCTTTAAGTCGACCCAAGGCGAAGTCAGCCAGAGTGCCCAGGCGATGGAGTCGCTGATTCTGGGTGAGAATGCCAAGCCCCAACTGAGCCTTAATCTGGAGATCTACACCGGCGAGTGTCGCTGGATCTATGGCATGTACTACAGCGCCCTCGGTCACAAGGGGGCTCAGCGCCAGATGGCGCTTATTGAGGTGGTTGAAGCTGCCTTGGAGGCCAATGATTTCAATATGGCGCTGCTGGCGGCGCAGCAGATTGAATCGCAGCGGATGCGCAGTCAGTTGCTCAGGCAGGTTGTCGAGCGGGCGATCAAGGTGGCCAAGCATATGGAATACGCCGCTTTGGCGGTCACCATGATACCCACCCCTTCGTTACAGGAAGAGGCGATGACCCGCTTGGTGGAGGCCTACGTTGAGGTGCTGTATCGAAGTGGTGGCAAGCGTCCTGGTGAGAAGATTGAGCTTTAGCACGCTCTGTATGAAGTAACGCAACTCATTAAATTTTATTAAATATTTTGAAATAACTATTGCCTTGACGCAGGCTCGCCCCTATCTTCATTGAATGAATATGCACTACTGACAGACATGACAAGGAGGTTCTATGTCAGTCCAAGAGCAGGAGTCAATGGATGATTTGCTGCCCTTTCCCCAGCGCAATGATATGGCACGGCTTGATGCCCAAATCTGCTATCTGTTGATGTGCGCCGCCCTGGTGATCTCTCTGGTGGGGGTTTTACACAGCTGGTTTTTCTTCTTCTCTCTCATCCTGTGGCTTTGTGGCGGCGGTTGGGGGGTATTGAAGAAACGGGAAGCCTCTCAAACCCTTTGGGAAGACCACTTCGACAACATCATCTTTGTATTGATGCTCAGCGCCTTTGTGGTCCCCGCGGGGGCGGGTCTGGTGTGGTACTTCGGGTCCTGGTGGCCTCTGGCACTGTTGTGGCTGTGGGGAGCTCTTCGAATGACCCTGGCGTTCTACCGCCTGTTGGATCACCGCCGTTTCCATGAGCGTTAACCCCCTTCCCAGGAGAGAGCCATGCCTGTAAAGATCACCGCACTCTATCTGTCGTTGACCGCCATACTGGCTCTGGTATTGGCTTTTCGAGTGGTGCGACTGCGCCGCAGCCGAAAAATTGGTGTGGGTACCGGCAAGGATACCGATCTCACCCTGAGCGTTCGTTGCCACGGCAATATGCTGGAGTACGCCCCCCTGGTATTGCTGATGCTGGGGACTGCGGAACTCAATGGTGCGGATCCGGCCCTGCTGCATCTTTGCGGAGGTCTGTGGATTCTTGCCAGAGTGCTCCACCCCTGGGGGCTGACCCAGGGGGGAGGCGGTTATCACCTGGGGCGCTTCCTTGGCACCCTGGTCACCTGGCTGGTGACTCTGGCCCTGGCCGGCCTCAACCTGGGGCTGATACTAATCTAAGGCATGCCAGCCGGTGAGCACCTGGTGGTGCATCTGCGCCAGTTTGCTGGCGCACTGGTGACCATCGCCGATCAGCAACAGCTCGACACCCAGGGCGTCAGCCACCTCCAGATCATGATCCGTGTCGCCCACCAGTATGGTGTGCTCCGCTTGGATGCCCGTGGTCGCCAGCAACTCTCTCCCCCGGTCAATTTTGCATCTCGCCTGGTTATCGGGCAGGCCATAGATGTGGTCAAACAGAGAGGCAATGCCGTGATGGGTCAGGCACTGCTCCAGAACCGGTTGTGAGCTGGCCGAGAGCAGGGATTGAGTCGCGCGTCCGGCAATGCCTCCCAGCAAAAACCGACTGCCCGGGTGCAGTTGCAGGCGCTCCCTGGCGGCACTGTAGTGTCGGCCAAACTCGTTACACAACTGGTCGAAGGGCAGGCGTTCGAAGTCAAAACCCAGGTTACGGTAGTATTCGATGACCGGGTGACAAAAATCCCGTCGATAACTGGCCAGGTCCGTACTCCCCAGGCTCTGGCTGGCCATCAGTTGGTTGACGATCTCCACCGCCAGGGGCGCATCATTGACCAGGGTGCCATTCCAGTCCCAGACCACATGTTGGTAGTCCCCCAGTTTGTTCAGCAGCGACAGGCGGCCGGTGACATGGCGAAACAGCACTGGCTGAATCTCGGCCCAGGTCAGCTCCTGGGGCAGGGTGTCCATGGCCACCACTTCGGCGATCTCTGACTGGGGGGAGAGCGCTTCCAGGGTTTTCACCTCTGCAAAACAGAGCAGCCCCTCACCGCTGAGCCCGGGTTGTGTCACCCGGTAGCCTTCAACCGGGTGCAACTGGTACTGCAGTGCGCCGGTTTCCTCCCTGAGCTCACGGTGGGCCGCCTCAAGAGGGGTCTCTCCAGGCTCAATTTTACCGCCCGGCAATTCCCAACTGCGGCGTTGGTGGTGGCGGACCAGTAGCCAGCGGCCCCGGTGACGGGTAACGATCACCACGTAGGCCATGGCGTGAGGGGTACTGGGGCTCCAGTTGAAGAAGCTGATGTCGGTAGACATGAAGACTCGGACTGCGGAAATTAGGAGGGAGAGAGTAAAAGTTTCTCCATGGGGATGCAATCCAGGGCGAAACCTCGCGGACTCTGATAGCGTGCGATCTGCTCGCCCCGGTATCCCTGGCTGCGATAGAAGGGGGCGGCATTGAGGGTGGACTCCAGAGTCAGCCTGGTCAGGCCCTGCTCTCTGGCTACCGCCTCCAAGTGTTTCAGTATTCGCTTACCCAGCCCCTGTCCCGAGCACCGAGGAGAGACAAACCGCCCCTCGATCTGGCCATCGATGATGGCGCCGCAGACCAGGGGAGAGCCCCCTCGCTCCAACAGATAGAAAGTTTTGCTCACCTCGTCGGCGAACGCCTGGGTGCACTGACCCGCTGTCCACAGATCCATGGCGGCATCGCTGTAATGACCCCGGCACTGGCCGTTGATGGCGTCGATGCGCAGTTGCCACAGGCCCTCAGCATCCTCAAATCTTGCCTTACGTATGACGGTCACTCTTCCTCACAGGTGCTGTTTCGACATTCTGTTATAGCACGGTTTTACTCCGGTTTACTCCCGATTCAGAAACCCGCGGCCCAGTTAAGAACCGGTTCAGAAACAAAATGTAACATGTGTTTCCAGAATCGGATTCGTCCTCTAGCCGGGCGGCAACAGATCAGTGAGGTGACCAAAAAAATGAGTTTAATCAGTACCCCCTTTGTCGGCACTGGCGCAGACACCGCGCTGCATGTGGTGGCGGCCGTGGTGATGGTCGGCACGGTGGCCGCAGCCCTGTACGGGTTCTGGAAGCTTCATGAGCTGCCCATCAGCAAGGCCCACAATCGCAAGCATCACCAGTTGGGGCTGATTACCGTCCTCACTTGGATAGGCTTTGTCTGGCACTGGGTCTGGGTGCTGGCGGTGATCCTCGCCTTTGTGGATGGGGAAGCGGCATTGCGTCGTATTCGCGACATCTGGCGTGAGCCTGCCCATGGAGGTGATCATGCTTGAGGGATTGGCGGTATGGGCGCTGTTTATCTACCTGCTCCGGCTGGTGGGCATGCCCTGGAACTCCTACACCAAGGGTTTTTCCTACCTGGGCGGGGCCGGCTGGTTGCTGTTCGTCTGGGTAGGCCTGCTTAACTACACCCCCATGGATCTGTCCGGTGGTTCTCTGGTGCAGTCGCCCCATGTTCAGCTTCGTCCCGGTAATACCCAGATTAAGGGGAAGGTGAAGGCGTTGCATGTGGAGCCCAACCAGTATGTTACCGAGGGGCAGCTGATCTATGAGCTGGATGACGAGCCCTATCGCATCACCCTGGCCAGCTCCGAAGCCAGTCTAAAGGCCAAACAGGCGTCCCTGGCCGTTGCCATAGAGGGGGTGGCCATTGCCGAAGCGGAGTTCCGTGAGGCGCAGAAGGACATCGAGATCAGTCAGAATGATCTGGTTGCCGCCAAAGAGGATCTCAGCTGGAAGCGCTCCCAACTGACCCGCTTCAATGAGCAGAACCGGGTGGTGCCTCAGTCGGTGACTGAGAGCCTGTTGGATGAGCAGAACAACAAAGTGGAGAGTGCCCGAGCCAAGGTGGTGGCCCTGGAGGCGGCCATCGAGCGCAATCAGGCCAGTGCTGAGAAAAAGCGCCTCAGCGTGGAGAAGCAGCGACTGTCGGTACAGTCCAGCGCCGCCGAGGTGGAGGTGGCCAGACAGCAGGTGTCCAAGGACAGCTGGAACCTGGAGTCTACCAAGGTGTATGCCCCGACCGATGGATT
The DNA here is from genome assembly GCF_048263965.1 of Ferrimonas sp. Lineage (NCBI taxonomy): Bacteria > Pseudomonadati > Pseudomonadota > Gammaproteobacteria > Alteromonadales > Ferrimonadaceae > Ferrimonas > Ferrimonas sp. The sequence goes on along the minus strand of NZ_JBLXDO010000019.1, from coordinate 40,851 downwards.
TATGACCAATTTTATCCTGCGTCCCGGTCAGTACATTGGCGCCGTGGCCAGAATCAACATGTTCACCAGCGAGAAGTACGTGCTGATGCGGGTCAATCACCAGGCGATGCGCAACCTCAAGGTGGGGCAGAGCGCCGAATTTGCCTCGGCGATCTACCCGGGCACCATCTTCCGCGCCGAGGTCACCGGCATCGTCAAGGCCACCGGGGAGTCGCAGGGCAACCTCATCGGTATGGAGGATCGAGTCCGACAGGTGACCGGTGCCAATGTGCAGAACAAGCACCACTTTGTCAGGCTGAAGATTCATGAGCCGGAGGGGACCAACATCCCGGTAGGCTCCGTCGGACTGGCCTGGGTCAGCGGTGAAAAGCCCATCGCCTTCCTCAACTTCCTGGATGTGATACGTGGGATCATCATCCGCATGAAGTCGCAGATCTACTACTTCTACTCCATGTAGCAAAACGGCTCCCTCGGGAGCCGTTTTTCATGGTGCGACGACGGCGTGGTGTTCCTCAGTCGGTTAGAGCCTCAAACAGCGCCGCGTCTTTCATCTGTAGCGTCAGTCCGACAAACTGACCGACCTGATGTTCCATGGAGGCACTGGTGCACAGTACCCGCTCGCCACTGGCCAGCTCCACTTCATACAGAGAGCCCGAGCCGCGAAATTGCCTGGAGGTGATCCTGGCTTTGAGCTCTCCCTCTTCGTCGATGCGCAGATCCGTGGGGCGAATCAGCATCTCCAGGTCGGTGCCCGGGGCAAAGGTGTGCTCCTGGTTCCAGGGGGAGCTGGTCAGTGCCGTCTGCACTCTGTGGTTGGCCATGGCCTGGGCCTTAATCAACCGACCCTGTCCCACGAAGCTGGCGACAAAGCGGGTGTTTGGCTTGTGATAGAGGGCGTAGGGGGTGTCCCACTGTTCGATCTGACCCCGGTGCACCACGGCCACGCGATCGGCAATGGAGAATGCCTCCTGCTGGTCGTGGGTGACCAGCAGGGCTGTGATCCCCTCCTGGGTCAGAATGCGGCGTACTTCGGGCACCAGTTCCTCCTTCAGGTGGGCGTCGAGGCCGGAGAAGGGCTCATCCAGCAGCAGCAGGTCCGGCTTGGGGGCCATAGCCCGTGCCAGCGCCACTCTTTGTTGCTGTCCTCCGGAGAGTTCATGGGGATAGCGTTCGCCATGACCTTCCAGGCGAATCAGGCTGAGCAACTCGTCGACTCTCTGCCGCTGCTCGGTCCGGGGGCGGCGATGGAGTCCATAGGCGATGTTCTGAGCCACGGTCAGGTGGGGAAATAGGGCGATGTCCTGAAAGACCATGCCGATGTTGCGTTTCTCCGGAGGCACCTGAACCTCAGTGGAGGAGAGCAATCGCTGCTCCATCCACAGCTCCCCTGCCATCAAGGGCTGGAAACCGGCGATCGCTTTGAGAAGGGTTGACTTGCCACAGCCACTGGGGCCAAGCAGGCAGGCGATCTCCCCCTTGAACAACTCCAGTTTGACCTGGTGAATCACCAGGGTGCCTGAGTAACCGGCACTGACGCCTGCGGCTCTGAGCTGAACTGCTTTGGGGGGGGAGATGGGCTCCTGGAGACCGGTCAGGGTGGTGCGGGTGGTGTGGGCCAGCATATCAGTGAGCCTCCGTAATGGATCGGTTGAGCAGGATCACCGGGATGATCCCTACGGCGACGATCATCAGCGATGCCGGGGCTGCATCGATGAGGCGTTCGTCTGATGCCAGCTCGAAGGCTCGCACCGCCAGGGTATTGAAGTTGAAGGGCCTGAGCATCAGGGTTGCGGGCAACTCCTTGAGCACATCCACAAAGACGATCAGCAGTGCGGTCAGGGCACTGCGGCGCAGCAGGGGTAGGTGAATCTTCCACAATACCTGGCCCGGGCTGTTGCCCAGCAGCCTGGCGCTGTGGTCCAGGCTGGGCTGTATGGTCTGAAGGCCGCTGTGCACCGCGCCGATGGAGACCGCCATAAAGCGTACCAAGTAGGCGAACAGCAGTGCAGCCAGTGAGCCTGAGAACAGCAGACCAAGATCCACAGACAACCCCAGTCTGGCCAGGGCGGTCTCGACCCCGGCAACCAGGTTGTGGTCCAGCCAGGTCAGGGCGCTGAGCACGCCGATGGCCACTATGGTGCCGGGAAGGGCATAGCCTAAAGACGCCAGTCTGACGGATAAGCGGGTCAGCCGGCGATGCTGAGCCCTCAGGGCATAAGCCAGAATCAGGGCCAGGGCCAGAGAGAGCAGCGCGGCCATGGCGGCCAGGGAGAAGGAGTTCCAGGCCAGCTGCAGAAACTGACTGGTGGCTCCCTGGTCACTGATGAGGCTCCAGCGCAGCAGCAGGCCGGCAGGCAACAGGAACCCCAGCAGCGGCGGCAGCAGACACACCAGGGACGCCAGCCAGCCCTGATAACCTGGGATCCTGTTGCGGCGAACCTGTCCTTGTGATTCCCCTTTGGCAAAGTACTTCACTCTGCGGCGGGAGTGGGACTCCAGGGTCAGCAATACCAGCACAAACCCCAGCAGCATCAGCGACAGCTGAGCGGCGGCATTGCCATCGCCAAAGCCGTAGTAGGTGCGAAAGATGCCGGTGGTGAAGGTGGGGACTCCGAAGTACTCCACGGTGCCGTAATCCGCCAGGGTCTCCATCAGGGCCAGGGCCACCCCAACGACGATGGCGGGGCGGGCCAGGGGCAGAACCATCCGGCGCATCTCGCCCAGGGAGGAGACCCCAAGGCTGCGACTGGTGTCCATCATCCGGTCGGAGAGGGAGAGGAAGGCGGCCCGGCTCATCAGGTACACGTAGGGGTAGAGCACCAGTGACAGCATGGCGATGGCACCGCCCAGGGAGCGTATCTCAAAAAACCAGTACTGGCCGTATCCCAGGCCGGTGAGGTCGCGGATCCACTGCTGAACCGGGCCGGCAAAATCCAGCAACCCGGTGTAGGTATAGGCGATGATGTAGGCGGGCATCGCCATGGGCAAGAGTAACAGCAGGCTTAGGGGGCGACGCCCGGGGAAGTCGCAGCGTGCGGTGAGCCAGGCGGTGGGGACACCAATGAGGGTGACCAGCAGGGCCACACCGAACGCCAGCAGCAGGGAGTTGACCGTGTACTCGGCCAGTACCGTCTGCCACAGATGGCGCCAGACCTCCAGAGAACCCAGCAGGCTTTGGCCGGTGACGGTCAGCAGGGGCACCATCAGCACCAAAGCGATGGTGATGGCGCCCAGAAGCAGCGGGTTGAGTCGGGAGAGGGTCATGGCGGCAACCTTGTCGACTTACTTCCAGCCAGCCCGGTCCATGATCTCAACCGCCTGGCGGTTGAGGGTGCCCAGACGGTTCAGGCTGATGTCGTCAGCCTTGAACTCACCCCAACTGGCCAGCACTTTCGACGGCGAAACTCCGGGCAGGACAGGGTATTCGTTGTTGACCTGGGCGTACCAGTTCTGGGCTTCCTCGGTGAGCATAAAGTCGATCAGTTTGGCGGCGGCCTCCTGGTTTTTGGCGGAGCGGGTAATGCCGATGCCACTGACGTTGACATGGGTGCCGCGATCGGCCTGATTCGGCCAGAACAGCCCCAGTTCCTTCACCACTTTCTGGTTGCTGGCGTCGTCGCTGTTGGCCAGGCGGCCATAGTAGTAGGTGTTGGCGATGGCGATGTCGCACACACCAGCGGCGGCGGCGCGCAGCTGGTCGGTGTCTCCCCCGGCGGGTGGGCGGGCCATATTACCCACCAGGCCTGAGGCGAAGGCCTGGGCTTTGTCGGCACCGTCGGCATCAATCAGGGACGCCATCAGCGACTGGTTGTAGATGTTGCTGGAGGAACGGATGCAGACTCTGCCTTGCCACTTGGCGTCGGTCAGAGCTTCGTAGGTTGACAGTTCCTCAGGGGAGACCTTGCCCTTGACGTAGAAGATGGGGCGGGCGCGCATGGTCAGCCCCACCCATTGATTGTCCTGGTCTTTGAGGTTAGCGGGGACTTGCTTCAGCGCATCGCTGTTGGCCATGGGCTGCAGCAGTTCACCGGCTTTGGCGCGATGCAGGCGTCCGGCATCGGCAGTGATCAGTATGTCTGCGGGAGAGCGATTGCCCTCTCTTTTCAATCGGGTGATCAGGGCATCGTCCTTGCCGGTCACCAGATTGACCTTGATGCCACTTTGCTCAGAAAACTTATCCAGCAGGGGTTTGATCAGCGCTTCCTTGCGTGAGGAGTAGATGTTCAGTTCCTCCGCCTGCAGCAGCGACGGCGTCAAAGCCAGGGGCATCAGCAGAGAGAGGGCCAGGAGCTTTTGCATGTCGTTGTTTCCTTGAGAGCGAATTGGATTGATTGGCAATGACAAGAGTAATGAGAGTGATTGCCATTAACGAGAATAGGTTAGCACTTACCAACACTCAAGGGTATGGCTTACGCAATCTGTTTGAGTCGATGCAGTCTTTGGTTATCAGGTCATCTGATTGACAGTGACTCTGGAATGGCGGGCCCGGTAGAAGGCGAACAGGAACACCAGCATAAACAGGGCGTCATTGGCGCCGTAGATGGTGAAGAACACCCCGGTCAGCCAGTCCTGCGCGAAGATGGATGACAGTTGCTGGCCCTGCTCCCTCATCCAAAGAATCCAGGCACCCACATAGAGGGCCTTTTCCGCGGCAAACACCAGTGACAGCCAGGGAAGTTGCAGATGGCGGTGACTGGCGGCGATGTAGGCGCCGCCCCAGAGCATGATCAGCACCAGGCCAAAGGGGGTGAAGAGTACGGGATCCCAGTGCCACAGCAGCTCATTGGTAAGGCCCTTGGAAAACAGTAGCACCCCGGCAATATTGATGATGCCCGCGGCAATAAAAGCCCTGCTTATCCATACGTTGCTCATGATCCCGTCCTTTGGAACTGTTTTGTCCTAACTTGCCTGATTGGGCGCCAGCCTACAAGTCGCTGCAGCTTTGGCCATTCGCTTTCTCTTCCCTTGGAGAATCTTGGCAGTGACGGTTAGGATTAGGGAACAGCCCCCTATGAGCATGCCTATGAACGCTGAACTGTTGGAGATTCAGGGATTTTTGTCCCAGTTTCCCCCCTTTGATGATCTGCCGGAGGAGACCCTGAGTGAGGTGGTCACCCAGGTTGAGATCGCCTATGTGCGTGAGTCCCAAGCGATCCTTGCGGTGGGGCAGGAGATTCACGATCTCTATGTGGTGCGCAGCGGCGCCGTGGAGCTGTATCGCCGTAATGGTGATCTCTATAACCGTCTGGATGAGGGCGGCGTGTTTGGACAGCTGGGTCTGTTGACCCACAACAAGGTGCGCTTTCCCGCCACTGCCATTGAAGACACCCTGCTCTATTGCATCCCGGAGGAGGTGTTTCACAGCCTGAATGACAAGTTCGACTCCTTCGCTGACTTCGTCGAGGTGGAGAACTCGGTGCGGCTCAGACAAGCGGTCTCCAGTGGTTTCGACACCAACGACATGACCACCTCCAAGGTGGTGACCCTGCTTAGCGGTGATCCGGTGTGGGTGGAGAGTAAGTGCAGCATTCATGCGGCGGCGGCCAAGATGGCGGAGGAGAACCTTTCCTCATTGCTGGTGTGGAACGAAAGCGTTGACGATGAGGGGGAGCAGCTACAGGGGATCATCACCGAGAAGGATCTCTGCAGCAAAGTGGTGGCCCAGGGGCTGGATATCACTCTGCCCATCTCCGAGGTGATGAGCACCGAGGTGATCACCCTGGACAACAACGCCTATGTGTACGAAGCGATGCTCTACATGCTCAGGCATAACGTCCACCACCTGCCTGTGGTCAAGGGCAGTAAGCCCTTGGGGATCATCTCCCTGACCGACATCGTCCGCTACGAGTCGCAGAACAGCTTGCTGCTGGTGAGCTCCATCTTCAAGCAGCAGAGTCTGGAGGAGCTGGAGCAGCTTTCCCATCAGGTGAAAGATTGCTTTGTGCGCCTGGTCAACGAGGATGCCAATGCCCATATGGTGGGCAGCGCCATGGCGGTGATTGGCCGCAGCTTTAAGCAGCGCATCCTGGAGCTGGCTGAGGAGCTGATGGGCCCTCCGCCTGTGCCCTACTGTTTCCTGGCATTGGGTTCCATGGCACGGGACGAACAGCTGATCGTCACCGATCAGGACAACGCCATCATCCTGGACGATGAGTATCGTCAGGAGCTGCACGGCGACTACTTCACCTCTTTGTCCGAGTGGGTGTGCGATGCCCTGGACAGGTGCGGATACCCCAGGTGCACCGGCGGCATCATGGCCACCAACCCCATGTGGCGCATGACCCGCGGGGAGTGGGAGGCGTGCTTCGCCGACTGGATTGATGATCCAAACCCCAAGGCACTGCTTAACTCCTCCATTTTCTTCGATCTCGAGGGGGTGCACGGCCGGGTTAAGTGGGCCGAGCAGCTCAATGGCTTTATCGTGCGCCGGGCCAGAAAGAACAACCGCTTCCTGGCCTGCCTGGCGCGCAATGCCCTGAATCGCACGCCGCCGCTGGGCTTCTTCAAGGAGTTTGTGATGGAGAAGGATGGTCGCCACAACAACTCCATCAACCTCAAGCGTCGGGGCACGGCGCCCCTGGCAGATCTGATTCGGGTCCATGCCCTGGCGGTGGGATCCCGGGCGCAGAACTCCTTCGAGCGCCTGGATGACATCATCGATGCGGGCATCTTGCCCAAGGGTAAGGCAGAGGACATTCGCGATGCCATGGAGTTTATCTCCATGGTGCGTATCCGCCACCAGGCCCGGGATGTGGAACTGGGTCAGGAACCGGACAACAACATCGAGCCTGAAAACATGTCGGACTTTGAGCGGCGCAACCTCAAGGACGCCTTCCAGGTACTGAGTAATGCGCAGAACTTCCTCAAATACCGCTATCAGGCCAGCAGTTTCGCTTAAGGAGTCCCAATGTTTGGCTGGTGGAAACGCCGAAAACGCAATAAGGACTGGGTGATGCTATTTGAGCAGGCCAGTCAACAGGTTCGAGATCCCAGGTTGAAACGCTTCTATGACAAGGGGATAGTGGCGCCGGACACCCCGCTGTCACAAGTGCCCTTTGTGGCCCTGGATTTTGAGACGACCGGACTAAACCCGGAAAAGGACGCCATTGTCTCTGCCGGCTGGGTGCCTTTCGATCTGAACCGGGTCTACTGCCGCAGGGCCGGCCAGTTTCTGGTGCAGCCTGAACATCCACTCAATGACGAGTCTGTGGTGATCCACGGCATCACTCACAGCGACGTGGATGAGGCGCCCGACTTTACCAAGGTGGTTGGCCCCCTGTTGGAGGCCCTGGGGGGCGCCATTCCTGTGGTGCACTTCAAGCAGATTGAGAGACCCTTTCTCGATCAGGCTCTGAAAACCCGGCTGGGGGAGGGACTGCAGTTTCCTCTGGTGGATACCATGGAGCTGGAGCAGACCATACTGCAACACCAGATGGGCAGTCGCTGGAATCGCCTGGTGGGCAAGAAGGCCCCCTCCGTGCGCCTTGGTGCCTGTCGCCAACGTTATGGGCTGCCGGTGTACCAGCCTCACCATGCGCTTACCGACGCCATCGCCACCGCCGAGCTGTTCCAGGCCCAGGTGGCCTACCACTTCTCTCCCCAGACCCCCATCTCAGAGATCTGGGACTGAGCACAAAAAAAGAGGCGCCTGATGCGCCTCTTGTTTTGCTTGTCACTGACGCTTAGCGGAAGCGGGACTCGGTACGCATACCCATCACCAGGCTGACACACATCATCAGCAGGATCACTGTGAAGGGCAGGGCGGTGGAGATGGCGCCCGCTTGCAGAGCCTGGATAGACTCGGTGCCGCCAATCCACAGCAGGGCTGCGGCGATGGCACCTTCGATGAAGGCCCAGAAGATGCGCTGAACCACAGGGGCATCCACCTTGCCGCCGGCGGTGATGCTGTCGATCACCAGGGAGCCGGAGTCGGAAGAGGTGATGAAGAACACCATCACCAGAATGATCGCCACGATGGAGAGCAGGTCACTCATGGGTAGGCTCTCAAACATCTCGAACATCGCCAGGGGCACTTCTCGCAGGCCGTTGGCACCCAGGACGCCCACCTGGTTGATCACCTGATCCAGGGCCAGACCGCCAAAGACGGACATCCACAGCAGGGTGACCAGAGTCGGCACAATCAGTACGGCGACGATGAACTCGCGCACGGTGCGGCCCTTGGAGACCCGGGCGATAAACATGCCGACGAAAGGAGACCAGGAGATCCACCAGGCCCAGTAGAACACGGTCCAACCGTGCATCCAGGCTTCGTCGGGACGGCCGTGGGGGTTACTCAGGGGCACCAGGTTCTCCAGGTAGGCCATCAGGGTGGTGGGGATGGCGCCGAGCACCACACCGAAGCCTAGCAGAGCCACGACCACCACCAGCAGCAGGGCCAGCAACATGTTGATGTTGGACAGTAGCTTGACGCCGCCTTCGATGCCGCGATAAACGGACACCACCGCCAACATGGTCACCACGGCAATCACCAGGATCTGCAGCCCCATACCGCCGTCGATGCCGAAGACATGGTTGATGCCGCTGGCGGCCTGTTGGGCGCCCAGACCCAGTGAGGTGGCGAGACCGAACAGGGTGGCCACTACTGCCAGGATATCGACGATGTGACCGGGCCAGCCCCAGGTGCGGTCCCCCAGCAGTGGGTAGAAGATGGCCCGCATGGAGAGGGGCAACCCTTTGTTATAGGTGAAAAACGCCAGAGAGAGGGCGACCACGCCATAAATGGCCCAAGGGTGCAGACCCCAGTGGAACATGGTGGCACCCAGGGCCAGCCTGGCAGCTTCCGGGGTGTTGGGCTCGACGCCCAGTGGCGTCTCATACCAGCCGGTGAAGTAGGCCACCGGTTCTGCCACACTCCAGAACATCAGGCCGATGCCCATCCCGGCGGCAAAGAGCATCGCCAGCCAGGAGAGGAAAGAGAAGTCCGCCTCCGCATTGTCACCACCCAGGCGAATCCTGCCGAAGGGGGAGACAACCAGAGCCAAACAGAAGATCACGAAGATGTTGCCAGACCAGATGAAAAGTCCGTCGAAGTTGTTGATGATCTTCCATTTGATTCCGTCGAGCGCTGCCTTGGCGGTGGCGGCGTCGGTGACCAGAGTCCCGATGAGAAACAGGATAATCAGGCCGGCACTGATGCCGAACACCGGGTTGTGGACGTCGATGCCCCACTTTTGAACGTTGTCCTGACCTATTGTGTAGTCAGTGCTGTCGATGCTGTATTTATCTATGCCTTTGGTCAAACCTTCCTCCCTAGTTGGGTTGCGATTTACCCTGTGGTGATTCCTGGAAAATCGCTAACGGCGGTTAAAACCAGACAGTCTAACAGTAGGAGTTGTCATCTTACACCGCCAGGATCACAAAACTATTTCGGTTGTTTCTGGCTGGGAATCTGGAGTGTTCTATGGGAACTTATCTGAAATAACACAAGGAGCTAGTAGCATCATGAGTGATAAGCCTTCGGTGTTGGTGCTGTTTGCCCACCCATCCCTTCACCGCTCAGAGATTAATGCGAAGATGCTCCGGGCAACTCAGCAGGTGCAAGGAGTGACAACGGTAGACCTCTACCGTGAATACCCGGACATGAGAATCGATGTGGACCGGGAGCAGCAGCGATTGCTGCAGCACGACGTACTGGTGTTTATGTTTCCCGTCTACTGGTATTCCACCCCGTCGATCCTCAAGGAGTGGCAGGACCTGGTGCTGGAGCACGGTTTTGCCTATGGAGAAGGTGGCACCGCCCTGCAGGGTAAGGGGTTTCTTTGTGCGGCCAGTGCCGGAGGCCCCCAGCACGCCTACCGGGAGCAGGGTTACAATCATTTCACCATTCGTGAACTGTTTCGTCCCTTGGAGCAGGCAGCCCTACTCACCGGCATGCACTATCTGCCTCCCTTTATGCTTTTCGGCGCCCGCACCGCCGTGGAGGAAGGTCGGCTGCCCGCTCACCTCGCCGCCTGGCAACAGATGCTCAGTCGCCTGGTGGCCAAGGAGATCCGTTGGGATTCTGACGATGCTACTCATACCAGTAACCATCTGGCGGAGGAGGCACAGTGACACTCTATTTCCTGCAAGCCTTTATCTATCTGTTGGCGGCGGTGATCGCCGTTCCCCTGGCCAAGCGGCTGGGCTTGGGGTCGGTGCTGGGTTACCTGATCGCCGGTGTGGTCATCGGTCCCATCACCGGCCTGGTGGGTGAAGAGACCATGACCATTCAGCACTTCGCCGAGTTTGGCGTGGTGATGATGTTGTTTTTGGTGGGGTTGGAGTTGCAGCCTAAGATGCTGTGGGAGATGCGCAACCGGCTGATCGGCCTGGGGGGACTTCAGGTGGTGCTGAGTACTGCCCTGGGATGGGGGCTGGCCCAGTACGCCGGCCTGCCCTGGCAGAGTGCCCTGACCATAGGGATGATCTTCTCCCTCTCCTCCACCGCCATCGTGCTGCAGACCTTCAGTGAGAAGCACCTTGGGAACACCGACGGCGGCCGCAGTGCCTTCTCCGTGCTGCTTCTGCAGGACATTGCGGTGATCCCCATGCTGGCCTTCATCCCGTTGCTGGCTCTGCCGGAACTGATCTCCGGGGCTGGTGAGGCGGGCCATGGTCATGACATCAGCCTGGTGGCCGGCTTGCCTGGCTGGGGTTATGCCCTGGTGGTGATCACCACCATAGGCCTGCTTATTGCTGCCGGCCACTTCTTCAGCCGACCTCTGTTCCGTTATGTGGCTTCCTCGGGTCTGCGGGAGATCTTTACCGCGACGGCGTTGCTGCTGGTGATAGGCATTGCCGCCCTGATGGGGCTGGTGGGCCTCTCTCCCGCACTGGGTACCTTCCTGGCCGGGGTGGTGCTGGCCAACTCGGAGTTCCGTCATGAGCTGGAGTCCAACATCGAACCCTTTAAGGGGCTGTTGCTGGGGCTGTTCTTCATCACTGTCGGCGCCGGGGTCAATTTCGGTGTGCTCTGGGCGCAACTGGGACTGGTGTTGATGCTGACCGCCGCGGTGATGCTGGGTAAGCTGGTGATTCTCTATCTGCTGGGTTGGATCTTCCAGGTTCGCGGCAGTGATCGCTGGCTGTTTGCCCTGAGCCTGGCCCAGGCCGGTGAATTTGGCTTTGTGCTGCTGGGGTACTCCCAGCAGAATCAGGTGCTGTCCCAGGATCTGGTGCAGTTGCTCTCCCTGGTGGTCGCCCTCTCCATGTTCCTGACACCCGCACTCTTTATCCTGTTTGAGCGGGTGATTCTCCCTCGTTATGAGCAGCGAAGTAACGAGCGGGAAGCGGATACCATCGATGAGAGAGGCACGGTGATCATTGCCGGGGTGGGTCGCTTCGGGCAGATCATCAACCGCATGTTGACGGTCAACGGCATCCCCACCGTGGTGCTGGATCATGAAGCGGATCAGGTGGAGAACCTGAGAAGCATTCGGGTCAAGAGTTACTTCGGTGACGCCACCCGTCCCGACATGCTGCACACCGCAGGCATCGAGGAGGCCAAGGCCCTGGTGATCGCCATCGATGAGCGGGAGGCGGCAGTAGAGCTGGTTCACTACGTGAAACAAGCCTACCCCAAGGTGAAGGTGCTGGCCCGGGCCTATGACCGCGGTCACCTCTACGCCTTGCGCAGTGCCGGAGCAGACGTGGTGATCAAAGAGACTCTGCACTCGGCCCTGGCCCTGGGCAGCGAAACCCTGGTGGCTCTGGGTAACCACCCCTTCAGGGCCAGGCAGCGTAGGCTGGCTTTCGAGGAGGTGGAGCGTGAACATGACAAGTTGCTGTATGACAGCTGGCTTCAGGGAGATGAAGGCGACAGATTCGGCACCCACTATCGGGATCTCTTTATGCAGCTTGAAGAGCTTCTCGGTGAAGCGATGCGGGGTCAGGACTCCGAGCGTCACTCCAGGGCGGAGCGTAGCTGGACGCCGCCACCAAAGAACTACCTGGATCATTGGAAGGAGGAGGGCTGAGTCCTCGCTCATTTAACGAGTGCTGGTCTGTCGTCATCAGGTGGCAACAAAAGCGGGGGCCATAAGGCCCCCGTATTACTCTCAGTGTTCCGTCAGCTAAGCTGGGTGAAGATCTCGGTCTCGGGCAGGCGTGATTTTGGTAGAGCGGCGTTGAAGTCGTTCTCCTTGCGATACCCCAGGGCAACCATGGCCACGGCGGTATAGCCCTTCTCCAGCAGACCAAACTCCTCGTTCAGCACCTTGGTATCCAAGCCTTCTATGGGCAGGGCATCAATGCCCAATGCTGCGGCACCCAGCAGCACGGTGCCCATATTCAGGTAGAGCTGCTTCTCCATCCAGTGCTGGGCATCTTTCAGATCGAAGCGGTGAATGTTCACAAAGGTGGAGCGGCCCATGTGTACCATCTCCCTGTGCTCTGGCTCGGCAAAGCGGCCATCGCGCTCTTCGGTGTCTAGCAGGTGCCGAGTGTAATCGTCATCGATGCCGGTCTTGGCACAGAACAGAACAACATGGGAGGCGTTCAGAACTTTGGCCTCGTTGAAGGCGAAGAAGCCTTGGGTGCCTTTGGCGATTCGTTGGCGCCCCTCTTCGGAATCAGCAATCACAAAGTGCCAGGGCTGAGAGTTGACGCTTGAGGGGCTGAAGCGCAGTAGTGCCTTAACCTGGTCAAACAGGTCGGTGGGGATGGTCTTATTGCCATCAAACTCCTTGGTGGAGTAGCGGGATTGAATGATCTCTTTCAGATCCATGGGAAGCTCCTAACAGCATCATAGGTTGGCGTATGCTGTGTATAATAGGGATACATTCTTTTTAAACAAGTACGCACAGAAATGTGCTATAGGCACAAAATGGATACTGTAAAACGCACAAGATACTCCTCCTATCAGGGCAAAGGCTGCCCGGTAGAAGCGACCCTGGAACTGTTCAGTGGCAAGGGGAAAGGGATGATTCTCTATCACCTGCTGGATGGGACCTTGAGGTTTAATGAACTCAAGCGACGGGTGGGATGCATTACCCAGAGAATGTTGACCAAACAGTTGCGTGAGCTGGAGTCTTATGGCTTGGTTCATCGTGAGGTCTATCCGGAAGTGCCCCCGAAGGTGGAGTACAGCCTGACCGATACCGGCCGAAGTCTGGAGCCGATTTTGCTCTCACTAAAACACTGGGGAGAGCAGCACGCCATGCCAATCTTACTGGAGCGCCAGCAGCAGGAAGAGCCTGTCGATTAAGGGGCTGGTTATACCCCAAAGTGTCTGGTGGCTTTGGGGGAGTCTGCTGTTTTTGGGTGTGTTGACCTTTGTTGAACGATTTTGTGGTGCAGTCACCTTGTCGGGACATCAAGGTGTTCAGAGATTGTTTGAGGTGGGCCTGCACCCAAGTAACGCATCGTCTGTTACGGCGACAGCCTGAACACATTCACTCGGCGTGGATCGATGCCGACGTAGGCTCTTGGTGCGGTAGTCTTTAATTTAAAAGAGTAAATACACTTAAGGTCTAACAGTTAAGGCTATTCTGGACGACGAAGAGAGAGGGAATGGCTGAGTGCCAGTGAGAAAATTTTTGGCCGGAGAAGTGGTGAGTACTTTGGTCTATATCGGTTGGATGAGCGAGAGTTGAATGGGCGCAGATGAGGGTATCATCTGCGCCGCAATCGATATTAGAGCACTACTACGTTAGCAGCTTGAGGGCCCTTCTGGCCTTGCTCTACATCGAAGGAAACTTTCTGACCTTCAGACAGGCTCTTGAAGCCGTCGGAAGCGATGGAGCGGAAGTGTACAAACACGTCAGAACCGCCGTTGTCTGGGGCGATGAAGCCAAAGCCTTTCTCGTCGTTGAACCACTTCACCTGACCAGTTGTTTTGTTAGACATAATGTGTCCCTCTTATATTGGATAAAAACTTTACAATTTCAATGCACTGAAAACTTGAATTATTAAAGATGACTATGAAGTTAAGGGAAACACTTAGGACTACAACAGCAATGAAGATGTTCTGAAGGTTTTGCTTTACATAATGTGTCATTAATAACCCTGATAACAGAGCGGCGTAAGTATGAGGTCTAATACCGGGGAAGTAAAGCTTTTTTGAAGTCTGTCCCCACCCATGAATTAAGGTTCTGAAAAATAGAGTTAAAACGGTATTCATCTGTGCCTTGAACTGGTTGCGGGGCGGGGGCCGAAGCCGAAGCCTCTGACCCGGTGAGAGGCGCCGCCGCCAACTGGTTAAGGTCATGAAAATTATAAAAAATAGCCAGATACAGGCCAGTCATTTTCTATCTCAGCGGTTCCTGGGGCAGAGGAATGGGCGCCAGGTAAGTGCCGGATGAAAGCGGCTGGCGTAGACGCGGCAGTAGGCGGGGGCCGTGGTCATCAGTTGGGTAGATCCTTCGATCATCAGCAGGGACTGGGTGAATTGAGACCGCCACAGAGAGATATTCCGGCTCAGTCCCATCTCTGTCAGTTTGTCGTCCAGGGCCCACAGGACCAGGGCGAAGCAGCAGAGCAGCATGGGGATCATGGGGCGTCCCAGTCGTAGAGAGTGACAACAATCTAACTGGCGGCATTGGCGTGAGCCCAGCGCCCCTTAGGACATGGGTGTTGTCCCAAATGGAAAAGGGTGTGTCTATCTAAGAAAAGAAAAGGGCGGCCCGGAGGCCGCCCTTGCTGTCACTGGAGTGAATTACCCGAGAGTAATTACATGGACTCAGTGAAGGTACGGGTGATGACGTCCTGCTGCTGCTCTTTGGTCAGAGCGTTGAAGCGTACGGCGTAACCGGATACACGGATGGTCAGCTGAGGGTACTTCTCAGGGTTCTCAACAGCGTCCAGCAGCATCTCGCGGTTCATCACGTTGACGTTCAGGTGCTGGCCGCCTTCGCGAGCCTGGGTGTTCTTGAAGTAGCCATCCATCAGGGCAGCCAGGTTGCCGCGGCGACCATCTTCATCTTTACCCAGGGCGCCAGGTACGATGGAGAAGGTGTAGGAGATGCCGTCTTTCGCGTGGGCGAAGGGCAGTTTGGCCACGGAGGTCAGGGACGCAACAGCACCGGACTCATCACGACCGTGCATGGGGTTGGCACCGGGCGCGAAAGGCTGACCGGCACGACGGCCGTCAGGGGTGTTACCCGTCTTCTTACCGTACACCACGTTGGAGGTGATGGTCAGGATGGACTGGGTCGGGGTGGAGTCGCGGTAGGTCTTCAGAGAACGGATCTTCTGCATGAAGCTCTCAACCAGCTCACAGGCGATCTCGTCTACGCGCTTGTCGTTGTTACCGAACTTAGGATAGTCACCCTCGATGGCGAAATCGGTAGCGATGCCGTCTTCGTCACGTACAGGTTTCACCTGGGCGTACTTGATGGCCGCCAGGGAATCCGCCGCGATGGACAGGCCGGCAATACCGCAAGCCATGGTGCGCTCAACGTCGCGATCCATCAGAGCCAGCAGAGACGCCTCGTAGGAGTACTTGTCGTGCATGTAGTGGATGCAGTTCAGGGCGGTGACGTACTGCTTGGCCAGCCAGTCCATCAGGGTGTCCAGGTTGGCGTAAACGGTGTCGTAGTCCAGAACGTCGTCGGTGATGGCGTCCATCTTGGGGCCGACCTGTGCCTTGGAGATCTCATCCACACCGCCGTTGATGGCGTACAGCAGGGTCTTGGCCAGGTTGGCACGGGCGCCGAAGAACTGCATGTGCTTACCCAGAACCTGTGGGGATACACAGCAGGCGATGGCGTAGTCGTCAGACTCGAAGTCCTTACGCATCAGGTCATCGTTTTCGTACTGGATGGAAGAGGTGTCGATGGATACCTTGGCGCAGTACTTCTTGAAGCCTTCTGGCAGGTGCTCAGACCACAGAACGGTGATGTTCGGCTCTGGGCTTGGACCCATGGTGTACAGGGTGTTCAGGTAGCGGAAACTGCTCTTGGTGACCAGGGTGCGGCCATCCAGGCTCATACCGGCCATGGACTCGGTGGCCCAGATTGGGTCGCCGGAGAACAGCTGATCGTACTCAGGGGTACGCAGGAAGCGAACCATACGCAGCTTCATGATGAAGTGGTCCACCATCTCCTGGGCTTGGGACTCGGTGATCAGGCCCGCTTTCAGGTCACGCTCAACGTAGATGTCCAGGAAGGTGGAGGTACGGCCCAGAGACATGGCAGCGCCGTTCTGAGACTTGATGGCCGCCAGGTAACCGAAGTAGGTCGCTTGAATCGCTTCCTGAGCGGTTTCGGCAGGCTTGGAGATGTCACAGCCGTATTTGGCCGCCATCTCTTTGATTTGGCCCAGGGCACGGTGCTGCTCGGCGATCTCCTCGCGCAGGCGCAGAGTGTCTTCCAGCTTGCCACCTTGCTCCAGCTCTTGCTGCAGGCTGTGGAACTGGTTCAGCTTGTCCTGCATCAGGAAGTCGATGCCGTACAGGGCAACACGACGGTAGTCACCGATGATACGGCCACGGCCGTAGGCATCTGGCAGACCGGTGATCACACCGGACTTACGGCAACGCAGGATGTCTGGGGTGTAAACATCGAAAACGCCAGCGTTGTGGGTCTTACGGTAATCGGTGTAGATCGCCTTGGTCACAGGGTCCAGCTCACGGCCGTAGGCCTTGCAGGAGCCCTCAACCATGCGGATACCGCCGTTGGGGATGATGGCACGCTTCAGAGGCGCTTCGGTTTGCAGGCCAACGATCGTTTCCAGATCCTTGTTGATGTAACCGGCGTCGTGAGAGGTGATGGTGGAAACTTTGGAGGTGTCGAAATCTACGGGGGCGTGGGTGGCGTTCTCTTGACGAACACCTTCCATCACCTTGGCCCACAGCTCGTCAGTCGCTGGGGTGGAGCCCGCCAGGAAGGACTCATCGCCTTCATAGGGGGTGTAGTTTTTCTGGATGAAGTCACGTACGTTAACTTCGGATTTCCAGTCACCTGCAACAAAGCCTTCCCAGGCCTTTGCAAATTGGGCGGTATTTTCACTCATAGACGTTAGCCTTAGATAGAATGTGAATAAAAGCCTCGCCAAACACGACAGGAATAGGGGCCGCTCTATGGCGAAGTTAGTATCCAGGCACCTGCCTTTGCTAGAAGGCGTGTACCCGGTTTTGCAAAATTGAGACTGAATTCACCACAGGACATACGTCCATGGGCTTATTAACCAGAGTCTTCGCTGGTTTCAGATTTTCGGAATCGGAAAGCTCAAATTTCACACCTTGGCTCAAGGTGCTTGGTAGCTTGCCGGCCCTTTAGGGTGGCGGCCTGTCGGCTCGAGGGGCAATTGGTCTTACCATTGCTTGAGCGCAGATCTAGCCATCCGTCATTGATGAAATACTTTTGATCATTCATGACTCTTAGTCAATAAAGAAACGGTAATTTGCGATAGTTTTTTATTACGAATGCACTGTTTTTGGCTTGTTAGGGTTTTGTATTGCGCCGGATGCATAAAGAGTATTTCTTTATTGCATTCAAACTTTGCTTGAATAGGGCTTTATTTTGCTGTGTTGATAAATAAGTTGGCTCAATGTTAAATGAAGCGCTTTATTTGAACGCATCGAATTAATTCATGCTTGGATTAATTATTGGCATTTATTTGCGCCGAGATGATGGCTTTGGCTTTCCATTACAGCTATTGCCCACAGCTATGCTGCTGCTGCCTGCCCCGGCCCAAGGTTGGAAGCGGTGTTCGGCAATACACAGCGGTTAAAGCGGTTGTTGTTGATCGCGCAGTGGATCACACAACTGAGAGCATCCGCTTGTTGCTACGATCCCAATTAGGCATTGTGGTACCACAATACCTAATTGGTTGTGGCTATGAACAGTCTGATCAACATCTCCGAAGGCACGTCGTTGGCCATTCATGGCCTGGGGTTGCTGGCTGAATGTGCTCCTGAACGCCTGAGCACCAAGGCGGCTGCCCAGCGACTGTCCGCTTCGGAGGCTCATCTGGCAAAAGTCTTCGGAAAGCTGCAGAAAAAGGGCTGGGTCAATTCTACACGGGGCCCGGCAGGCGGCTTCACCCTGTCCATCTCTCCCGACGAAGTGACCTTCTTGGACGTGTACGAACTGTTTCAGGAAAAGATTGAGATGCAAAGCTGTCCCCTGGGACGCTCCTCCTGTCCGTTTGACAACTGCATGTTTGATGGTCGTATCCATCAGCTGAACCTCGAGGTCTACAAGACCCTGAAGAACACCACCATTACCGATCTGAGATCCAAGAACTGAGGCAAAGATGATTGAACAACAAAGCACGCTGTTCGAGATAACAGAGAAGCACCCGGAGACCATTCCGGTGTTTGTTTCCAATGGTTTTCCTCAGATGGAAGATGCGGCCAAACGAGCGGCTCTGGGTAAGAGCATTACCCTCAGTGCCGCCGTTGCCATGAAGAAGCTGGATATTGATTCTTTTATCCGCTTGCTGGAGGAGGCGATAAGTCGGTACACCGATGATACCGACATTACCTTGGTTCAGACCACGGCGGCAGCGGCACAGAGTAAAGGGTCCAGTGTTGTGGGGATCTTGCCCTGTCCGGTGCGCATCCCTCTGATGGAGAAGTGGAGTGCCTATCTGGCCGGCCGTCAGCAGGCGGGCAAGTCGGAGGTGACCCATGAACTGAAAGCGGCATCCATGGGGCTGGATTGGGTTCAGAACAATATCGACGGTATCGAGGAGCCGAATAAGCTGCCGGATCTGTTTATGTCTGCGGGTTTTGATATGTTTTTCGACCAGCAGCGCTTCGGCCGTTTTCGCCGTGAGGGGGTGTTTACCGACCTGACGGGCATGGACAGTTACAACTCGGACTTTGCTGAGCTGGGCATCAAGGATCCCCTGGGGCACTACTCCATTCTGGCGGTGGTGCCGGCGCTGTTCCTGGTTAATGGCGACGAGCTTGGTGACAGAGAGCCACCGCGATCCTGGAAGGACTTGCTGGACCCCAGGTTTGAGAAGAGCGTATCGCTGCCGGTGTCCGACTTCGATCTCTTCAATGCCATTTTGCTCAACATCCACAAGATGTATGGAGATGATGGCGTTCAGGCGTTAGGCCGTAGCCTGCTGGAATCGATGCATCCTGCCGAGATGGTCAGAAGTGAGCAGCGTAAACAGAATAAGCCGGCGGTGACCATCATGCCCTACTTCTTCTCCAAGATGGTGAAGGAGGGGGGGCCATTGCAGGCTGTCTGGCCGGAGGATGGCGCCATCGTCAGCCCCATATTCATGTTGGCGAAAAGCGCCAAGGCCGATGAGCTGAAAGAGATCGCTGATTTCTTTGCTTCCGAAGAGATTGGCAACCTGCTTGCCCGCCAGGGGCTCTTTCCCAGCACCCACCCGGATGTGTTCAACATTCTTCCTGAGCACAGCCGTTTTATGTGGCTGGGGTGGGACTACATCCAGCAGCACGACTTGTCAGAGCTCATCAACCATTGCAAAGGGCTGTTTAACGACTCCAGCTGTGCCGCTCAGGCCGTCTGCGGTGGAGGGTGTTGCCAATGAATCTGGTGACCGTGTCAGGTCCTCCCTCGTCGGGAAAGACCGCCGTTATTCTGAAAACCGCCAATGCTCTGATGGAGCGGGGCCTGAAAATCGGGGTGGTGAAGTTCGACTGCCTCTATACCGATGACGACGAGCTGTATCGCAAGGCGGGCATTCCGGTGAAAAAAGGGCTCTCTGGCTCCATGTGCCCGGACCATTACTTTGTCAGCAACATCGAGGAGATTGTTCAGTGGGGGCTGTCCGAGGGGATGGACCTGCTGATCAGCGAGTCCGCCGGGCTGTGCAACCGCTGTTCTCCCTACGTCAAAGAGGTCAAAGCGGTGTGCGTCATCGATAACCTCAGTGGCATCAATACCCCGAAAAAGATTGGCCCGATGCTGAAATCTGCGGACATTGTGGTGATCACCAAAGGAGACATCGTCAGCCAGGCCGAGCGCGAAGTGTTTGCCTCCAAGGTGAACCTGGTCAATCCGGCGGCCACCATCATGCACATCAATGGCTTGACGGGGCAGGGCTGCTTCGAGCTCAGTACTCTGTTGCATCAGGAGCAGAAGGCGGTGACCACCCTGGTAGGCAGTGAACTGAGGTTCACCATGCCGTCAGCGCTGTGTTCCTACTGCCTGGGTGAAACTCGCATCGGAGACAGCTACCAGATGGGCAACGTGCGCAAGATAGATATGGAAGACAAGGCATGATTGAACTCAATCAGATAGAAAGGCGCACCATAGGCTCGCTTCTGCAGGATTACCCCTTTCTGGAGGGCTTCTTCAGTGACAACCGGCTGGACATCAGCGGTGCACACCACAGCTCCGTTGCCGATTACCTGGACAGTTTCGACTCCCTGACCCAGGAGGAGACAGCGCTGGATCCCTCGGCGATAAAGCAGCAGATGGTGGGCTTTATCAATCAGATGCTGTTGTTTCTCGGTGAGGACGATGAGGTTCGCGCCATTACCCTGCTGCCCGGGACGGACAAGTCCGGCACTCCGGAAGGCTTTGATTCGCTGATTATCCGCAGCGGAGAGGTGATCTCCATTGTCGGCCCTACAGGCTCTGGCAAAAGCAGGCTGCTGGGAGACATCGAGTGGGTGGCTCAGTGCGACACTCCCACCGGACGGCGAATCCTGATTAACGGTGACACGCCGGATAACTCCTGGCGTTTCTCCACCTCCAAAAAGCTGGTGGCTCAGCTGTCCCAGAACATGAACTTTGTGATGGATCTGGAGGTAAAGGAGTTTGTCTCTCTCCATGCGGAGAGTCGCCTGGTGCAGGATGCCGATGAGGTGGTGGACAGAATCATCGCCGAAGCCAATGAGCTTGCTGGCGAGCCCTTCAGTGCCGAAACCCCCATCACCAGCCTTTCAGGAGGTCAGTCGCGGGCACTGATGATCGCCGATACCGCGATTCTGAGCAGCACCCCCATAGTGCTGATTGATGAGATTGAAAACGCCGGTATTGACCGGAAGCGGGCTCTTGAGCTGCTGCTGTCAGAGGACAAGATCGTCCTGATGGCCACTCACGACCCCATACTGGCCCTGATGGCGGACAGGCGTCTGGTCATCAAGAACGGGGGCATTGCCAAGGTTCTGGAAACGACCACGGAAGAGCGCAAACTGCTTGGCACCCTCGAACAACTGGATCAGACCCTGATGGGCTATCGCAATCAACTTCGCTTCGGGGACTCGCTGACCCTGATCGACAACGAAAAATAGAGGTACTCACTATGCATGACGGATGCTCTGCTCAATTTGAAAACGGTAAGCAGGTGGTTGATAAGGTGCGGATGATGGGGTTTGCTTCAGCGCCCATGCCGATGCCCCTGACACCAAACTGCAAAAACTGCGGCAAGCCGTTCGAGATGGAAACCTTCGAGACAGCCTGCCCCGAATGTGGCGCAGTACACGCGGTGACCCCCTGCCACGCTTTCGATCCTGAAAACGTTCAGTCAGCCGGAGTCGGCTACTAGACGCTGGCCATGACGGCAGTCAATCCAGGTACAGCAAAGCCCAACAGCCCTTTTCTGGGGCTGTTGGGCTTTGAGTTTTCTCCTAGGGCCAGGAACCTCTCTGGGGCTGAGCTCCCTGTTTATCTCAGTGTGTCCAGCATGTCGGCACTGTAGCTGATCAGAGGCTGGTTGCTGCGCACCTTCTCAATGTAATCCGGATTGGCGATAAGTGGCCGCCCGATGGCAATCAGGTCGGCGTCTCCTTGTTGCAGGGTCTGGCGTCCGCTGTCGGTGTCGTAGCCACCACAGGCGATCACTGTGCCGTCATAAAGGCGGCGAATGTATTGGGTGACGGTGCCGCCCAGGTGAGGGTATGGGTTGTCCTCAAACATGCCAGTGTGAACATAGGCGAGGGGGTATTGATTCAGTCTTGGTAACAGGTAGTCGAAGACCGCCCTGTCTCGCTCGTCGTGTTCCAGATGAAGGTAGGCTACCGGTGACAGCCTCAAGCCCACCTGAGGGATCTGCTGGGTGACTGCATCCAGCACCTCCAAGAGAATACGGGCCATGTTTTCTTCTGTTCCACCCCATTGGTCCTCGCGACGGTTGGTGTCCCAGTGGAGGAACTGATCCAGCAGGTAGCCATTGGCGGCGTGAACCTCCACACCATCAAAACCGGCCTCACGAGCATTGATGGCTGCCTGGGTGAAATCTTGAATCATCTGTCGGATCTCAACCTCGCTCATCTCTCTGGGGATTCCGTATTGCAGGTCATCGGTACGGGGCACACGACCTGACAGGGCAACGGCGGAGGGGGCGTAGGGTTTCTCTCCGTTGAGATAGATGGGGTGGGACACCCGGCCGGTATGCCAGATTTGCGCAAAGATCTTGCCGCCCTGGTCATGGACCCGTTTTACCACTTTTCTCCAGCCGTCGATTTGTGCCCGGGTAAAGATGGCTGGGGTATTGGGGTAACCCTGGGCAGTGGGTGAGATCATCAATGACTCTGTGATGATGAGGCCGGTGCCCGCTCGCCGGGCATAGTATTCGGCCATGGCCTCTGTGGGGACCAGGTTGTCGTCTGCCTTGCTGCGATTCATGGGGGCCATGACAATGCGGTTGTTCAGGGTCAGGGTGTTCCCGAGTGTCATTGGGTCAAACAGGATATCTTGGCTCATTTAACGCTTCTCCTAATCTCTTATCAGGTTGTAAACCGCTGGCGCTCAATGGTTGGTTGCCGGCGGAAAGTGGGGCTGCTTGCCATCGATGGTCTGGCTGTGGGTTTAGCGCTCATTGACTGGTACCCAACGTTGATTCATTGCGAAGCCGTCAAGATCGGTGCCTACCAGGTGGTTGGTGTAATTGCTCATGGTTTTGAGGGCGATAAGGGCAATGACTTCGAGGGCATTGCGCCTGCTATAACCTGCATTGAAGAAGTCGCTGACCAGTGCTTGAGACACCACCCCTCGAGCCTCAACCAGTTTGAGAGTGAAGTTACGTAGCACCACAAATTTGGGGTTACTCAGGGGGCGGTCATCGCGAATGGCGTCGATCACCTCCATATCGACGCCATGGGCTTCTGAGAATTGGCTGTGGCCCGCCATGCAGTAACGGCACTCGTGGAAGCGATTGACCGTCATCAGTACCACCTGGCGTTCCGTCTGGGTCAGATCCGTATGGTTTACCTGTTCTGACAGAAAGAGGTAACTGCCCAGCAGGGAAGGTGACTCAGCCATGTAACCGAGCAGGTTTGGCAGGAATCCGTGCAGCTCTTGCGCTTTATCAAGATGAGGCAGTGACTCCTGAGGTGCGTTGTACCGGTTGTATTTGGTGAACCGACTCACAGAGCCTCCTCGTTAAATGGTTTGTAGATGATGGAGGAGGTTAACCAAGAGGATTTGGGAATAGAACGTAGGGCGATTGAATACTAACTATTCCAAATGGGAACTTTTAAATGGCCGGTAAAAAGGTGCAAGGGCAGAGGAACTCTGCCCGGTTGCTTGTGTGACTGAGGGGCTGAACGTCACTGGAACATTGGGTTGTCGCTGATTTTCTGCCTTAGAAAGTCGATGAAACACCTCACCTTGAGGGGGACATATCGGCTTTGGGGGTAGATGGCATTCACCGGCAGGGGGTGGCCTTCATAGTTGGGTAGCACCTGTTTCAACAAACCGCTCTTCAGATGATCATTCACCATCCAGATGGGCAGTTGCACAAGCCCGACACCATCCAAAGCCAGCTGCAAGAGGGCGTCGCCGCTGTCACTCTGGAAGTTGCCGCTGACCGCCACCGCATGGTTTTGGTCCTGTTGGCTGAAGTGCCAGATATTGATGCTTTTCAGCATTGAGTAGATCAAGCAGTTGTGCCGTTTCAGATCCTCAGGCTCCTTGGGTTCGCCATGATGCTCGAGATAGCTGGGTGCCGCTATCAGCAGCAGGGGGTTATCGAACAGGTGCCTGGCAATCAGCGAGGAGTCTTCCAACTCCTTGGCACGGATAGCAACGTCGACACCTTCGCTGATGAGGTCCACGTGTTTGTCGGTCAGTGCCAGGTCCACCTTGATGTCGGGATAACGAGTCAGAAATTCGGACAGGATGGGGGCGAGAATCTGGCAGCCAAGGGCCACGGGGGCTGAAACTCTGAGTACTCCCTTGGGGGAGGCCACTTCGGCGCGTGCCAGCGCATCTGCTTCGTCCAACTCTGCAAGAATGGCCACGCACTTATCATAATACTCGGCTCCGACCTGAGTCAGCGCCAGTTCGCGGCTGCTGCGGGTCAGCAGTTTGCCAGTCAGTTTGGCTTCCAATGCGGCAACTTTCTTGCTGATGGTTGCCTGCGTGGTGTTCTGTTCTCGGGCTGCAGCGGAAAAGCTGCCGGTCTGTACCACACGAACGAAGGCCCTCATTGCACTGAGCTGATCCATTCTGATTCCTTCATCTCTCTACTGTATTCCCACTGGGAATTCATGCTATTCAAATTGAGCTTCTTATATTCCACAGTGACCGTATCTATCATTGCCATCAGTGTCAACGACCGAAGGGGCTGACAGTCTGCCCTGGCAGAGGATCTTGCTTAAGTCGTTGCCGAGTCAGATTGCAGCTGAAAGCCCGAAAGAGCGGGCTCCGGCGAGCAGGCCAAATGAGCATTTTGAGAGGTACTGAACCATGACTAAGCAGCTTGTTTTCTACGTGGAGTTCGACGTTAAACCCGAGTGCGTCGAGCAGTTTGTCCAGGGCGCGACAGGCGTCCTCGAAGCGATGTCCAAGGAGGATACTTTCGTGTCCACCTATTTCCACCGGGATGCCAACAATCCCAATAAATTCACTCTGTATGAGCGCTGGAATGAGCCCTCTATGGATGACTTCATGAAGAACCAGTTGCAGGGCAAGTCCTATCGCGATGAGTACGAAGCCTATCTGCCGGACCTGTTGGCCAGCCCGCGTAAGTTCACCGTTCTGGACCCTGTAAACCAATGGGAAAGCAAATAGTTTTCTCAGCCCAATTTGACCATAACCCACCTTGGCGTCGGCCAGGGTTGAAAGAATAGGAGTTGACCATGGATATGCAGCAGAAATTGCAGCAGTTGCTTGATAAGCAGGAGATGACCGAGGTGATGTACAAGTTTGCTCGGGCCCTGGACCGGGTGGACGGCGAACTGATGAAGTCCACCTACTGGGAGGATGCCATCGAAGAGCATCAGGACCCCATCTTTCCGGACCTGTTTTTCTACAATGATAACGCCCATGCCTTTGTTGACCCGGCGATGGAAGGGTTTCGCGCCCTTAAGGTGACCCAGCATCGCATCAGCAACCCCTTGATAGAGATTGATGGCGATAGCGCCACTGCCGAATGTTATGTCTGGGCATACCACGTTCATCAAGAGGACGGGGTGGATAAAGAGGGGATCCTGGGGGGCCGTCACCACTTCAGGTTTGAGCGTCGCAATGGGGTTTGGAAGATCAAGCATCGCTCCACCACCTTTGACTGGAACCAGAACCAGAATGCCACCGCCGTCTGGGCTGAGAACTACAGCGACAAGCTGCGTGGCAAGCGCGATAAAGCGGACGACAGCTACAACTACCTCAGCTTCTAATGACCCATAACGGGCAGCCCCCAGTTAGTGACCTGTCGCTGCGGTTGAGTGCGCTGCCTGTACTCTTTAACAGCCTGCCGAAAGGGGGCAAAGGTAATCTCTATGAGTTCTAAGAAAATTGCAGCTGGACAGCTGTTTCCGGCCATTGAAGTGACTACCACAGGGGGGGAACTTATCACTCTGGGTGTTCCCCAGAGTGGCGCTGACTGGCAGATGGTGGTGGTCTATCGCGGTCGGCACTGTCCGCTGTGTACCCGCTACCTCAATGAGATAGAGAAACTCAAACAGGAGTTTTTCAAACTGGGCGTCGACATAGTCGCAGTGTCCGCAGACAGCAGGGCCCAGGTTGCCGCCCACCTGCCTGAGCTTAACGTCAGCTACCCCATCGCGTTTGGTCTGAGTGTAGAGCAGATGCAGCAGCTGGGGCTGTATATCTCCCACCCCCGTTCAGCTCAGGAGACGGATCACCCCTTCGCCGAACCTGGCCTTTATGTGGTGAATGAACAGGGGCAGATACAGGTGCTCGATCTGTCCAATGGTCCTTTTGCCCGCCCAGAGCTGGGCATCCTGCTGTCCGGGCTGGCTTTTATCCGCAATCCGGACAATAACTACCCGATTCGCGGCACCTACGACTGACGCCGACACAGACAGGGAAGGGATGACGAAAATCCATTCCAAGTTAAGGCAAATCTATTGTCGGCCGCTTGAGAGACAACGGCTGACTCTTCGAATGATGAGGATGTTATGAAACCAGTTTCGCCGAAAAAGTGGTTGGTTACCGCCTTGGCGCTGACCGCTCTGACTGGGTGTGCCGCCGAGCACAGCGACATGGCAGAGAGTGATTCAGCTGCCAGCCTGTCCCACAACGTCAGGTCATTTATCGATCCTGAGATCCGTGCTCCCCTGCAGCATTTGCCGCCAGAGCTGGCGGTGATCACTGAAGAGACGGTTCTTGACGCCAGAGCCACGGTGCACAGCATGTTGAAATTTCCGGATACCCCGGGAGTCACAGTGGAGCGTAGGCCGGTGGTCACCCCGGAGAGGGAGGTACCTGTGTTTATCTACCGCCCAGAGCATGCTCCGGCAGTTACCCCGGCCATCCTGTGGATTCACGGTGGTGGCTACATCATGGGGCGGGCCGACAGCAATGATTTTGCCGGGGAGTTTGCCCAGGTCCTGGGGGCGACCGTTATCTCGGTCGACTACCGGTTGGCGCCGGAGCATCCATTCCCTGCTGGGCATAACGACGTTTATGCGGCGTTTCTCTGGGCTGTAGAGAACGCTAAGGAGTTGGGAATCGATCCCACTCGGATCGCCGTCGGCGGTGACAGCGCCGGCGCTGGTATGGCTGCGGGAATGGTACTGCGCAACCGTGATGAGCAGGGGCCGCAGATAGCACTGCAGCTGCTGATCTACCCCATGCTGGACAACCTGCATGCCACCCCTTCTGGCGCGGTGGAGGATTACCCGGTGTGGAACCGTCAAACCTCTTTCAACGCCTGGGAGATGTACCTTGGTGGCACACCTGGCCTGGAGGCCTCCCCCTACGCCGCTCCGGCCAGGGCAAAAGCGATGGCTGGGCTTCCGCCGACCTACCTGACCATTGGCGCCGTCGACCTGTTTCGTGACGAGGTGGTTGATTATGCCCAGCGGCTGATGGCTGAGGGAGTGCCCACGGAACTGGCCGTATTCCCGGGCATGTATCACGGTGGCCAGGTCTTTGTGCCCGGTGCTGCCGTGAGCCAGAAGATGCGGCAGGGTTACCTGTCAGCTCTGAAACAGGCAATTTCCGACTAGTGCAAATATGCCCCCCCAGTCATTCAAGTGGCTGGGGCCAAACAGTTTTTTTGAGGCTCGGCTTCAATACGGAAAACAATTTAAGGAAACTCATTCGATGAAATTAGCTAATCGATTCTCCAGCCTACAGGGTTTGGCTGGTGCGGCTCTGCTGTGCCTGACTATGGGAGCCAGTCACTTGGCTGTGGCAGGTGAAACCGCTGCAGGTGGCGGGTTTGACCGGGCATTTACCGACAAGAGTGCCAACGGCAAACAGTGGCGTCGAAGCACGGAAAATCGCCTACAGGACCTGCTCGATAAGCAGGCCATTACCGAAGTGATCTATCACCTTGGGCGCTCTTTGGATCGCATGGACCGCGGCCTGATGCGCTCTGTGTATTGGCCGGAAGCCATTGAAGAGCATCAGGACCCCGAATTCCCGGTGTTCTTCACCGATGCCGAGAGCAACCCGGCACCAGGGACCTATAATAACTTCCCCTGTCAGGCAATGGCTGGCTTTGCCGGCCTCAGAATGACGCAACACCGCATCAGCAACATCCTTATCGACTTGCTCGATGAAAATACCGCCAAGGCCGAAAGTTATGTTTACGCCTATCACCTGGCCGGTGAAGGGGATAAAGCTCGGGAAGTTACCCTGTATGGCCGGATGCTGTTTGATTTCGAGAAACGCGGTGACGAGTGGCGGGTGATGCGCCGGTTGACGGTGTTTGACTGGTTCACCAATGTACCGGCGACTGGACACTTCAGCGACGATTACATGGATAAGTTCAAGGGCGGTCGTGACAAAAACCAGGATGGAAGATCCAGCGAAT
This sequence comes from Ferrimonas sp., assembly GCF_048263965.1. Taxonomy (NCBI): domain Bacteria; kingdom Pseudomonadati; phylum Pseudomonadota; class Gammaproteobacteria; order Alteromonadales; family Ferrimonadaceae; genus Ferrimonas; species Ferrimonas sp. Next base: position 12,750 of record NZ_JBLXDO010000019.1, on the reverse strand, counting down.
GGCACGATGGCAGCGATATTGGCGGCAATGATCCCAGCTATGAGTTCCTGAACCTGCCTTCCGACCCCGATCCCATGCCGGGCAAAGGAACCTGTAAGTTCCCATTGAGCAATTGATGGTCGTGGTTTAGCTACAGCGCCAGGTATGCTGAATACCACAAAGCAAAAAGCCCGCACTAGGCGGGCTCCTTTATGTATGTCGGAGGCAGTTAGAAAGGGCGGATTGATACCCTGATTTCGTTCGGCCGCCTGCGGCGCTACTCACTGCGCTCGTTGCGAGGCCAGACTAGGCTTACGCCCTCGTGGACTCGGTTACCCTTCGGGTCGTCGCAGGCTCCTTGCTGCATTATCTCTCGTTTTCTTCGAGCACAGAAAAGCAAAAAGCCCGCACTAGGCGGGCTTCTTTATGTATGGCGGAGAGATAGGGATTTGAACCCTAGAAGGGCTATTAACCCTTGCCGGTTTTCAAGACCGGTGCTTTCAACCACTCAGCCATCTCTCCAACGGGGATGCATGTTAGTGAACCGGCGGGATGCTGTAAAGGGGCAGGGCGTTCAACCGCCTAAGCAGTGAACAAAACCCGACGGCGAACGGGTTGAGTGCTCTAACTTTGTCCACCTGAGCCAAGGGACTGTCTACACTTTAGCCTCAGATTGCCCCCTTTAAGGAGAGAATCATGAGCTCACCCTTTGAGACCCACGGTGCCCATAGCTGGCAAGAGTTGTCTACTTCTGATCCGGCAGGTGCGATGGCGTTCTATGGCCCCCTGTTTGGCTGGACCTTTAAGGAGCAGCAGATGGAGATGGGCGCCTATCACATCATCGAGAATGGTGGTGCCGGGGTCGGTGGCATCATGCAGACGCCCGAACCGGGCATGCCTGCGGCCTGGACCGGTTATGTCACGGTAACCGATGTGGACGCGTTGGCCGCCAAGGCGACGGAGCTGGGCGGCGAGCTGCTCTACGGGCCCCAGGACATTCCCGAAGTGGGGCGCTTCTGCTGGATAAAGGATCCTCAGGGGGCGGTGATTGCCGCCATCAGCTATGTGATGGGATAGTGCGTCTGGCGGCTCTCTGGGTGAGAAGATACACTGGCTCACTCAGTAGATTTATTGATGGAGCCGATGTGAACCCGGTTGAATTGACCAAGGAGCAGCGCGAGGCGCTGGTTGAAGCGCTGCAAGAGTACAGCGAACAGGAGATGGACCAGGAGTTGGGTCAGTTTGAGGCGGGCTTCTTGCTGGATTTTATGCTGCAGCGCCTGGGAACCCTGTGTTACAACAAGGGGCTGGAGGATGCCAGGGTGGCCATCTTGGGCAGAATGGAGTTGGCCACCGAGGTGGTGTATGAAATGGAGCAGCCCTGCGATTTATAAAAGAAAACCCGCCAGCTGGCGGGTTTTGCTTATTTACGGCGTTTGCGCTTTTTGGCGGCGCGAAGCTCTTCCTTGATCTTTTTCTCTTCGGCGGCCTTGGCGGCGCGAACCTCCTCTTCGGCCTTCTCCTTCTCTACCAGTTCCGGGGTTTCCAGGGTCAGGGCACCCAGGGAGCCGGCGCGCAGCTCGTGCAGCAGGATCTCGGAGACCTTGTGCAGGTCGGCAATGCCGCCTCGGCGCAGGAAGCCGCGCTTGGCGGCAATGGCGTCCAGGACACCGATGTCGTCTTCCGGGAGCTCTTCCAGGTTGTAGCGTTTGCACAGGGCTTCAGGGTAAGTGGTGCGCAGGTACTCGGCGGCAAACATGGCCACCTCTTCATACTCCACCACCGTGTCTTTGATGGCACCTGTGGTGGCCAGGCGATAGCCACACTCCTCCGGGCTCAGCTTGGGCCAGAGGAAGCCTGGGGTATCGTGCAAGACGATGTGGTCTTCGAGACGGATGCGCTGCTGAGCCTTGGTGACCGCGGGCTCATTGCCGGTCTTGGCTATGGTACGGCCAGCCAGGGTGTTGATCAGGGTGGATTTGCCCACGTTGGGGATCCCCAGGATCAGGGCGCGCAGCGGGGTCTTGGGCACCATCTCTTTGGCCAGGATCAGCAGGCTTTTTACCTGGGATTTGTTTTTCTGGGTCAGGGCGATGGTTTTCACACCATTCTCCTGCTCCAGGTAGGCCTGCCAGCGCTCGGTCATCTCCGGGTCGGCCAGATCGCTTTTGTTGAGGATCTTGATGCAGGGGGTGTCGCCTCTGAGTTGGGGGACCAGAGGATTTTCGCTGCTGAATGGGATGCGCGCATCCAACACCTCGATGATGAGGTCAATTTGCGGCATCAGCTCGGCGATCTCTTTTCTCGCCTTATGCATATGGCCCGGGAACCAGTTAATCGCCATGGGTCATGCTCTTGTTAATGGGTCAAAGGCGCCATTTTACGTGATCCCACATCAGTTTGCTTGGTCAATTGTCCGCCATAAAAAAGCGCGCCATCCCAGGCGCGCTTGATTGGACCGGGCAGGATTAGAACAGGTCTTCGTGGTAGCGGCCCTGTTCGATCAGCTGGTTGAGCTGCTGTTGAGCTTGCTCTGGCCCGGCTCCCTGAGAGACAAAGGCGGACAGCAGTGCCTGGCGAACTCCTTCACCCAGGGCGAGATGGCCGCAGACATAGACATGGGCTCCCAGCTCCAGCCAGGCGCATACCCGCTGGGGGCTTTGCTCCAGTCTGTCCTGGGCGTAGATCTTCTGCTGCTGGTCCCGGGAAAAAGCCAGGTCCAGGTGATCCAGGGCTTTGCTCTCCTGGTGCTGGAGCAACTCCTCCCCATAGAGGAAGTCGCCCTGCTGATGGCGATTGCCAAACAGCAACCAGTTGCGCAGCTGTGGACGCTGACGAATAAAGCCCATGAAGGGGGCAATGCCGCAGCCAGCGGCCACCATGATGATGGGGGAGGAATCCTCCGGCAGTCTGAAGCCGGGGTGGGCGGCGATGCGGCCTTCGAGCGTATCGCCCACCTGTGATTCATGACACAGCTGTCCGGACATCAGGCCGGTGCGGGTTTCACCATCGTGCTGCCACTGGTGCAGGGTCACGCAAATCTCCAGGTCGTTGCCATTTGGTGCCGAAGCGATGGAGTAGGCGCGCTCAGTGCCGCCCTGGGCTGGGCGCAGCTTCAGCAGATCGCCGCAGCGATAGTTGAGGGGCTCCGCGCTGCTAAAGCGCAATCGCCAGGTCTCCCGGGTCCGTTCCTGGCCCTCATCCAGTCGCTGCCTGGCCTCCAGGCGCAGTGATACCGTATTGGCCATAGATTGGGGCTGTTCATTGTCGGCTGCACCGATCCAGCTTTGCCACACCTGGGTGGGGTCGCCGTCGGCCAGAGCCAGTCCGCCCACCAGTGAGGCGCCGCTGTGTCTCAAGGCACTGTCCAGGTCATGGGCCGCCTGGCAGAATTTGGCATAGCGGCTGTCACCCAGACCCAGCAGTTGATAGCTCACCCCCTTGAGGCTGACCCGCTTCAGGCTCTCCAGGAAGCCCTGTCCCTGAACTGGCATCTCGCCGTCACCACAGGTGGAGACCAGCAGTCGCACCGACAGGTACTGGGTGAGATCTTCCGCCTTGAGCTGGGCCAGGGAGCACAGATGCACCTTGTCACCGCGGGATTCCAGCAGAGAGCCGGTGTCTTTGGCCAGTTCGGCGGCGCCGCCGGTCTGACTGGCGTAGGCTACCAGGTGGCAGGCCCCTTCCGGTGCCTTGGTTGGTCTGCTCAACCGGGCACGGCGTAGCCAGTTGTAGAAGCCGGTGCCCCAGAGCACCAGGGCGCTGATACACAGCAGGGCATAGATAAAGGCCACAGGCCGACCGCCAAAGCTGCCGTCATGAAGAATGCGGGTCCAGCGAGTGGGTTGGGTGACCGCATTCTCTTGCTGATCCGGTTGCCACTGCCAGCGGGTGCCCTGGTCGTTTTCCCAGTAAAGGGTGATGCCCTGAGGCGTGCGCCGCACCATGCGCATCGCAGCCACGTCGATCTCATCCAGTTTATCGAAGGCCTGGTCCAGGCTCATGGGGGAGGGGTGAGGTTCCTGCTTGGGCCGCTCACCGCCCATGGGGTGGAGCATCAGCAGGCCGGTGACGGTGACCACCAGCATCAGGGGCGCACCATACCAGCCCAGGGCGGTGTGCCAGCCCATGACTCCCTTGGGGGATTTGGGTCGGGCCAGGAACAATCCGGAGAGGCTGAGGAACAGCATCACCCAGGTGCTCAACTCCACCAGCCAGTTGGCGTCCACCAGCAGGTTGACGTGCAGTCCTTTAGCGAAGCGGCTGAGCTGAAACTGCCAAGGCAGCTCGGCGGGTTCCCCGCTGTAGAGGTCGAGAAACTGGCGCCCCTTCTTGCCTTCGAACGCCACCATCACCAATTGGTGCTCGGGCAGGGCGAAGGCGAAGCGGATGGGGCCCTGCTGCTGTTCCAGGATCTCCAGGGTCTGCTGATACTGGGCCGGCGTCGGCTTGGTTTCAGCGTCTGGAGTGAGCAGGGGAGTGAGTGCCAGCAGCAGGCCCGAGAAGATCACCAGCAACAGGGGCAGGGCGACCAGGGCAGCCAGGTAGCGATGGAGTTTGGCCAGCATGGGTAGGTTCCTTTAACGCAAACAGGCAGGCCACCTTGGGCCTGCCTTTATTGGGGTAAAAATCAGTAGTTGAACTGGGCGGACAGGCGGAAGCTGCGCTCGGCACCGATGCTCAGATCGGAGTAGGAGCCGCCGGCCTTATAGTCTTTATCAAACAGGTTTTCAACGTTGAGCCTGAGGTTCATCTCCACCTGTTTGATCATCACCTTGAAGGAGGCGCCGGCGTCGAAGCGGACGTAGCCATCTTTGGTGATGGTGTTGTTCAGATCGGCGTAGCGATCGCCCTCGTAGAAGGCGCCTAGGTTGAATGCCCATTGGTCGTTCATTTTGTAGCGGGTCCAGGCGGAAGCGGACCACTCTGGCGCATCGATAGGACGTTTGCCCTGGTAGGTGTCGTGGTGGGTGTACTCTGCATCCAGATACATCAGGGAGGTCATCACAAACCAGCGCTCGGAGGCCTGGCCCTGGGCGGAGAACTCAAAGCCGCGGTGTTGCTGCTCGCCTCCCTGGGTGGTCTTGGTCTGGCCGTTACCCAGGTCTTCGGTTACGGCGATGTCGGTCTTGGTGATGTCAAACAGGGCGCCGTCCACCATCAGGCGACCATCGGCCAGCTCCCATTTGGTGCCCAGTTCCCAGGATTTGCCGGTTTCAGGATCCAGATCCATGCCGTCGTTGACGTCATCCTCCTTGGCCACCACACCCTGGGGCTCGAAGCTCTCGGAGTAGCTCAGGTAGATGCTGCTGTTCTCCTGAGGGTGATAGATGGCGCCCACCTTGGGCACAAAGGACTCGTTGTTGTTACCGGGGCCATCCTTGCGCTGGATGTCGAAGCGGCCGCCGAGCAGCAGTTGCCACTGTTCGTTCAGGGTGATCAGATCCTGCAGGTAGAAGCCGTAGTACTTGTACTCGGACTCATACAGGCTGGTGTCGCGGTTGTAGTCCAGGTCGGGGCGAGGCGGCAGGGGCTCGCCGGGCACATAGGTCTGGGTCTGGTCCTTGTCGCGCAGTTGACCATAGTAGTAATCCAGCATGTTGGCGCCGATAAGGATCTGGTGCTCCATGCCGGCGATGTCCAGGTAGCCATTGAAGTCGGCGTAGTAGGTCTTGTACTGCCAGTCGTCATAACGGTCGAAGGCGGTGTAGTCGTAACGACCGTCGGTATAGCCCGCTTCCTGGTAGGCCACGTAGGAGTCGTAGCTGGGGCTGGAATCCAGGCGCTGGCGGGAGAACATCTGGTGGTTGAAGCCCAGAGTCAGGGTCCAGTCGCTGTTCAGGTAGAGGTCCATATCCAGGCCGTAGTTCTCCACCTCGTTATCGGTGAAGGCCCAGGGCATGTCCCAGATGGTGTCCTTGTCACCGATGATGTTGCCGTCGCTGTCCAGCCAGGCACCGCGATCAATGCCGGTTTTATCCTGGGTCATGTCGTAGTGGGCGGATAGTTTACCCCAGTTGCCCAGATCGTATTCCAGGGCCAGGGCGCCCAGGAAGCGGTCTCGCTCCTGACTGCTGCCATCCTGGTACTCGCGCCAGTATTCCGCGTCCTGTTTTACCAGAGTGGCGCGATAGCGCAGGGTCTCGGCCTGGTTCAGAGCGCCGCCTGCGTCCGCCTGGAAGCGGGTAGAACCGTGCTCATCCACATCGAAGGCGAACTCAAACATGGTGTCGTAGGTGGGTTTCTTGGTCACCATGTTGATCAGGCCACCTGGGGCGGACTGGCCATAGAGCATGGAGGAGGGGCCCTTGAGCACCTCGATGCGCTCCAGCGTCTCGATGGGGTGCACGTAGTGAGACCAGGCCTGCTGACCGTTTCTAAGGTAACCGCTGCCGGAGGAGAGTTCGAAGCCGCGCAGGCTGAACACCTCCCGGTTCCATTTCTGGGAGCCTGAGGTGACGCTGGCGTCGTTGATTAGCACTTCACTCAGGGTGGTGGCCAACTGCTCATCGGCGATCAGTTCGGGAATCACCGTGATGGACTGCGGGGTGTCCAGCAGTGGAATGTCGGAGCGCATGGCGCCTTTGGCAGAGTCGGACTTGTAGTTGTCAAAAGAGATGGCGGTTATCACCATTCGCTCATCGACCCGTTCAATGGAGGAGGTGTCCGGGGTTTGAGCAAAAACGGGAGCGGAGCCCAGGGCGACGAGTACGGCGAACGCCAGGGGGCGAAGAGGGTGAGACATTGAGATCTCCTGACAACGAAACAGTAGGTTAAATGCGGAACGCAGCGAAATTTAAATGAGAATCACTGTTATTTAAACTCTGTGCTCGCTAGTGGATGCACGCTTGTGATCGAGATCTCAAAAACGATACTGATACCCATTCGCATTTACATTTGTGAAATGCGAAAAGGTGATGAAAGCTGGAAAAATCGAGGGGGAACAGTGAAAAAGACGAGCTCTGCCGGAGGAGGCAGAGCTCGGTTAACGGTCAGCTCATCAGAGATTCGATCTCTTCGCGGGTTTTGGGGGCACTCTTGGAGAGGACTTGGTTACCATCGGCGGTGATCAGGATGTCATCCTCAATGCGGATGGCGATGCCGCGCCAGCGTTCTGGGACGCGCAGGTCGGTGGCGCCAAAGTAGAGGCCGGGCTCGATGGTAAGCACCATGCCGGCTTCCAGGGGCCGCCACCGTCCCTGCTCGTCTTGATAGGGGCCCACATCGTGAACATCCAGCCCTAACCAGTGCCCGGTCTTGTGGACGCTGAAGGGCTTATGAGACCCCTGTTTCAGCACCTGCTCCCAGGACCCCTGGAGAATGCCCAGTTCGACAAGGCCTCTGCTGATCACTTCCATGGCGGTGTCATACAGTCTATTCCACGGAGTGCCTGGCTTAGCCTGCTCGATGGCGGCATTGAGGGCATCGAGAACCAGGTCGTAGATGATCGCCTGCTCTTCCGTGTATCGGCCGCTGACCGGGTAGGTGCGGGTGATGTCCGCCGCGTAGTGCCGATATTCTCCGCCAGCGTCGATCAGCAGCAAGGTTCCGGCATCCAGTGGCTGGTTATTGTGGTCATAGTGCAGGCACATGGCGCGCTCGCCGCCTGCAAGGATATTGGGGTAGGGATCGCTGACACAGCCGTGACGGGCCAGTTCCAGGTTAAACAGGCTGGAGAGTTCCGCTTCGTTCATCTCGGGTTTCAGGTGGGTAATCACCTGACGGTGGGCCAGGCAGCTGGCGGACACCGCATGGCGAATGCGGCCAATCTCCATCTCATCTTTAATCACCCGCATCGGGTGCAGCACTTCGGCCAGGGGGCGCAGGCGGCGATACACCTTGGGTTGGTCGAATCTGGTGTTGCGCCTCTGGTAATTACACCACTGCCACACCTTATGTCCCAGCCGTTCCTGCTCATCGCCCAAGAGAATGTCAGTGCGCTGGTCCAACAGTTCCGGCAGCCTGACATCCAGCTCATCGAGGGAGTAAGCCGCATCGGCTCCGAAGTCGTTGATGGCGCCCTCTATGCCGGCTCGTGCACCGAAGCTGGTCTCCTGATCCGGGTCCTTGGGGCGGCTGAACAGTATGAATGATTGCGGATGGCCGGGGCGAAGCAGGGCTACGGCGTCTGGCTCTTCGAAGCCGGTCAGGTAGTAGAAGTCTTTGTCCTGGACAAAGCGGTAATGGATGTTCTTAGAGCGGGTGCGTTCAGGGTAGGCGGTCAGGATCACTGCGGCATCGCTGCCCAGTGCGTCCATCAGCCGTTGCCGGCGCTGCTGATAATGATGTTGTTGGTTACTCATGGTGGTTACTCGGTTGTACTGTGCTGGCGACCAGTTTGGCGGCGGCCAGGTCCTCTAAAGCGTGGCCCACAGACTTAAACAGGGTGGTCTGCTGAGCGTCGGTTCTGCCCGGGTGCTGCCCCCGGCAGAGATCAAACAGATCGGCCTCGATCGATTCTGGGACTATCAACCCCTGGGCCAGTGGGATCACCAGGTCCCCGGTTTCCTTCAGCGCACCTTGTCGGGTGTCCACAAACAGCTGGCATCGGCGTATCACGTCGTCATCGGCTTCGCGCATGTCGGGACGGTATGCACCCACTAGATCCAGGTGTTGGCCGCTCTGCAGCCAGCGACCTTTAATCAGCGGTTCCTTAGACAGCGTGGCGACGGAGATGATCTGGGCTTTTTGGCAAGCGGCTTCCAGATGAGAAACCGCGCAGGCCTCAAGCCCCAGTTGGCGAGCTTGTTCGGCCACGGAGCTGGCCTTTTTGTGCTCGCGTCCCCATACCATTACTTCACTGATGGGGCGCACGGCGCAATGGGCCTGGATCAGTTCCAGAGACAGGGCGCCGGTGCCCACCATCAGCAGGGTTGAGGCATGGGTGGGTGCCAGATGGCTGGCGGCCAGGGCAGAGGCGGCGGCGGTACGTCTTGCGGTTAACACCGGCGCGTCCATCATCAGTTCCGGGGTGCCGGTGGCCAAGTCCATCAACAGATAGATACCCTTGATGCTGGGGGCATGCTCCGGTGCCACTGTGACTATTTTGACGCCGGCCTTGCCGCCACTCTCCCAGGCAGGCATCAGCAGCAGGGTAGTTTCCCGCTGGCCTGGATTGACCATGTCGTGGTGGTGGCGCATGGGCACAGTCAGCTCGCTGCAGAAGGCGTGAGACAAGGCGTCTATCAATTTGGGGTAGGGCAGGGCCTTGCGAATGGTGTGGCCGTCGATGATGTCCATGGTAATTGTATACAATATCCGTTTTCTCGAGGGTAGAGTAAACCATGGCCAATGTCACGGCTTTTGCTCCTGGACTTCGGCGGGGCGTGGCTCGGTTCTCAGTTAAGGTCGCTTCAGGGAAGGACTCAGGGTGTGAAGAGCGAAAAAGAAAATGGGAGCCGAGAGGCTCCCCAAAGGGCCGTACAAGATTTTGCGCTAACAAAGATAACTGACTGGTATTGAATCTAGTTTCGATTCCTATTGCCGTCATCTACCATCTGGTATAAAAAACAAACAATGGATTGTGCTAAGGCGGGCAAGGATGAAATCGGAACTGATCAGGATGATCTATCAGGCTGTTGAGGAGCCTCACTTATGGATCGAAGTGCTGAAGGGGGTAGCTGGGTTCAGTGAGTCCAATCACTGCTTCCTTTTAGCCCGGGAGGGGCTGCACTCCCAGCCCCTGGGATTTTACGATTATGGGTTCGATGAGCGCTACTTTGAGCGGTATAACCAGTACTTCTACCAGGTGGATGTGTGGAGTCAGGCTCTGCTGCCCCACGCTCCAGGCCAGTTCCATGCAAGTCATTGGGTCTATGAAGACAACCTGTTTCTGAACTCAGAGATCTACAATGACTTTGCCCGCCCCTCCAGGATTCGCCACTCCATAGGTTGCCTCATTACCCATGATGATGGGTTGATCACTGAATTGGGGTTTATGCGTAGCCAGGATCAGTCTCACTACACCGATGAGCAGGTAAGAACCTCCAACCTGTTTGTGCCTCACATCGAGCAGGCCATCACCATGGCGCGGCGCCGGGAATTTCTGGAAACCCAAAGGGCGCAGCTCATCGGCTTGTTTGACAGCAGCAGCATCCCGACTTTTATCTGCACACCCGGTGGTAAGCTTCTTTACCGTAATCATCAGGCAGAGCTGTTTGCCAAGGGCGCGGGAGTGTTGGCGGGGCGAGAGAGTGAATTCCGCTTCACCGAGACGGATCACCAGTTGCTGTTCAACCGCCTACGCCATGAGTCGATGCAGTTTATGGATGGCAAGGGAAATGAAGCCCCTGGCCGTGAGTTGCTGACGTGGCCGAAAGGCCGGGTATGGTTGCATGTTCGTCCCTGGAACTGGAGCACCGGTGGAATCTGGGGAGAGCAGAGCGGTTGTGCGCTGTTGGTGACCTTTGAGCCTTGCAGTGGTGGCAGGGTTCCCCAAACAGAGTGGATTGCGGAGCTGTTTGCTTTGACTCAGGCGGAGGCAGGGATCTGTCACTCTCTGTGCAGCGGCATGACCAGCGAGCAGATCGCCGTGGCTCGGGGTGTCTCGGTGAAAACCGTCAGGCAGCAGATAAAGAGCTGCCTGAAGAAGACGGGCACCAGCAGTCAGGTACAGTTGGTGTCCACCATGCTGCTGGCATCCATGGAGCCAAACCGGGCGTATTGACTCTGACTAACTGGAGGAAGAGGCCTCTATATATTGTACTCCTCGAGTGCCAGGTCACCGGGGGCGAAGTTACGACTGAGGGTCAGCAGTGCGTCGGCAGCGGGAGTCAATGGCAGAGATTTGCGCCAGATTAGGGCCAGGTCCCAATACAGGGCAGGCTCCATGGGGCGGAAGGTCAACTTGGCGCTGTTAAGCTTCTGACAGATGGGGGCGGGCAGCAGGGCCAGGCCCATTCCGTTCTCCACCATGGTTGCCAGGAAGTCCCACTGACCGCTGCGGAATGCCACCTTAAGTTTCACGCCATTTTGCTGACTGAGCCGGCTGATCAGTTGGGCCAGGGAAAAGTCCTCGTTGTAGAGGACAAAGGATTCGTTGTGGAAGTCCTGCCACTGAATGGAGGTCTTTTCGGTCAAGGGGTGAGAGTGAGGCAGGCACACCCACAGGGGGTATTGGGCCAGTTGCTTGTAATCCAGCTGCTCTGAGTGGGTGACCGGCAGGGCGGTGAAGGCGATATCCAGTTTATCGGCGATGAGTGCCTGCTCACAGCCATAGCCACCATACTCAGACATCTTCAACACCACCCCGGGATAGCGTTGGCGAAACTGGGACAACAGTTCGATCATCAGGCTGCTGAGCATGGGGCAGATGCCCAGGCGCAAGGTGCCTGACGTGAGGTCGGTCAAACTTCCCAACTCTTGTTGCAGCCTATGCCACTGGCCGACGATGCTCTCTGAGGTCTGCTTCAGGTGCTCTCCGGCGGGGGTCAGCCGAATACCCTGATTGCTTCGAACCAACAAGGGCGTCCCAAGACTCTCTTCAAGTCTTTGAATCATCTTGCTTAGCGTCGGCTGTGTCATGAACAACTGGTCAGCTGCTTTGGTGTAGTTGCCACATTTCACCAAAGCCAGGAAACAGTTGAGGGAGCGTATGGTTGTGTTCATGCCAAAATGGAATCTACTTCATGGTGTCAATTCATTTTACTCATTTGCCAGGGCTCCGTACAGTTGGTGCCTGTATGAGAGCACGTTGGGATTTGCACACAGAGGCCCCTTTCCCTACGTAATGGCTCCCCCATCAACAAAATGACTGCTTTGTGTCTGGTGGTCTGATGGGAGCGGAGCCTTACGGCAGCGATGGTATCTTGGAAAGAACTCTCCCCAATTGTGATTGAGCCCGCGCTAAGCGGGCTTTTTTTTAACCTCAATTCCTGCCCCTATCCCTTGAGTTCACAAGGGCTTTATCGATAATACCCCCATTGAGATTTGAGCAGACAGGTATGCCTGTGCGTAAAGCAGTGTTTTTGGATAGGGACGGCGTGATCAACCTGGATCACGGCTATGTCCATGAGATCGATGAGTTTGAGTTTGTTCCTGGCTCACTGGAAGCCTGCGCCCGCCTGTATAAGGCAGGTTATCAGTTGGTGGTGGTAACCAATCAATCGGGCATCGCCCGAGGCTATTACACTGAGGAGCAGTTCCATACCCTGAGTCAGTGGATGAGCGAGCGTTTTGCCGAGGCGGGGGCGCCCCTGCTGGGAGTGTACTTCTGTCCTCATCATCCCGAGAAGGGGCTGCCTCAATACGTAGGAGAGTGCCAGTGCCGCAAGCCCAACCCTGGCATGCTGCTGCAGGCGGCGCAAGAACATCAACTGGATGTGGCTGCTTCTGTCATGGTGGGTGATAAGCCAGGTGATGTAGAAGCGGGACGAAATGCCGGCGTGGCGACCTGTATCCAGGTGCGCAGTGGCAAACCGGTGGATGGGTCCAGTGGCGCAGACTGTATTGCCGATGATCTGGCGGGTGCTGCACAGTGGCTGTTGGGTAAAAATTAACCAAACGATTCAAGGGGGGGATTTTCCTGTTGCCAACAGAAATTCCCTCCCTATAATGCGCTTCCTGTCGACGGGGCAAAGCGGAAGGAAAACGGACGCTGAGCAAAACTTCGACACTCGGCGCCAAGGCAGCGAATTAGCCCTTGACCGCCGGAGAGGGTCGCGTAGAATGCGCCTTCTGTCTCGATGGGAGACACGCTCTTTAACAATTAGTCAGACAATCTGTGTGGGCACTCGCGCAGGATTGATATCTCATATATCAATGTTGCACTGA
>NZ_JBLXDO010000018.1:0-80453 GCF_048263965.1 Ferrimonas sp. | reverse complement strand
GTTCTCGTTGACTGGGCGTAAGCTCAGGCAGGGAACGCAGGATACGGGCAAAAGCTGAACTATCCATAACGGGCCCTCTCTATCAAAGAGTTACCCTAATTATAGAACCTCAACAGTTAACGCAGACACAGCCTAAAAAAACGCCGCCCCGGAGGGCGGCGTTTGTTGTTCTAAAACAGCATCACTTCTGCTTGGCGAGTCGGGTCCAGTCCACCATGTCCAGGGTGATGTTGGCGGACTCCGCCAGCAGGTAATCGTTATCCTGCTCATCACTGTCGGTCTCCGGCTCATCGTCCAGGGACTTGATCGGCTCCTCACCATTTCGCGCACGGCGCTCATTGATGCGAGCCAGTGACTGGTCGTCCTCGTCCTGCTCCTTGGCTTTGCGCTCGGCCAGCACCAAAGACACGTAGCCTTTGTCCTTCTCCACCCGGTAGGTGGCGATATCCTCTGCCAGGTAACCAAACTCCGGGTTGGACTCGGTGCGCTTCACATAGTTGTCGCTGAGGCTGGACACCATGGTTTGGGGCACCAGGTTCAGAGACTGATAGCTGGCCTTGGGCACGGTATCCCACGGCAGCGCATTGCCCTCCTGGGACTCACCATACTCACCGGGTTCGAAGAAGCTGGGGAACTCAATGTCCGGGGTGACCCCTTTGATCTGAGTACTGCCGCCGTTGATACGGTAGAAACGGGCAATGGTGTACTGCACGTGCCCCATGGGCTTTTCAAACAGGTCGTAAGACTTGCCCAGGCTGCGGTGCTGCTGAACCGTCCCCTTACCGAAGGTGGGCTCACCAATCACCATGGCACGACCGTAGTCCTGCATCGCCGCGGCGAAAATCTCGGACGCAGACGCACTGTAACGGTTCACCAGCACAGTCAACGGACCGTCGTAGCTGATGCGGCCATCGCTGTCCCGGTTGATGTTGATGCGGCCACGCTGGTCGCGAATCTGCACCACCGGGCCCTGAGAGATAAACAGGCCGGTCAGCAGGGTCGCTTCAGACAATGACCCCCCACCGTTGTTGCGCAGATCGATGAGAATCGCTTCGACGTTTTCCTGCTCGAGCTTCTCCAGCTCCTTGGACACATCCTGGCTGATGTTCACGTAGAAGCTGGGGATCTCGATAACACCGATACGACGGCCCTGGTTGGGACCCTCATTGGGCACATAGACCTCGGACTTCACCGCGCGGTCTTCAAGCTTCACCTTGTCGCGGACAATCACCACCGACTTGGGCTTGGCGTTGTTACCGCCCTTCTTAGGCAGAATTTCCAGGGTCACCTTGGTGCCCTTGGGGCCCTTGATGAGATCCACCACGTCATCCAGACGCCAGCCAATCACATCCACCGGCTTCTCACCTTCCTGACCCACACTGATGATGCGGTCTTCGGGTTTGACGCCACCGCTCTTGTCCGCTGGGCCGCCGGGCACCAGGGAGCGGATGGTGGTGTAATCATCCTCCACCTGCAGTACGGCACCGATGCCTTCCAGCGAGAGGTTCATCTCGGTCTGGAAGCGATCCGCATTGCGGGGAGAGAGGTAACTGGTGTGAGGCTCAATGGTGTACGCAAAGGCGCCCATCACGTTCTGGAACACATCTTCGCTGTGAGTCTGACTCAGACGCTTGAGGGCGTTGTTATAACGCTTGCCGAGGATCTCTTTGATCTCGGGCCACTCTTTGCCGGTCATCTTCAGGTTCAGGGCGTCGTTCTTAACGCGCTGACGCCAGAGTTCATCGAGCTGGGCTTCATTGGAGGCCCAGGGAGACTGTTCACGGTCGAAGTAGTACTTGTCGCCCTCTTTGGTGAAATCAAAGGGGCTCTCCAGAAGCTTCAGGGCGTAGCTGAATCTCTGGTAGCGCTTGTCCAGCGCCTGCTGATAGATGGCGTAGGCGTCTTTCATCTCACCTTTGGCAATCAGGCTGCCAAAGGTGTTGCGATACTTGCGGAAACCGTCGACGTCGGCCTGGGTAAAGATGCTCTTGTTGTAATCGAGCTGCTCCAGGTAGCGATCAAAGATCTCACCGGAAAACGCCTGATCCATGGCGAACTTACGGTAATGGGAACGAGTAAACAGATTGGTGATCCGTTTGCTGGCGACCTTATGCTGCGCCTCCTGGTTAAGGACTGGGATCTCCTCCTCAGAGATGACCGGGGAGAGGGCCAGGGCCTGGACACTGAACAGCGCGCCAGTGAACAAGGTGGCCAATGTTGTCATCTTGAGACTCGTTTTCACCATAAGTGCTTTACTCCTTAAAGCCGGCCCGGATTAGATGCGGATGTGGGACGCTTTAACCTTAATGGTCATCCCGGAATCCAGGCGAACCTGAACGTCATCTTTGTTGATGTCGACTACCACACCGTTTGCCGGAGCTCGACCCAGCTGAACTTTAACTTTCTGGTCCACGCTAAGGGCATCGGCCTCGACACTCTTCAGTTCGGGGCGCGGTTTAGCGGGACGTTTGGCTCCTTCAGGCTTGCTGCGAGGGGCGCCGGAAGGTTTACCCTTCAGCTTAGACCGTTTATTTGCCGCCGGGGTTCCTTTGTCACCCTGAGGCTTTTGCGCGGCCTTGCGCTCCTTGGCGCGCTCCTGGCTCTCTTTCAGCGCCTGCTGAGCGTGCTCGACGTGTTGAGCGTCGATCTCGCCACAGGGGTTACCCTCCAGGTCCACACGCTGAACGCCCTCTTTAATGGAACGCAGGTAACGCCAGCTGTTGGTGTAGCGACGCATCGCCTGGCGCAGCTGAGTCTTGCTTACGCGCTCATCCTCTGCCAGGTTCTCCGCCAGCTCCTGAAACAGGCCGATCTTCAGCGGCTTGGCATCGCCTTCCTGACTGAAGCAGTTAGGGAACTTTTCACACAGAAAGGCGATTACCGCCTTGATGTCGGAAAGCTTGGTTTGGTTCTCAGTAGTCATCAAATTCATCCTGACCCGAACTGTTGTTGAAATGCTCGTAGAGGGAATCGACAAACCCCTCGATCATCTCATCATCCAACTCCGTAAGTTCGGGATTGTGTTGCCAATAGGGCCAGATGGTTTCCAGCATCGCTTCCAGGGAAGCGGGATCCATGTCGTCATCGGCCGCGTCATAAACTGCATGATAGAGGCGATTGAGGTTATCTGCCGCCAGTTCCTCTTCGCCTTCCCAATCACCCACCCCTTCGGGGTCGGCTAGGTAGCTGTGAATGGTTACCAGCTCCTTCACTTCAGGCCCACCTTTTCCAGGTGTTGTTCCAGAGCAGAAACCAGGGTTTCAAAACCCACACGCTCCTCCTCTTTAAACCGGCCATGTACCGGGCTGTCGATATCCAGCACTCCAATCACCTTCCCCTGACAGTGCACAGGCACCACAATCTCAGAGTTACTGGCGGCATCGCAAGCGATGTGTCCCGGGAAGGCATGCACATCTTCCACCAACTGAGTTGCGTCCTGTGCAACGGCAGTACCGCACACACCGCGCCCTACAGGGATGCGAACGCAGGCGACCTGCCCCTGGAATGGCCCCAACACCAGCGTATCCTGATCCTCCAATAAATAAAATCCGGCCCAATTGAGGTCGGATACGGAGTTGAATATCAGTGCGGAGATATTAGCCAGGTTGGCGATGAGATTGGGTTCACCCTCGATTAGCGCTTCGGCCTGTTTAGCCAAAGTGGCATAGGGATTCTGATTGGAACTGGACATCTTTTCGGCGGTTCATTCACATAAGGTTGTCATTAACCCAGTTTCTGCCAAGTCAGTCAAGCCCGCAACACTGGTTCGACCAAATTTACCGGGGTATTTGGGTAAAAAGTGACGAATTTGCCATTGAGTTCGCTATCATAGGGGAGTTAATCACAGCTAAGTGGCGGTAAACTTTGTCAAATTGCTCCATTTTGTGCCCGCATTGCGACCAGATAGTCCGTCGCCGTGCCCTGCCCAAAGGGATGAGACTGTTCTGTCCACGCTGCCACAGTCGGCTGGTGGACTCGCCTTACTGTGATCTGGACGCCCTGACCGCCCTGGTGATCACCGCCCTGCTGCTGTTCATTCCCGCCAATCTGTTGCCTATTCTGGAGGTAACCCTGCTGGGCAGCGTGCGCCAGGCCACCATTGCCTTTGGCGCCGTCATCACCTTCGAGCAGGGGTTCTGGCTGGTTGGCACTGCCATCTTTGTCGCCGGAGTGTTGGCCCCCCTGCTGCTGCTGACCTCAATTCTGATGCAGTTGGTGTTGCTTAAGCTGGGCAGAGGCAAAACCGCCCTTCGACAATTGATCAAGTGGCACCCCATGCTGGATGAGGTGGCCATGCTGGAGGTGTACCTCATCAGTTTCTTCGTGGCGGCATTCAAACTGGGCGACTTTGCCGACCTGCATTACGGCTGGGGAACTTTTTGCTTTATGCTGCTGTTTATAATGGTGTTCTACGTGCAGTATGAATATAACCGAGACCTGATGTGGCAGAAGTATGAAGAGCAATTCCTTCTCTGAGCGGGGCATCGACCGCAACTGGATCCTGTGCCGGGGCTGCCACAACATAGTGGTGGTAACCGATTACTGCCCCCGCTGCCACACCCGGGTCAACCCACGACGTCCCCACAGCCTGCAATACGCCTGGGCACTTCTGCTGACGGCGGTGATCATGATCTTCCCGGCCAACTTCTACCCCATCACTCAGGTAACCAATCAGGGGGTAACCGGCTATGACACCATCTTCAGCGGCATCATCTCTCTGGTGGAATCTGAGATGGTGGGGATCGCCATCATTGTCTTCATTGCCAGTATCCTGGTGCCGGTGATGAAGATCGTGGGTCTGACCATCATCTTGCTGGCGGTGACCCTGAAGTTGCGACTCTCCAGGCGCTGGCTGATGATCTTCTACCACGTTATCGAATTTATCGGCCGCTGGTCGATGCTGGACCTGTTTGTCATCGGCATCGTCGCCAGTCTGATCAACATGGGGCAGTTGCTGGATGCCAAGCCGGCGCCCGCCGCCACCTTCTTTGCCATGGTGATCCTGTTCACCCAACTGGCCGCCAAATCCATCGACACACGCATACTCTGGGACCTCGAATATCACGATGAACAATGACCAGTCAGCCCGGGTGCGACGCAAGCGTCTGCTCTCCCCCATCTGGATCCTGCCCATACTGGCAATGGTACTGGGCGCCTGGCTGCTTTTCACCTACGTCAAGCAGCAGGGTACCGAGATCACCATTCGCTTTCCCGATGCCAACGGCATTGAGGCCCGTAAGACTCTGGTGAAGTACCAGGGCCTGGTGGTGGGCATGGTGCAGGAGGTGTCCCTCAACTCGGATCGCCTGTCGGTCAATGTTACCGTCAAGATGGACCACACGGTGGACGATTTGCTCAGGGACCAGACCCGATTCTGGCTGGTCAGTCCCAAGGCATCATTGACCGGCGTGGAAGGACTGGACGCCCTGTTCTCCGGTAACTACATCGCCATGAAGCCAGGCGAAGGGGACAGGCTGGTCCGGTTCGAAGCGGACATCATGGCCCCCACCTCCGAGGAGGACTCCACCCTGATTCAGCTGATTGCCGATAAAGGTGGATCCCTGGACGCCGGCTCCGGGGTCTACTTTCAGCAGATAAAGGTGGGTAGTATTCTCCAGTCCAGACTGGATCCCCAGAGTAAAAAAGTTCGGGTCACCGCCCAGATCGATGCCAACTACGCCCCTCTGGTGAAGGAGAGCTCCCACTTCTGGAACGTATCCGGCCTCTCCGCCAACGCCTCCCTCGCCGGGGTCAAGCTGGAATTGGAGAGCATTGCCAGCCTGCTGACCGGTGGTGTCGCCTTCGATTCCCCGGAAGCCAGTCCCCAGGCCAAGAGTGGCAGCAGCTTCCGGTTGTATGAAAACCGCGACGCCGCCACCCAGGATCACTTCGTCGACTTTGACGCCGCCAGCGCCGAAGGGCTTAAGGTGGGCAGCAAAATCCGGCTGTTGGGAGTGGACGTGGGCGAGCTCACCGATATCCGGGTCAGCGGTAACCGGGTGTCGCTGACCGGCGCCATCCGTGACAGCTACCGCCACATCCTGGTGTCCGGTACCCGCTTCTGGCAGGTCAAAGGACAACTTTCCCTGCGGGGCGTCCGCAATCTGGGCAACCTGGTGCTGGGCGACTTCATTAACGTCTCTGTGGGCAGCGGGGCCCCTCAGGATCAGTTCCTCCTGGAAGACAACAAGCCGGATGAAGCCCGTCAGGGTCGGGCCGTCACCCTCCACAGGCGAGATGCGGCCGGCCTGAGTGAGGGCGCTCCGGTGCACTACAACCAGCTCCAGGTGGGGGAAGTGCTGAGCCTGGGCCTGGACCAGCAGGACAGAATCAGCGTTAAGGTCTGGCTGAATGCGCCCTATGACGCCTTGCTCGGGAGTGACAGTCAGTTCTGGCTGACCCAGGGTGTTCGGGTTCAGGCGGATCTGTCCACCCTGACCGTGGAGGCCGATCCGCTGCAGCAGCTTATCTCCGGCGGCATCGCCTTCTCCAAGGGCAAACCGGACACACAAGCTCGCGAAGAGGGCTACCCGCTGCTGGACCGCCCCGGCTCAGAGGCGTCCCCAGAGCCCCTGTGGCTCAGACTTACCGCGGACCAGGCCGATGGCCTGGCCCCGGGGGCGCCGGTTTACTATCGCCAGTTGGAGGTAGGCCAGGTTGAGAAGGTGCGTCTGGCCGACGACGGCTTCCAGATCAGCCTCACCCTGGACGGTGATTACGCCAGGCTGTTTTCCAACGCCAGTCGATTCTGGCGCTATTCCGGCGTACGTATCCATGGCTCTTTTGCCAATTTCGAGGTGGACACCGCCGCGGCCATGGCGCTGCTGCGCGGGGGTATCGCCTTCGATAACCTCGAGGGGATGGCACAGCCTCAACGGGATCGCTGGCTCTATGCCAACCGTGATGATGCGCTGACCCCCGCCATGCGTATTCAGATCACTCTGGACGCCGATGCGGACCTTCAGCCCGGCGCCCCGGTGAAATATCACCAGCAGACTCTGGGCAAAGTCGAACGGGTCAGCCTCAACGCCGAGCTGTCGACCCTGACCGCGACCCTGGCTCTGGACCCCAAGTGGGAGGACCGTTTTGCGGTTGAGGGCGCTCGTTATTACCTGGGCGAAGCGGAGATCGGCTTCGGCGGCACCAAGAATCTCTCCAACCTGGTGCTGGGCAACCATCTGGCTGCCCTGCCCGGCCCGGCCGGATCTGCCGCGCAAACCCGGTTTACCGCCCTGGCCAACGAACCTGCTCCTGACGCACGCGCCCAGGCACTGCGCCTGGTGCTGACCCAGCCTCAACTGGGCTCGGTCCGCATCGGTAGCCCGGTACTCTACAGGCAGATCCCCGTGGGCAAGGTGGTCAAACAGGGACTGGCTGACGATGCGACCCAGGTTGAGATCACCATTGAGCTGGAGCCCCATTATCGTCACCTGGTGAATCGCTCCAGTCGCTTCTGGAACGCCAGTGGCCTGACGGTGAAACTGGGGCTGTTCAGCGGCGCCGAGATCCACACCGAGTCCCTGGACACCCTGCTGATGGGTGGCATCGCCTTTGCCACTCAGGAGGGCACCGACGACAGTAACCGGGCCTCCACTCTGGACCGATTCCCCCTCCATGAAAACTCGAGGGAGAGCTGGCTCGAGTGGAAACCTGTGTTCTAAACCTGAAAAGGCCCGCCAATGGCGGGCCTTTCTGTCTCTGAACCAATACCCTTACCCGTAGAACAGATAGGCAACGGCTATGGCTGTGATTATGCCGGCCAGATCGGCGGTGAGGCCACAGGCCACCGCATGGCGTCCATTGCGTATCCCCACAGAGCCAAAGTAGACCGCCAGTACATAGAAGGTGGTCTCCGTCGAGCCCTGGAACATCGCCGCCAGTCGCCCGGCAAACGAGTCGGCACCGTGGTGGTTCATGGTTTCCACCATCATCGCCCTGGCGCCGGAGCCGCTCAGCGGCTTCATCATCGCCGTGGGCAGAGCGTCCACGAAGCGTGCGTCCACCCCCAGGGCGGCACACAGGGCACGGATGGCATCAAGCAGCGCTTCCAAAGCCCCGGAGCCCCTCAGCCAACCGATGGCCAGCAACATCGCCAGCAGATAAGGCAGCAGGGTGACCACCAGCTTCACCCCCTCCCCTGCACCACTGACAAAGGCATCATAGGCGTTGATGCCCCGGTACCAGGCCAGCCCCAGAAACGCCATCACCACGGCAAAAAGCACCAGGGCACTGGATTGGGTGGAGAACTGCTGCAGCCCCTCGGCAGAAAGGGTGATCAGATAGGCCACCAGGGCCAGCAAACCGGCAACCAGGCCACCGCCCCACAGCAGCACCACCCGATCCAGCAGGTTGATGCGCTGCACCAGTGACACCGCCAACAGCCCCGCCAGGGTCGAGGCACAGGTGGCCAGCAATATGGGTATGAACACATCTGTCGGGTGTGCGGCCCCCTGCTGGGCACGGTACATGAATACGGTCACCGGCAGCAGAGTCACCGAGGAGGTATTGAGGACCAGAAAGAGGATCTGGGCATTGGAGGCCATGGAGGGGGTGGGATTGAGGCTCTGCAGATCCTTCATCGCCTTGAGGCCCATGGGGGTGGCCGCATTGTCCAGGCCAAGGGCATTGGCTGCCAGGTTCAGTGTCACCGACCCCAGGGCCGGATGCCCCGCAGGCACTTCGGGCATCAGCCTTGAGAACAGCGGTGTCAGCCATCGGGACAGGGCCTGGATGAGGCCAGTCTGTTCACCGATGCGCATCAACCCCAGCCACAGCGCCAGTACCCCGAGCAGACCGATAAGGATCTCCACCGAGAGCTTGGCCATATCAAACAGGCTGGCGATCATCTGCGGCAACACCTGATCGTTGCCCAATATCAGCCATTGCCACAGGCCACCGGCCCCTCCCAGAAAAAACAGCGCCAGCCACAACCGATTTAGCACCCGAGCATCACCTTTTTCATTTTTGTCTGTGCTATATTTGCCGCCATTTTCCATCAGCCGGAAGCCGTTATGGCGAACATCAAGCAGGAATTCCTCAACTCTATCAGTGAGATTTTGCCAAGTCACCTGAGCCTTGAGGAGTTTGTCCATTACAACAGCCAACCGCTGCGCCCCTCGATCCGCATCAACACCCTCAAAACTGACTGCGACAGCTTCATCGAGAGGATGACCCCAAAAGGCTGGCACTTCGAAGCGATCCCCTGGTGCCCACAAGGGTACTGGCTGAGCCGGGACGATGAGAGTGTGCAACTGGGCAACACCCTGGAACACCTGGCCGGACTGTTCTATATCCAGGAAGCCTCCTCCATGATGCCCCCCTTTGTGATGGCCTCGCTGATCGACGCGCCGGATACCCTGCTGGACATGGCTGCGGCCCCAGGATCCAAAACCACCCAGCTGGCAGCCTGGATGGACAACCGTGGCCTGCTGATGGCCAACGAATACTCCTCCTCCCGCCTCAAGGGCCTGCACGCCAACCTGTGTCGTATGGGCGTCGCTAACACGGTACTGACCCACTTCGATGCCCAGGTGTTTGGCCACACCCTGCCAGAGACGTTTGACGCCATACTGCTGGACGCCCCCTGCTCCGGCGAGGGCACCCTGCGTAAGGACCCCGATGCCCTGAGCAACTGGAGCCTGGAATCGGTAGAGAGTATCGCCGAGACCCAGCGGGGACTGATTGAGTCCGGCTTTCACGCCCTGAAGCCCGGCGGCCTGATGGTCTACTCCACCTGTACCCTGAGCCGCCAGGAGAATCAGCAGGTATGTCTGCATCTTAAATCGCGCTTTGGTGACGCCGTGGAGTTTGTGGATCTCTCCTGCCTGTTTCCTGATGCCAGCAAGGCAGTGACACCGGAGGGCTTTCTGCACATCTGGCCGCAGATCTACGACAGCGAAGGCTTTTTTGTCGCTGCCCTGCGTAAAACCGCCTCTGTAGAGAGCGAGCACCGTCCACCGAGGTTGGGCCGTTTTCCCTTTACCAACGCCACCCGCAAGCAGACGGAGGCATTGCGAGACCACCTGCAATCTACCTTTGGCCTGACCCTGCCCGCCGGTGAGCTGATGGCCAGGGACAAGGAACTTTGGCTGTTCCCACAAGGCTGTGACCGTTTCATTCCGGCCATTCGCATGCAGCGTCTGGGAGTCAAGTTGGGCGAGGAGGCCAAACATGGCTTCAAGGTCAGCCATGAAACGCTGATGCTGCTGGGGGCTGAAGCCAGTAAGGCAGTGGAGCTCAGTGACGATGAAGCGGTTACCTACCTGATGGGCAGAGACCTTCCCAGAGACAACGGAGCCGAAGCCAAGGGGGAGATACTGGTTCGCTGGCAGGGCGTGCCCCTGGGGCTGGCCAAGTGGGTGGGCAACAAGCTGAAAAACTCACTACCAAGGGAGCTGGTCAGGGACAATGTCGCCAAGGTTTGACCCCGGTGTGGCGTTCCCTGTTGCCATAAAGGTCGGATCAGCGACAAAACATCGTTCATCGCTTGGCGATTGATGAAATCTTGGTCTACCTTTAGTGGAGCTTTCGCAAAGGCGCGGCAACAGTGCGCCCACCAGTTCCCCTAAGCCTGTGACAACTTGGAGTGGTTATGGGCTTTTTTTTTGCGCCTTTTTCAGCGTCCACCAGTCGAACTCGGCTTGAGAGTTCACTTATCCCAAACACAAAAAAAGGAGCCGATGGCTCCTTTTTTCTTAACGACGAAACAGTCTCTTGTAGTTCTCTGCCGTTTGACAGCACAGCTCCTCGTAGGAGCAGTGCTTCAGGTCGGCCACATACTGGGCGACCTCGCGAACATAGGCGGGTTGATTCTGCTTGCCCCGGTAGGGAACCGGCGCCAGGTAGGGAGAGTCGGTCTCCACCAGCAACCTGTCCATGGGCAGCTTGCGCACCACATCCCTGAGCATATCCGCATTGCGGAAGGTCACTATGCCGGAGATGGAGATGTACAGGCCCAAATCCAGGGCGGCACTGGCCATCTCCCAGTTTTCGGTAAAGCAGTGCAGCACCCCTTCCACTCCCTGCCCTTCGCGCAGGATACCCAGGGTGTCCTCTCTTGCATCGCGGGTATGCACGATCACCGGCTTATCCAGCTCTCTGGCCACGTCGATGTGCTCGGCAAAGGCACGCTGCTGATCGGCAATGTTGTCTTTGCTGTAGTAGTAATCCAGACCGGTCTCACCAACGGCCACCACCCTGACATCCTGGGCATGCTGCCTGAGCCAGGCCTGGTCGAATCCCTCCTTGATGTCCAGAGGATGGACACCACAGGAAAACACCACCTCCTCAAATGGCTCGGCCGCCTTGCGCATGGGCTCATAGCCTTTCTGAGAAACAGACACACAAAGCATCTCCTTGACGCCAGCGTCCCTGGCACGCTCCACAACGGGTCTGAGCGACTCAGGGTTGGCGTCTTCCGCCAGGCGATCAAGGTGGCAATGGGAATCGATAAGCACAACTTCACTCCGGAAAATTTCGAAGCGGCAGAGCTTAAGTGGTTATAGGGTCCAGGTCAATTGGCCACTGCCCAACTGATCGGCCAACAGCTGCTCTATGCGCTCCCGGTGTGACTCATCCCCCTCGGCAAAGGCAATGCCAACGCCTCGGGGTCGTTGGCTGTCGGCCTGGGGATTGAACCACACCACCTCACCAAACACCCTTGTCGGCTCACTCTCTCCGGGCAGAGTGTAGAGAAGCTCGACCCTATTCCCAAGCTCAGTGGGTTGTTCACAGGGGATAAAGAGACCACCGGATTTAACAAAAGCCATGTAGGCCAGATGCAGCTCGTTAAGGGAGTGGAAGCTGTGGGTCAATCTGGTGGTCATTGAATCTCCATCTGACAAAGCTGAGAGGCGGTGTTCTGTTGAGACTATCTGTGCACCAACAACTGCTGAAACACCGCGACCGCATTCAGTCCGGGCTGGGTTTCAAACCGCTGATGCAGCTCTGCCACCTCCCGGGCCAGGACCTGATAACGGCTTAGAGACGCCACATAGGCATGGGGATCGGCAACAAGATCAATATAGAGCAACTTCAGTGCCTGCGCCGCCTGGGCATCATCCAGACCAAAGAGCACGGGATCCAGCACACCGCTGTCCAGGCTTCTTTGCCAGGCGTGGCGCCAGGACTCTATGGTGTCCAGCTGTCCGGACTCCGCCGCCTCGGCCAGCTTGATCGGCCCCCCGAACAGCCGCAGCAAGGCATCCAGCTTCTGGGGGGCAACGCGTCCTTCCCCCAGCCATTGCAACGACTGCTGACGGGAAGGTGACGCCACCAGCAGGCGCTGACACCGGCTGACGATGGTGGCCGGAAGGCGATTTGGCGCATCGCTCACCAAAAGCAGGTGCACACCCGGCGCGGGCTCCTCCAGCGTCTTAAGCAGGGCATTGGCGGCTGCGGTGTTCATGGCATCGGCCTGATGAATTACCACCACCCGACGGCCGCCCTGGTGGGCGGTGCCTTCAAGCGCGTGGATGAGCGCTCGGATCTGCTCCACCTTGATCACCCTGGGGTCGGGCTGAATCACCAGCCGGTCCGGATGGTTACCGGCGGCCAGCAACTGACAGCCCCGACACAGGCCGCAGCCGCTTCCCTGTTCACACAGCAGTGAGTCCGCCAAGGCATTGGCCAGCTCAGTCTTGCCTATGCCCTGGGCGCCGCAGATCAACCAGCCATGGCTCAGTCGGCCACTGGCCAGGCTCTGCTGCCAGAGTTGCCAGCTTCGTTCTAGCCAGGGCATGGCGCTGAGTCCCATGGGCAGGGTCACAGCAGCGCCTCCGCCAGGGCGTCCTCGATGTCCTGCTGTACCTTCTCCATGGGTTGGGAGGCGTCTATGGTGCAAATGCGGGCATCGGCGGCGGCATGGCTCAGGTAGTTTTGACGGGCGCGCTCGAAGAAATCCAGGCTTTCCAGCTCGATTCGGTCCAGCTCACCCCGACCGCGGGCCCGCTCCAACCCAACCTTGGGGTCGATGTCCAGGTACAGGGTCAGGTATGGCTTGAAGCTGCCGAGGGTGATCTCTGACAACCCCTCGACCTCTTTGGACAGGCCTCGTCCGGCCCCTTGATACGCCAGGGAAGAGAGGTTGTGCCGGTCACCGATGACCCAGCTGCCGCGCGCCAGGGCGGGCTTGATCACCGTTTCCACCAACTGGGCGCGGCAGGCGTAGACCATCAGCAGCTCGGTCATGTTGGCCATGGGTTCCTCTCTGGGGCGCTTCCAGATCTCGCGGATCTCCTCCGCCAGAGGGGTCCCCCCCGGCTCCCGGGTGTTGACCCTCTCCTGTCCGGGAAAGTGGCGCTCAAACCAGGCGTTGACCCGCTCAATGGCTGAGCTCTTCCCCGCGCCTTCCAGGCCTTCGATAACGATGAATTTTCCAGTCTGACTCATGATCTCTTTCTGATGTATTTATTAACGGCCCTGTTGTGTTCCTTCAGGGTCCGTGAAAAGTGGTGGCTGCCGTCCCCTTTGGAGACAAAGTAATAGTACTTGCTCTGGGCCGGTTGGCAGGCGGCCTGCAGCGCTTCCCGTCCCACCAGGGAGATGGGCGTAGGCGGCAAGCCTCGAATACGGTAGGTGTTATAGGCTGTTCTCTCCAGCAGGTCCGCCTTGGTGATGTTGCCATCGAAGCGATCTCCCATGCCGTAGATCACCGTGGGGTCGGTCTGAAGACGCATGCCACGATTGAGACGGTTGATGAACACCGACCCGATCAGTGGACGCTCCTCGGCCAGGGCGGTCTCCTTCTCGATGATGGAGGCCAGGATCACCATCTGGTAATCGCTCTCGAGGGGCAGACCCTCCTGGCACTGGCTCCAGG
This sequence comes from Ferrimonas sp., assembly GCF_048263965.1. Classification (NCBI taxonomy): domain Bacteria; kingdom Pseudomonadati; phylum Pseudomonadota; class Gammaproteobacteria; order Alteromonadales; family Ferrimonadaceae; genus Ferrimonas; species Ferrimonas sp. The sequence goes on along the minus strand of NZ_JBLXDO010000018.1, from coordinate 66,634 downwards.
CCTGTTCAATTTCACGTCGCATCCGGCTGGCGGCACGGCGCACCAGGGCTTCGGCAGAGTCGCCAGCATGAAACTGATAGGTGTCGGGGAACAGCATCCCCTCGGGGTTGAGACCTTCAAACTCGATGGCGGCCTGCAGGCCTGCCATCCCCTGGGCGGGTTGGGTCAACTTGGGGTGTTCGGACACCCGGGCCAGCGCCTGTTTCAGGGTCTCTCCCTCCACCAGAGTCAGGCGAAATGCCATCTGCCTGCCATCCATCAACAGCTGCAGTGCCTCGCGAACACTCATCTGGGGTTCCAGCTGATAGGTGCCAGCCTTGATGTTGGCCAGGGTGGGCTCCATGCGCACCGCCAGTTTTATCCAGAGGGAGGTGGGTATCCACCCCTCTTCGGACCAGAGGTTGGCCACGCGAACGGTGGACGCCCCCACCGGCAACTGCCACTCGGTGGCCTTGGTTAAATTCAGGGGCGCCGCCATCTCCTTATCCAGGCGATGAACCATGTAGGCCGCCGCAATCACTGCGGCCAGGGCCAGACTGGCCAGGGAGAGCGCCAGGCCAACCATCCATTTCTTCATTATGCCAACGCCTCCTGCAGGCTCCTGAGGGCGGCAGGGACGGCTAAAGCACGTCCCGCCAGTTCAGTGACGGGAACCAGCCCCATCAGAGAATTGCTGATAAACGCCGCATCGGCCCGATCCAGATCAGGCCGAGTCAGATCCCGGATGACTACCTGCCAGCCAAGCTCGGGGGCCAGACCCACAATGTGCTGACGCATCACTCCGGCCACCCCGCCTCGATGCAGTGACGGCGTCAGCAAAACCCGGTCCTGGCACAGAAACAGGTTGGCGGCGCTGGTTTCCAGAATCCGCCCCTGGACATCCAGGGCCAGCAACTCGTCGGCCAGACTGGCATCCACTTCGGCGCGATGCAGCACCTGCTCGGTTCGACCCAGGGTTTTCAGGCCCGCCAGGGCGGGCTGATTACCCAAGACAAAGTCGGCGACGCCGATGCGGATCCCCAGTTTTTGCCACTGCAGATAGTGTACAGGATAGGGGTGGAGGGTGAGGATCACCCTGGGAGGCTGGTTTAAAGAGGCGGCGTAACCTCTGCCCTGCTCTCCCCGGGTAAACAGCAGTTTGGCCACCATCAGTCCTTGCTGTCCCGAGGTCGCCTGAGCCAGGGTGGCTTCAACCTGGCTCCAGTCAGGTTCGGCCATCAGCAGCCTGCTGCACGCCTGACTCAACCGTTGACGATGCAGTGGCCACAGCACAACCTCTCCCTCACGTACCAGCATGGTGGTGAAGTGGCCATCGGCCAGGTTCAAACCCCGGTCGGACAGACTCAGAGATTGCGAGGGCACACCGTCAATCCAGCTGCTCATCAGCCATCCTGGGTGATGCGACTGGCCACCGCGCCCTGTTGATCGCGATACTTGGCATTGCTGCGCTTGTTGTACGGGCGGGCACACTCCATCGCCAACTTTTCGAAGTTCAGGGCACCGATGGTCATTCCCGGGCGTAGGGCCAGGGGCAGTTTGCCACTGTTGTAGAACTCCAGAACAATCTGACCGGACCAGCCGGGATCGATGCGATGGGCGGTTACGTGCACCATCAGACCCAGGCGTGCCAGGGAGGAGCGGCCATCCAGCCAACCCACGATGTCGGCGGGCAGAGTCAGAGACTCAAAGGTGGCCCCCAGGGCCAGCTCGCCGGGATGCAGATAGAAGGCATCGCCGTCCGCAATGGCGATCTCATCGCTCATCACACTGTTGAGGGCCTTTTGCACCTCATCGCGGGGGCCGGAGAGGTCGATGGAGGCAGCGGTGTGGTCCTGAAAGACACGGAAACGGTCCCCCAGGGTGACGTCCACGCTGACGCCGGAAATACGATTCTGGGAGGGCCGTGGCTCAATGCTGATCTGGCCCTTGTCCAGGTGCTGTTCAATCTCGATATCGGTAAGACGCATGTTCTCTATCCCTAAAACCTTTGGGTACAAGTCGATTTTTTTTTATTATTTTAGTCGCTGGCCAGCTGACGAATCTTGGCTTTCAGGAAGTCGATGGCGATGCGGTTCTTACCGCCGCGCGGCACGATCAGGTCGGCGTGCTGCTTGGAGGGTTCAATGAACTGCAAAAACATCGGACGAACCGTCTGCTTATACTGCTCCAGTACGGAATCCATGGTACGGCCACGCTCCTCCACGTCACGGCGCAGGCGACGAAGCAGGCAGATATCCAGCGGAGTATCCATAAAGATGGAGGCGTGCATCTGCTCGCGCAGCTTGGGATCGGTCAGCAGCAGAATGCCTTCGATGATGATCACCCGCTTAGGCGTCACCTTGGTGGTCTGGGGCATACGGGTGTGTTCCACATAGCTGTAGACCGGCACATCACAGGATTCCCCGGCACGCAGCTGCTCCAGGTGCTGACACAGCAGTTCATGGTCCAGGGCACTGGGGTGATCGTAGTTGGTCTTAACCCGCTCCTCCATGGACAGGTGACCCTGATCCTTGTAGTAGCAGTCCTCGGTGATCATCGCGATCTGATCCGTGCCCATATCCTGGCGCAGATCGTCACAGATGGTTCGAGCGATCAAGCTCTTCCCCGAGGCAGACGCACCGGCGATGCCGATGATGACGCATTGTTGTTGGTTAGCCATGACTTGTACTTCAATTAACGTTAATAAAAACGGGCGACGGCAGGCGAGCCTACTCGTCGCAAATCTCGATCTCCAGCCCTGTAGGCTCGGACAGATTCACCAGGGCGGCGGCGCTCTTACGGGCGATGCTCTTGTACTGCGCCGTCAGCTCCCCTTCAGGGTCAGCCACGACTGTGGGGTTACCGCTGTCGACCGCTTCCCGGATCGCCACGTTCAGGGGCAGATCACCCAGCAAAGGCACATTATAGCGTTCCGCAGTGGCCTGACCGCCGCCGGAGCCGAATGGGTGCTCCTTGCTGCCACACTGGGAGCAGATGTGGTAACTCATGTTCTCCACAATACCCAGCACCGGGATGTTCACCTTGTTGAACATGGTGATCCCCTTGCGGGCATCGGCGGTAGCGATGTCCTGAGGGGTGGTCACCACCACCGCACCGGCTACCGGCACCTGCTGAGACAGGGTCAGCTGAATGTCGCCAGTGCCCGGGGGCATGTCGATCATCAGGTAGTCCAGATCCGGCCAGTTGGTCTCGTTCAGCAGCTGCACCAGGGCGCCAGCGGCCATAGGACCACGCCATACGGTGGCTTGATCTTCGGTTACCATAAAGCCGATGGACATGGCGGCCATGCCGTGCGCAATGGCGGGCTCCATGGTTTTGCCGTCGGTGCTCACCGGCTGGAACTCTTTAACGCCAAGCATAATGGGCACCGAGGGGCCGTGGATGTCCGCATCCAGCACGCCGACCCGGGCGCCTTCAGCCGCCAGGGCCAGGGCCAGGTTGATGGCGGTGGTGGATTTGCCCACGCCGCCCTTACCTGAGGAGACGGCGATGATGTTCTTCACGCCCTTCACCTGTTCCGCCTGACCGGCGGCGGTGATGGTGGGCACCTGCAGGCCAATCTCGCACTCCACCTCTTCGATGGCGTCCAGCTTGGCCAGGGCATTGGTCAGGCCCATTACGCGCTGACGATACTTGCTCTGACAGGGGTAGGGGTAGACCAGCCCCAGCTTCAGGCAACGGCCGTCGATGTCCAGGCTGCGTACGATGCCGGCCTCGACCAGATTTTGCTGAAGATAGGGGTCTTGCTGTTGGGAAAGGATCTCAAGGACTTGCTTGGAAAGGGCTTCCGGTAGCTTATCTTGGATGGGATTTGGGCTCACGCTCAGGCTCCGTCATAGAGATATTTCGCCAAGTGTACCAGAACTCTGAACATTCGCATGCGCATAATGCGCTCAACGGCATCCTGTATGGGTGAAAATGCGTCTCCTATCAGTTAAACTTGCCCGAATTCCGTAATCCATTGCACGCAAGAGATAAAATGGCATCTCCACAAAGAAAGATCCTGGTAACCAGCGCCCTCCCCTACGCCAACGGTCCCATCCATCTTGGCCACATGCTGGAGTACATCCAAACCGACATCTGGGTTCGCTTCCAGAAGCTGCGCGGTCATCACTGCACCTATGTGTGTGCCGATGACGCCCACGGCACCCCCATCATGCTCAAGGCTCAGCAGCTGGGCATGACCCCGGAAGAGATGATCGCCCAGGTATCCGAGGAGCACCAGGCGGACTTTGCCGAGTTCCAGGTAGGCTTTGACAACTACCACTCCACCCACAGCGACGAAAACCGTGAGCTGGCGACCCTGATCTACACCCGCCTGAATGATGCCGGCCACATCAAGACCAGCACCATCAGCCAGCTGTTCGATCCGGAAAAGCAGATGTTCCTGCCAGACCGTTTCGTCAAGGGCACCTGTCCTAAGTGCGACAGCGAAGATCAGAACGGAGACAACTGTGATAACTGTGGCGCCACCTACAGTCCCACGGATCTGAAAAACCCCAAGTCCGTTGTCTCCGGTGCCACTCCGGTGCTGAAAGACTCTGAGCACTACTTCTTCGACCTGCCTGCATTCAAGGATATGCTGGAAGCCTGGACCCGCAGCGGTTCCCTGCAGGAGGAGATGGCCAACAAGCTCAACGAATGGTTCGAGCAGGGCCTGCAACAGTGGGACATCAGCCGCGACAAGCCCTACTTCGGCTTCGAGATCCCCGGCACCAACGGCGAGAAGTTCTTCTACGTCTGGCTGGACGCCCCCATCGGCTACATGGGCTCTTTCAAGAACCTGTGCGACAAGCGTGATGATCTGAACTTCGACGATTACTTCGCCGCCGACTCCGACGCCGAGCTGTACCATTTCATCGGCAAGGACATCATCTACTTCCACAGCCTATTCTGGCCCGCCATGCTGGACGGCGCCGGTTTCCGCAAGCCCACCAATGTGTTTGCCCACGGCTACGTCACCGTCAACGGTGCCAAGATGTCCAAGTCCCGCGGCACCTTCATCAAGGCGCGCACCTATCTGGATCATCTCAACCCCGAGTACCTGCGCTACTACTACGCCGCCAAGCTGAACAACCGCATCGACGATCTGGACCTGAACCTGGAAGATTTCGCCCAGCGGGTGAACTCCGACGTGGTTGGCAAGCTGGTGAACATCGCCTCCCGAACCGCAGGCTTCATTGCCAAGCGTTTTGACGGCAAGCTGGCCGACAGCATCGATGCCCCAGAGCTGCTGAAAGAGTTCCAGGACGCCGACGCCACCATCGCCCAGTACTATGAAGATCGCGAATTTGGCCGTGCCATGCGCGAAATCATGGCCCTGGCGGACAAGGCCAATGGCTACATCGCCGACGCGGCACCCTGGCAGTTGGTCAAGCAGGAAGGTATGGAGCAGAAGGCCCACGAGGTGTGCTCCATGGGCATCCACCTGTTCCGCCTGCTGATGATCTACCTCAAGCCTGTGTTGCCAACCATGGCCGCCGCCGTCGAGGAGTTCCTCGCCTCCGAGCTGACCTGGGAGGGTATTCACACCACCCTGACCGGTCACGGCATCAACAAGTTCAAGCCGTTGATCCAGCGCATCGAGATGGACAAGGTGAGCGCCATGGTCGACGCCTCCAAAGAGAACCTGGTCGAAGCCCAGGCTGAGCCTGAAACCCCAGCCGCCGAGGAAGGCACCAACGACGAACTGGCCAAGGACCCCATCGGCGAGACCTGCAGCTTCGACGACTTCATGAAGGTGGACCTGCGGGTGGCCCGCATCGCCAAGGCGGAGCATGTTGAGAAGGCCAAGAAGCTGCTGAAGCTGACCCTGGACCTGGGCGGCGAAACCAAGCAGGTGTTCGCCGGCATCAAGTCCGCCTATGCGCCGGAAGATCTGGAAGGCCGTCTGACCGTGATGGTGGCCAACCTGGCACCTCGGGAGATGAAGTTCGGTGTGTCCGAAGGGATGGTGCTGGCCGCCGGTCCCGGCAAGGATGAGCTCTACATCCTCTCCCCGGACTCCGGTGCCAAGCCCGGTATGCGCATTAAGTAAACCCGGTCACCGGAACGCTCTGGCATTGAAAAGCCAGCCCGAAGGGGGCTGGCTTTTTTGTTAAAGGCGCTGGACGCTCAGTTCACCCGTCTCTGGTGCCCCTCCCAATAGGGCGCGCGCAGGTCCGCCTTGCGCAACTTACCAGCGCCGGTTACCGGGAAGGGGTTGGTGCGCACCTCTACGCTGCGCGGACACTTATAACCGGCAATCTCGCCCTGACAGAAGGCGATCAGCTCTCCCTCCGCCAGACTCTGCTCCGGCTTTATCCGAACCAGGGCGTGCACCTGCTCCCCCCACTGCTCACTGGGGATACCGATCACTACCACCTCGGCCACCGCCGGGTGGCGGGACAGTGCGCTCTCTACCTCGGCGGAGTAGACGTTTTCCCCTCCGGTGACGATCATATCCTTCACCCTGTCCACCAGGAACAGAAACCCCTGTTCGTCCAGGTAGCCGGCATCCCCGGTATGAATCCAGCCGTCGCGCATCACTGCCGCACTCTCTTCCGGCCGGTTCCAATATCCCTGCATGGCATTGCCGCCACGGACCCGCACCTCGCCCACCTGCCCGCTCGGCACCGGTGTTCCCGTGGGGCCGACCACCTCCAGTTCAACGCAGCTGACCGCCTGTCCGGCAGATCTCAGCTTGCCGGCACAGGGGCCGTCTAGGACGTGGTAACGGGCCGGCAATATGGTGGCCAACGGCGCCAGTTCGGTCTGACCGTAGGCCTGGATGAAGCCCACGTTTGGCAGCTCGGCCAAGGCTTGGCGCAGGGTGCCCTCCGGCATGGGCGACGCCCCGTAGACTATGGTCTCCAGGCTGGTCAGGTCGGCCCCCGGAATCGTCCCGGACCCCAGCAGCATGGTGATCATGGTGGGCACCAGCAGGGTGTGAGTCACCCTGTGTTCGGCGATGGCGGTCACCAGCGCCTGGCAATCGAAGGCGGGGATAAAGACCTGTGTGGCACTGCAGATGGTGGTGGCGTAGGACATGGCGATGTCGGCCGCATGAAACATGGGCGCCGCGTGCAGGTAACGCACCTGCGGATGAGCCAGGTCCAATCCCAGGGAGGCGGACACACTGGAGATCCACAGGTTGTGGTGACTGAGCATCACCCCCTTGGGAAACCCTGTGGTACCGCCGGTGTAGTAGATCCCGGCCAGAGACTCCCCTCCCCGACCGGCGTCCTCCATGGGCGCCAGCTCATCGAGTCGGGCGGCGTAATCCACCATCCCTTCCGGAGTGAGGCTGTCACCGATGTGGATCACCCGCTCCACCGCGCTGTCACCGGCGAGAATCGCTTCGGCGGCGGGGAGAAAGGTGTCGTCCACCACCAATATCCTGGCCCCGGAGTCCTTCAGGGCAAACAGGTTCTCTTTCACGGACCAGCGGATATTCAGCGGCACCAGAACGGCGCCGGACCAGGGTGTCGCAAAGAACTGCTCGTAGTAGCGGTCACTGTTGAGCGCCAACACCGCAACGCGATCGCCCTCCTGTACGCCGCACTCCCTGAGCAGTGACGCCGCCTTGGCCACACGGGTTGTCAGCTGTGCCCAGCTGTGATGGCGGGCGCCACAAATCGTGGCGGTCTGAGTGGGATAAAGCGCCGCATTGCGCTTTATCATCTGGGTCAGTTGCATGGTTCCCTCCAGGTCATGGGTGTACAGGGCGCCAACCACCTCCCCAGCAATACACAGTTCAGATTAAAGATAGATGGCCCTGGCCTCCTCTGGGCTGGCAATACTGCGCCCAGCCTGCTCGGCCACAGAGACCAGGGCGGCAATCATCTCGCCGTTGCCCCTGGCCTTGCTGCCATCGGGCAGATAGAAGCTGTCCTCCAGGCCGGTGCGCAGATGCCCGCCCAGCTCGGCGGTCCTGCGATGGACCGGCCAGATCCCCTGACGACCAATCACCGTGGTCTGCCACAGGGTGTCAGCAAGCATGTAACGCTGCAGAAGCGGCAGCAGATCCGGATCGGCCGGCATGCCAGAGGCCACCCCCATCACCAGGTTGTAGTTGGGCCTGGCCACCATGCCCACCTGCTGATACATGGCGACGCTGCGCACTATGCCCAGATCAAAGCACTCAAACTCGGGGCGAATATTCCAGCGATGGCAGTGAGCGACCATCTCCTCCACCTTGTCGGCTGGATTGTCGAACAGCATCGGTGGCCAGGCCCAACTGCCCTTGGACGTGACCTTAAGGTAGTTGAGGCTGCCGGCGTTGCAGGCGGCAATTTCCGGTCGACACCGCTCTAGACAGGCCAGAGGCCCGGACTGATCCCGTCCGACCACGCCTGTGGTGAAGTTGAGCAGCACGCCGGGACAGGCGCCGCGGATCGCCTCGCCAATCTCCTGGGCAACCTGTGGTTCCCAACTGGGCAGATGCCCTTTGCCCGGTTGCTGACGGCGAAAATGGATGTGCATGATGCCGGCACCGGCATCGAACGCCGACTTGGCTTCGGCCGCCATCTGCGCCGGAGTTACCGGCACCGGATGGCGGCTGGGGTCGGTGAGCACCCCGGTCAGGGCGCAGGTGATCACGGCCTTGTGCGTCATAAACCCTCCTGGTCACTAATTGAACTAAGCTACCAAGCAATTGCTTGGTATGACAAGAGGGGTTGTGTCCATAGGCACAGAAAACGAAAAGGCGACCGCTATGGGTCGCCTTTATTCGGGTCGCAGCTGTTGGGCTTTCGCCTCACCACAGAGTTACAGGGTGGCGTTAATCTCTTTCAACGCCTGGATGGGGGACTCGGCTTTGGTGATGGGCCGGCCAATCACCAGGTAGTCACTGCCGGCGGCAACCGCTTCTGCCGGCGTCATCACCCGCTTCTGATCCCCTTTGTCGCTGCCTGCAGGGCGAATGCCCGGGGTCACCAGTTTAAAGTCGCTGCCCAGCTCCGCCTTGAGCATGGAAGCTTCACGGGCGGAACACACCACTCCATCCAGACCACTGGCTTTGGCCAGCTTGGCCAGGGCCAGCACGTGCGCCTCGGCGCTGCGGGTCACCCCCAGCTCAGCCAGTTCACTCTCCTCCATGGAGGTCAGCATGGTCACGGCAATCAGCATCGGCGCCCGGTCGCCATAGGGTTTAAGGGCATCGGCGGCGGCCCTCATCATACGGCTGCCACCACCGGCGTGCACATTCACCATCCATACCCCCAGTTCGGCCGCGGCGGTGACCGCCTTGGCCACGGTGTTGGGGATGTCGTGAAACTTCAGGTCCAGGAAGACGTCGAAACCCTGATCAATCAGGCTTTTGACAAACTGGGGACCGAAAGAGGTAAACAGCTCTTTACCCACTTTGAGTCGACATTGGGAGGCATCCAGTTCAGATACAAAGCTCAGTGCAGTCTCTGCGTCATTGAAGTCCAGTGCGACTAGCACCTTAGGGTCATTATGCATGGGTGTCTCCGGTTGTAGGGTGTTATCGGTAGTTCTTGGTATTGGAGTTTGCTGCGCACCAGCGCAGGTTATCTATTCTCCGTCGAGGCCGCGTATACGCTTGCCCTCCCCCCAACTCTTGCAGGAGGGGCAGTGCCAATAGAGGCTGTGTGAGGGGAAGCCACAGCGACGACAGCGGTAAATGGGCCTGAGTTTTATCTGAGCTTCCACCAGCTTGGAGAGCATGTCGATGCGCTCCTTGCCGGCGCCGAGATCCGCCTGCTCCATTTGCAGTTTCATCAGATGATGAAAGCCACGCATGGTGGGCTGACGCTTAAGCTGCTCCAGCAGCAGCATCTCCGCCTGATCAGGCCCCGAGGTCTGGGCGGTGATGTCCACCAGTTTCAGCAGGGTACTGACGTTACCGTCACGCTCCAGCACCGAGTGCAACAGGGCCACGAATTGATCGTCCATATCCAGCTGACCGAAGATCGCTTCGGCGTCATCCAGTACCTCGGGCAACATGTCCGGCGCCGCCGCCACCAACTGGTTCACCAGTTTGGCCGCACCGGCGTTGTCTTTGCCTTCCAGGGCGCGAATCTTCTCCACCATGGCGCGAACGCAGTGACTGTCGGTAGAGAGCGCCTTGTCCAGCAGCTTCATCCTCTCGACCGGGTCTTTTGCCTGGTGGGCCAATTCACAATAGTAGTGAGCTACCACCGGCTTGAGTTCCTTGCGACTCACCCGGCCAAACTTGCGGGCAACCTTGATCGCCTTCCACCACTCCTTGGTGGCCTGGTAGATGGAGAGCAACTGACGCTCGGCATCCTGACTGTGATCAGGCTCTTTCACCAGCTTCAGAAACAGGTCTTCGGCCCGGTCATACAGGCCGGCGGCCAGGTAATCCTTACCCAGCTCCATCATCGCTGCGTCTCGCTGTTCTGTGCTCAGGTGAGGCCGGGCAATCAGGTTCTGGTGAATGCGAATGGAGCGGTCTACCTCACCCCGTTTACGGAACAGGTTTCCCAGGGAGAGGTGGGTCTCGAAGGTCTCTTCATCCACCTGCAGCAGTTCGATAAAGAGATCGACGGCTTTATCCGGCTGATCAGACAGCAGGTAGTTCAGGCCATCGTAATAATTCTTGGAGAGAGCACGACTGCGCTTACGCTCGGTCTGGCCGGCGCTGCGCTGGCCCATGTACCAACCGTAGGCGGCGGCGATAGGCAGGAGTAGGAAAAACAGCTCAAGCATTGGTGTCGTTGGACTCGAGCTCGGCTAATCGCTTCTCCAGTTGCTGGTTTCGGGCAAGGATTCGTCTCAGCTTGAATCTTTGACCCAGCATCAGTGCCATGGTGATCAGCCAGCTGATCACAAACCCACTGAAGAAGGTTACCGCCAACACCATGGGCAGAGAGAACTCACCGCGAGCAATAAAGTAGTTCAGGGTGATCAACTCGTCGTTGCGGGCACCAAAGGCCATGGCAACCACGAAGAAGACAGCAACCAGTGCCGTGATAAGCAGGGCTTTCACTGTGGCTCCTCATGAGCATCAGACAGGGAGTAAGATTATCTTATAAAAAGAAAATCATGGCTAGGGTGCGATGTTCTTTGACGGAGAATATTTGTTGGAATAGAGCTCACCCATCAAGGTGTCCCGTGGCAGCCGTCGGGCTGCGCGCGTAAATCGAACGGGCCGGACTCCGGTACGGTTCCGTCACTGCAGAACACCGGTTCAACTCGGCGCCAGATACAAAAAAGCCTCCGCTATGCGAAGGCTTTTATTTAATCAACCCTGTAGGCTTTGGTTGACGCGTTCGCGCAACTCTTTGCCCGGCTTGAAATGAGGTACGTATTTGCCAGTCAGCTCAACGGCATCCCCGGTCTTGGGGTTACGGCCAACCCGAGGAGCCCGATAATGAAGCGAAAAGCTACCGAAGCCGCGGATCTCAATGCGATCCCCCTGCTCCAGTGTGGTTGCCATCTGCTCCAGCATCTCTTTTATTGCACCTTCCACTTCCTTACCGGACAGGTGCGACTGTTTACTGGCCAATCTCTCGATAAGTTCGGACTTGGTCATCCTCGCTCTCCTAAAAGCCAATACCAGTCGCCTTTATGGGGAACCGAAGTTCCCCAATCAACAGGCGATTATTGTTTAGCAGCTTTGAAGGCTTCAGCCATAGCGCTGGAGAAGGTAGCTTCTTCACGCTGGTTCAGGGTATCGATAGCTTCCTTCTCATCGGCCTCATCCTTAGCACGGATGGACAGGCTGATGGTGCGGTTCTTACGATCAACGCCCATGAACTTGGCTTCTACTTCTTCACCGGCGGACAGCACGGTGGAAGCATCTTCAATGCGATCGCGAGAGATGTCAGCTACACGGATGTAACCTTCAACGTTCTCGCCCAGCTCTACAGTGGCGCCCTTGGCGTCAACTGCAGTGATGGTACCTTTAACAATAGCACCTTTTTTGTTGTCAGACAGGTACTTGTTAAAGGGATCTTCTTCAATCTGCTTAACACCCAGGCTGATGCGCTCACGCTCAGGGTCTACAGACAGAACAACTGCGGAGATCTCTTCGCCCTTCTTGTAGTCGCGAACGGCTTCTTCGCCAGCAACGTTCCAAGAGATGTCGGACAGGTGAACCAGACCGTCGATGCCGCCTTCCAGGCCGATGAAGATACCGAAGTCGGTGATGGACTTGATCTTACCGGAAACCTTGTCGCCCTTGTTGAAGTTGGATGCGAACTCATCCCATGGGTTAGCTTTACACTGCTTCAGACCCAGGGAGATACGACGACGCTCTTCGTCGATGTCCAGAACCATAACTTCAACGCTGTCGCCCAGGCTAACAACCTTGGATGGGTGGATGTTCTTGTTGGTCCAATCCATTTCGGATACGTGTACCAGACCTTCAACGCCCTCTTCGATCTCAACGAAGCAGCCGTAGTCAGTCAGGTTGGTCACGCGACCGGTCAGCTTGGTACCTTCTGGGTAACGGCCAGCGATGGCTACCCATGGATCTTCACCCAGCTGCTTCAGACCCAGAGATACGCGAGTACGCTCACGGTCGAACTTCAGTACCTTAACGTTGATCTCGTCACCAACGTTCACGATCTCGGAAGGATGCTTAACGCGCTTCCAAGCCATGTCAGTGATGTGCAGCAGGCCGTCAACGCCGCCCAGGTCTACGAAGGCACCGTAATCGGTCAGGTTCTTAACGATACCCTTAACTTCTTGACCTTCTTGCAGGTTCTCCAGCAGCTGCTCACGCTCAACGCTGTTCTCAGACTCGATAACCGCACGACGGGAAACAACAACGTTGTTGCGCTTCTGGTCCAGCTTGATCACCTTGAATTCCAGCTCTTTGCCTTCCAGGTGAGTGGTGTCACGTACAGGGCGTACGTCTACCAGGGAACCAGGCAGGAACGCACGGATGCCTTCCAGCTCGACGGTGAAACCGCCTTTAACCTTGCCGTTGATGATACCGATAACGGTTTCTTCATCTTCGTAGGCCTTCTCCAGACGCAGCCATGCTTCGTGACGCTTGGCTTTTTCGCGAGACAGCTGGGTCTCACCGAAGCCGTCTTCAACAGCGTCCAGAGCAACGTCTACGGAATCGCCTACGTTGATCTCCAGCTCGCCCTTAGCGTTCTTGAACTGCTCGGCAGGGATGGCGGACTCGGACTTCAGGCCGGCGTCAACCAGAACGATGCCGTTCTCGATAGCAACAACGGTACCTTTAACGATGGCACCGGGGCGGGTTTCCAGATCCTTCAGGGATTCTTCAAACAGTTGAGCAAAAGATTCAGTCATGTTTAATCAACAAATATATAGTGGTCATCCATGTGCCATCCTGGACATGGGGTAGTTGCCAAAAACCCACTTCACTCCTTGAAACGGGCGATTTGCGGACCGTTATCGGCCCAGTTTTTCCACTACGAAGCGGAGTACCTTATCAACCACCTGGTCGATGGACAGCTCCGTAGTATCAATCAGTAATGCGTCTTCAGCGGGCTTCATAGGTGCCACCTTACGGTTGGCATCGCGCTCGTCGCGCTCCTGTATCTCCGCCAAAAGGCGGTCAATACTAGCATCTAAGCCCTTCTCCTTCAACTGCAAGTAACGTCGGCGCGCGCGCTCTTGTGCACTGGCAGTCATAAAGATTTTAGCCTCTGCGTCAGGGAACACCACTGTTCCCATGTCTCGGCCGTCGGCAATCAGGCCAGGATCCACCCGGAATCCTCTTTGGCGACGCAGCAGAGCTTCTCGAACCCGTGGAAAAGCAGCCACTTTTGATGCGGCGTTGGCGCACTCCTGGGTGCGGATCTCCCGGCTTACCACTTCCCCTTCCAGCACCACTTTGATGCCGCCCTCTTCATCGGGGCTGAATGAAACATCCAGGTGAGCCGCCGTCAGGGCCAGGCCCTCTTCGTTGTCCAGCTCGATGTTGTGGTGCAGAGCCGCCAGTGCCAGAACGCGATAGATGGCGCCTGAATCCAGCAAGTGCCAACCCAGCTTCTCAGCCAGCAGATGGCACACGGTGCCTTTCCCTACCCCACCGGGTCCGTCAATGGTAATCACAGGGGCCTGTTGAGGCATGCTTGTCTCCAAAAATTCTTTTTCTTCTCCACCAGGGGACCATAACCCTGGCGGTTCCGGCCGCGTCGGCGGCTGGAAAGCGGGCCCATTATACAGATTCCCGAGTTAAAGTAAGCCCTTAGGTGTAAATTGCTGACTCCTCTGGGTCATTTTGACCCAGAGGAGTGGCAAACCACCAAGTTTAGCAGCTGCTATTGGCTGATGGCGGCAAGGCGCTCGAAGAAGTCGGGGAAGGTTTTGGCAGTACAGCCGGGATCCAGGATGGTGACCTCCTGACCGCCCACGGCCAGCATGGCAAAACACATGGCGATGCGGTGATCGTTGTAGGTCTCAATCTCAGCGTGATTGAGCTGGGCCACCGGCTCGACGCGAATGTAATCCTCACCCTCCTCCACGACGGCCCCCACTTTACGCAACTCGGTGGCCATGGCGGACAGGCGGTCGGTCTCCTTCACCCGCCAGTTGTAGATGTTGCGGATGACGGTAGGCCCCTTGGCAAACAGTGCGGTGGTGGCGATGGTCATGGCCGCATCCGGGATGGCGTTCATGTCCATATCGACCCCATTGAGTTCACCCTTGCTGCAGCGAATGAAATCCCTGCCCCACTCAACCTGTGCGCCCATCGCCTCCAGCACGTCGGCAAAGTGCTTATCCCCCTGCAGGCTGTCGGTGCCGACACCGCGCACCTCGACACTGCCGCCACCGATGGCCGCGGCCGCCAGGAAGTAGGAGGCGGAGCTGGCATCGCCCTCCACCAGGTAGTCCCCGGGGCTAAGGTACTGCTGGCCAGCAGCAATCTCAAAGCTCTGGTAATCGCGGTTGTTCACCTCGACGCCGAAGCGGGCCATCATTCCCAGGGTGATGTCGATGTAGGGCTTGGAGACCAGTTCCCCTTTGACGCGGATGGTCAAAGACTCTTTGAGCAGAGGCGCCACCATCAGCAGCGCGGTGAGAAACTGGGAGGAGATGGAACCGTCGATCTCCACCTCGCCACCGCACAACTCGGCGGCGTTGATGGCCAGAGGCGGGTAGCCGGGGTTTTCCAGGTACTGGATGTCTGCGCCCAGGGGCGCCAGGGCTTCCACCAGGTGGCCAATGGGGCGCTCCTTCATTCTGGGTTCGCCGGTCAGCACGAACTTGCCGCTGCCGATGGCCAGGGCCGCCGCCAGGGGGCGCATGGCAGTGCCGGCGTTGCCCAGATAGAGCTCCGCTTGCTGGCCCCGGGCCAGGCGGTCGCCCAGGCCGTCCACTTCGATGGTGGCCGCCTCCTTATCGTAGCGGTAACCCACACCCAGGCTGTCCAGGGCATTCAGCATATGGCGGATGTCGTCCGAGTCCAGCAGATTGGTCAGTCTGGTGGTGCCTTTGGCCAGGGTGGCCAGCAACAGAGCACGGTTGGAGATGCTCTTGGAACCGGGCAGGGTGATAACCCCGTCAACCCGAGAAATTGGAGAAAGGTGTAACTGCTCCATGGACTACTCCCGCATAGAAATGAAAAGGGGCCTGTTGGCCCCTTGAAACTGCTTTAACTGAATCGAGGTTATTCGGCCATCACCTCATCCAGCGCCTGCATAAATCGGGAGTTTTCCCACTCCAGACCAATGCTCACGCGCAGGTGAGAAGGCATACCATAACCCGCAATGGGACGCACTATCACCCCTTTTTTCAGCAGCGCCTCGTAGATGGCGCCGGCCCGGCCCACTTCGATGGTTATGAAGTTGGCCACACTGGGGATAAAGGGGATGTTACGCTCGGTGAAATAGGCTTCTAGACGCGCCATCTCACTCTTGTTGAGATCGATGCCCTGCTGCAGGTACTGCTCATCCTCCAGCACCGCCTCGGCGGCCGCCAGGGCCAGGGAGTTGTTGTTGAAGGGCTCCCGCACCCGGTTGAGCAGGTCGGTCATCGCCTCGGACGCCACCAGGTAGCCGACCCGCAGCCCCGCCAGGCCATAAGCCTTGGAGAAGGTGCGGCTGACACAGAGATTGGGGTATTTGGCCAGCCACTGAATGCTGGGGGTACGTTGGCCAGCCTCCAGATATTCGTAGTAGGCTTCGTCCAGCACCACCAGCACCTCGGCAGGCACCTTGTCCATAAAGGCCTCAAGCTCGTCGCCGGTGAGGAAGGTCCCTGTGGGGTTATTGGGGTTGGCGATGCAGATGAGCTTGGTACGCGCGGTAACGGCAGCCAGCATCGCCTCCAGATCGTGGCCCCACGCCTTGGCGGCGGTCTTCACCGCGGTGGCACCACAGGACTGGGTCAGCAACTGGTAGACGATAAAGGCGTGCGCATCGAAGATCACCTCATCCTCGGCACCGACGAAGGTACGGAACAGGATCTCCAGCACCTCATTGGAGCCATTGCCCAGGGTGATCTGATTGCTGCTGCAGCCCAATCGCTCGGACAGCTTCTGCTTCAGGTAGTAGCCATTGGCGTCCGGATAGCGCGCCAGTTCCGGCATGGCGCGCTCCATGGCGGCCTTGGCCAGCGGGCTCAGGCCCAGGGGGTTTTCGTTGGAGGCCAGCTTGACGATATCGGTGATCCCAAGCTCTCGCTCCAGCTCCTCCGTCGGCTTGCCTGGCTGGTAGGGCATCAGCCCCTCCACGCCTGGATTGGCCAGCTTGGTCAGTTCATTTGACACTAGTGCTTCCTTATCTTCTTTCTTATTTGTTGTTCAGCTCGAAGGCTTTCATAAAGGTCACCAGGGCCTGAACCCCCTCCAGTGGCATGGCGTTGTAGATGCTGGCCCGCATACCGCCGACACTGCGGTGCCCCTTCAATGCCATCAGGCCAGCCTGCTGAGACTGAGCCAGGAATTGGGCGTCCAGATCCGGATTGACCAACTGGAAAGGTACATTCATCTCACTGCGATGGCTTGGATCCACCCGGTTTTGGTAGAAGTCACTGCTGTCAATAAAATCGTACAGCAGCGCCGCCTTCTGGCGATTCAGCTGTGCCATGGCGCCGACCCCGCCCTGGGCCTTGAGCCATTTGAACACCTCGCCGGCCAGGTACCAGGCGTAGGTGGGCGGGGTGTTGTACATGGAATCGTTTTTATCCAGCAGGGCGTAATCCAGGATTGAGGGGGTGGTGGCTTGCGCCCGACCAATCAGGTCGCGGCGAACGATCACCAGCGCCAGCCCGGCCGGGCCAATGTTCTTCTGGGCACCGGCGTAGATCAGGCCATAGCGGTTAATGTCGATTTCCCGGCCGAGAATGCAGGAGGAGTAATCGGCAATCAGCGGTTTGTCGGTCACCGGCTCATCGAAGATGGCCACACCGTCGACGGTCTCGTTGGGGCAGTAATGCAGATAACTCCCCTGCCCTGCTTCGCTGACCTGGATCATGTCCAGGCTATTACCGCTGCGCAGGTCGATGCTGTTGACCCTGGCGTACTTGGCGGCTTCTTTGGCTGCGCCAGCGGACCATTGACCGGAGATCAGGTAATCCACCTGTTCGTCGGCCCCCACCAGATTCTGGGGAATGGCGGAGAAATGGGCGCGGGCGCCGCCGTGGGTAAAGAGCACCGCATAGTCGTCACCGATGTTCATCAGTTCGCGCAGGTTGGCTTCGGCCGCCTCGGCCACCGCCAGGTACTCTTTGGATCTGTGGCTGAGCTCCATCACCGATACGCCCAGGCCATTAAAGTCCACCAGCTCTTTCTGGGCTTTGGCCATCACTTCGGTCGGCAACATCGCCGGACCGGCGCAAAAGTTATATACGCTCATTCCTCGGATCCTATGTTTAGACAAAACACCCCATTTAACACCAGTTTCTCCGGCTAAGGAATAAAAAAACGGACGCCTGGGCGTCCGTTTTCGGTTATTGCGCGATAAGCAGTGGTTACTCGTCGCTGGCCTCGTCGGCCGCAGGCGCGTCAGCGGCTGGGGCTGGGGCGTCGCCCTCTGCCGCTTGCTCGCCGTCAACCAGCTCGCCTTCCGGCAGCTCAGGCTCTTCGATCTCATCGATGCGCTGCAGACCCACCACCTGTTCGCCCTCCATGGTGCGAATGATGGTAACACCCTGGGTGTTACGGCCCACTTCGGAAACCTCGTGAACCCGGGTACGCACCAGGGTGCCGCCGTCGGTGATCAGCATGATCTCGTCGTTGTCCTGCACCTGTACCGCACCCACCACGGCGCCGTTACGCTCGCTCACCTTGATGGAGATAACCCCCTTGGTGGCCCGGCTCTTGGTTGGGTACTCGGATTCGGCGGTACGCTTACCATAACCGTTCTGGGTCACGGTGAGGATGGCGCCATCGTCTCGAGGAACAATCATGGAGACCACACGGTCCACGTCATCCAGGGCGATGCCGCGCACACCGGTGGCGGTACGACCCATGGAACGGACGTTGGACTCGTCGAAACGCACCACCTTACCGGCGTCGGAGAACAGCATCACTTCGTTGCTGCCATCGGTGATGTCCACGGCGATCAGCTCATCACCCTCGTTGAGGTTGATGGCGCGGATACCGGAAGACAGAGGACGGCTGTAGGCGTCCAGGGCGGTCTTCTTGACGGTGCCCTTGGCGGTAGCAAACACGATGTACTTGCTTGGGTCATACTCACGGACCGGCAGAATCGCCTGAATCACCTCGCCTTCGTCCAGCGGCAGCAGATTCACAATCGGCTTACCACGGGCAGTACGGCTGGCCAGAGGCAGCTGGTACACCTTGAGCCAGTACACCTTACCTGCGTTGGAGAAGCACAGGATAGTGTCGTGGGTGTTGGCCACCAGCAGGCGCTCGATGAAGTCTTCATCCTTCATCTTGGCCGCCGCCTTACCCTTGCCGCCACGACGCTGGGCTTCGTAATCGCTCAGAGGCTGGTACTTACAGTAACCGGCGTGGGACAGGGTCACCACCACGTCTTCTTCGGTGATCAGGTCTTCCAGGGAGATGTCTGCGGAGGCGGAGCTGATCTCGGTCTTACGCTCATCACCGTACTCGGCTCGAATCGCTTCCAGCTCCTCACGGATCACTTCCATCAGGCGCTCTGGGCTGGCAAGGATGTGCATCAGCTCGGCGATCACATTCAGCAGTTCACGGTACTCGTCGAGGATCTTCTCGTGTTCCAGACCGGTCAGCTTCTGCAGACGCAGATCCAGAATCGCCTGGGCCTGAGTCTGAGTCAGGTAGTAGAGGCCGTCACGGATGCCGAACTCTGGGGTCAACCAGTCTGGGCGGGCGGCGTCATCGCCGGCCTTCTCCAGCATGGAGGCCACATTACCCAGCTCCCAACCGCGGGACAGCAAGGCTTCGCGGGCCTCTGCCGGGGTCGGTGAGTGACGAATCAGCTCAATCACAGGGTCGATGTTGGCCAGGGAGATGGCCAGACCTTCGAGGATGTGAGCCCGCTCGCGCGCCTTGCGCAGTTCGTACACAGTACGACGGGTCACCACTTCGCGACGGTGAGTCACGAAGGCATCCAGAGTCTCTTTCAGGTTGAACAGCTTGGGCTGATTGTTGCCCAGTGCCACCATGTTGATGCCGAATACCGTCTGCATCTGAGTCTGAGCATAGAGGTTGTTCAGTACCACTTCCGGCACTTCACCACGCTTCAGTTCAATCACCACGCGCATGCCGTCCTTATCGGACTCATCGCGCAGGCCGGAGATCCCCTCCAGCTTCTTGTCCTTCACCAGCTCGGCGATCTTCTCGATCAAACGGGCCTTGTTCACCTGATAAGGCAGTTCGTGAACAATGATGGACTCTTTGCCGGTGCTGCTGGTTTCCACATCGGACCGGGCACGCACGTAGATCTTGCCGCGACCGGTCTTGTAGGCGTCGATGATCCCCTTGCGGCCATTGATGATGCCGCCGGTGGGGAAGTCGGGACCGGGAATGATCTCAATCAGCTCATCGATGCTGATGTCGCCGTTGTCGATAAAGGCCAGGCAGCCGTCGATCACCTCGGTGAGGTTATGAGGCGGAATGTTGGTGGCCATGCCCACCGCAATACCACTGGAGCCGTTGACCAGCAGGTTTGGCACCTTGGTGGGCAACACCTCTGGAATCTGTTCCGTGCCATCGTAGTTGGGCACGTAGTCCACGGTTTCCTTATCCAAGTCTGCCAGCAGCTCGTGGGAGATCTTGGCCATGCGCACTTCGGTGTATCGCATTGCCGCCGCGGAGTCACCGTCGACGGAACCGAAGTTACCCTGGCCGTCCACCAGGCAGTAACGCAGGGAGAAAGGCTGAGCCATACGCACAATGGTGTCGTAGACCGCACTGTCACCGTGGGGGTGGTATTTACCGATAACGTCACCCACCACACGGGCGGATTTCTTGTAGGGTTTGTTCCAGTCGTTACCCAGGCCGTTCATCGCGAACAGGGTGCGACGGTGAACAGGCTTAAGGCCGTCCCGGACGTCGGGCAATGCACGCCCGACAATCACGCTCATGGCATAGTCGAGATAGGAGCTTTTCAACTCCTCTTCGATATTAATCGGCGTAATTTCGTTAGCCAGATCAGTCATAGACAGATAGTGTCCCCTAAATGCGGCAGAGAATCCCAATTTCCCCGCCGAGCCGGCCAGGCCGGCAAAAACGGTAATTCGGCATTGTAGCACAGACATTGGCGTTGAAAAGCTGCGTTTCTTGCCTCAGGAAACAACGGCTTACAACTGACCAAAAAACGTGCGAAGGCGTGGGTAAAATGTACCATTTTGTGTCTGTTTGAGGTGTTTTCCTCCCAACCCTGTCTTTCTCCCCATCCGGCGCCATCGTATACTGGCGTCATCGGAGCCTGCCGATCAGAGGCTGGCACGCAGTATCTAAAGAAAGGACACAGAATGCAGCAGTCAAACGTCGATCCCGTAGAAGTGGGCAAATTTGAGAAGCTGGCTTCCACCTGGTGGGATCCCATGGGGCACTCCAAGCCTCTGCACCAACTCAACCCCCTTCGCGCCGCCTACATTGAGCGTCACGCCGATGGCCTGTTTGGCAAGCAGGTGCTGGATGTGGGCTGCGGCGGCGGCCTGCTGACCGAAGCCATGGCCAAAGCCGGTGCCCGTGCCACCGGCCTGGACATGGGCGAAGAGCCCATCGAGGTAGCCAGGCTGCATGCCCTGGAGAGTGAGCTGGATATCGACTACCAGCTGTGTACCGCCGAGGCCCACGCCGAACACAAGGGGGCCCACTACGATGTGGTGACCTGCATGGAGATGCTGGAGCATGTGCCCGACCCTGAATCCGTGGTTCGCGCCTGCGCCCAGATGGTCAAACCCGGTGGTCACCTGTACCTATCCACCATCAACAAGACCCCTCTGGCCTACATGACCACCATCGTCGGCGCCGAGCAGATCGTGAAGGTGCTGCCCAAAGGCACCCACGACTACAGCAAGTTCCTGCGCCCCTCCCAGCTGATTCAGTGGTGTGAGCGGGCCGGCCTGCGGGTTCAGCACGCCGACGGCGTTCTCTACAACCCACTGACCGAGACCTTCCGTCTCTCCAGCCGCATGGACATCAACTATATGATTCACGCGGTTAAGCCCAATGAGTAACGCCGCCATCAAGGGGGTGCTGTTCGACCTGGACGGCACCCTGCTGGACACCGCCCTGGATCTGGGCCATGCCGCCAACGTGGCCCTGGCCAAGTTCGGCTACCCCGGCATCACCGACGAGCAGGCTTACCTCTATTCCAGCCATGGTTCCAAGGGTCTGCTCAAGGCGGGCCTCGGGGACAGCTTTCATCGCACCGACATCACGCCGATGCGTGACACCCTGCTGGCCGCCTACGCCGAGCGCATCAGCCACCATACTCGTCCCTATGACGGCATCCCCCCGATGCTCGGCTACCTGGATAAGAACCTGCTGCCCTGGGGGATCATCACCAACAAGCCCGAAGGGCTGGCTCGTCAGTTGCTGGCTCAACAACCTGAGCTCTCTGGCAGTGCCGTTCTGGTGGGAGGCGACACCCTGCCGGTGGCCAAGCCCGACCCTGCTCCACTGCACCTGGGCGCCGAAACGCTGTCTCTGACCCCGGACAGCATCCTCTACGTAGGCGATGCGGAGCGGGATGTGGTGGCCGCCAACCGCGCCGGAATGATCAGTGTGGCCGCCTTGTGGGGCTACATCAGCGAAGAGGATCAGGCCCACACCTGGCCGGCTCACCACCGCTGCGATCGTCCGGAGGATCTGTTCGATCTCATTCGCGATCTGACTCAAAAATAGTCATACGAACCGGGGCAAAAAATTTTTTTTGCCCCGTTGTTTTTGTGAAAAAAACACTTGCATTTTCCTCAGCCCAATGGTGGTAAGGCTTAGCAGAAGCACATATTTTCCCCCACCTAATTATTCACAAGCTTACCCACAATTTGATCACATCCGGACCTATTGCACAGATCCGAAAACCGCCTTATCTTGTAGATCAACCCATCGGCACTACTACATGTAGTGCCCGATAATAAAAACACACACAATCAGGGGTGATTGCCGTTCAAGCGGTGATCGGCAATTCTCAGGTACTCAAACTAAGGATAATGTTTCAGGGACCACCTTTGCCGCAGTGGGTGGCTCTGGAACGAGAAATCGGACATGACTAAATCTCTCCTCATCACTAAACGAAGTGGTAAACAGGAACCCCTGGATCTGGACAAGATCCATCGGGTGATCTACTGGGCCGCTCAGGATCTGAACAATGTGTCTGTCTCCCAGGTCGAACTGGCCAGCCACATCCACTTCTTCGATGGCATGACCACCGAGGCGATCCACGAGACCATCATCAAGGCGGCCGCTGATCTCATCAGCGAGGAGACCCCGGATTATCAGTACCTGGCTGCCCGCCTGGCGGTGTTCCACCTGCGCAAAAAGGCCTATGGCCATTTCGAGCCCCCTCACCTGTATGACCACGTCACCAAGATGGTGGAAACGGGTAAGTACGACCAGCACATCCTCAGCGACTACAGCCGTGAAGAACTCAATGAGCTGAACGATCACATCGACCACTGGCGTGACATGGATTTCTCTTACGCGGCGGTGAAGCAGCTGGAAGGCAAGTACCTGGTGCAGAACCGGGTCACCGGTGAGGTGTTCGAGAGCGCCCAGTTCCTCTACATGCTGGTGTCCGCCTGTCTGTTCGCCAACTACCCCAAGGGCGAACGTCTGGAGTACGTGAAGCGGTTCTACGACGCCACTTCCAAGTTCAAGATCTCCCTGCCCACGCCCATCATGTCCGGCGTGCGCACCCCCACCCGCCAGTTCAGCTCCTGCGTGCTGATTGAGTGTGGTGACAGCCTGGACTCCATCAACGCCACCTCGGCGGCCATCGTCAACTACGTCAGCCAACGTGCCGGCATCGGCATCAACGGCGGCGGCATCCGGGCCCTGGGCAGCCCCATTCGTGGCGGCGAAGCCTTCCACACCGGCTGCCTGCCCTTCTTCAAACACTTCCAGACTGCGGTGAAGTCCTGCTCCCAGGGCGGGGTTCGCGGCGGTGCCGCCACCCTGTTCTATCCCCTGTGGCACCTGGAAGCGGAAGAGCTGCTGGTACTGAAGAACAACCGCGGCACCGACGCCAACCGTATCCGTCACCTGGACTACGGCGTACAAATTAACCGCACCCTGTACCAGCGCCTGATTGACGGCGGCGACATCAGCCTGTTCTCCCCGTCCGACGTACCCGGCCTGTACGATGCCTTCTTCGCCGATCAGGAAGAGTTTGAGCGCCTGTACACCCAGTACGAAGCGGACAGCAGCATTCGCCGCAAGACGGTGAAAGCGGTCAGCCTGTTTGGCCTGCTGATGCAGGAGCGCGCCTCCACCGGCCGCATCTACATCCAGCACGTGGACCACTGCAACACCCACAGCCCCTTCGACCCCAAGGTGGCCCCGGTGAAGCAGTCCAACCTGTGCCTGGAGATCGCCCTGCCCACCAAGCCGCTGAACAGCCTGGACGACCCCAATGGCGAGATTGCCCTGTGCACCCTGTCCGCCTTCAACCTGGGCGCCATCGACGAGTTGAGCGAACTGGAAGAGCTGGCGGATCTGGCGGTTCGTGCCCTGGACAGCCTGCTGGACTACCAGGACTACCCGGTACCGGCCGCCGAGCTGGGCTCCATGAAGCGCCGTACCCTGGGCATCGGGGTGATCAACTTTGCCTACTACCTGGCGAAGAACGGCGCTCGCTACTCCGACGGCAGCGGCAATGCCCTGACCCACAAGGCGTTCGAAGCGATTCAGTATTACCTGCTCAAGGCCTCCAACAATCTGGCCAAGGAGCAAGGGGCCTGTCCGGGCTTCAACGAGACCACCTACGCCCAGGGGCTGCTGCCCATCGATACTTACAAGAAGGCGGTGGACCAGTTCTGCGAAGAGCCGCTGCACCTGGACTGGGAAGCCCTGCGTGCCGACATCCAGGAGTTCGGCCTGCGCAACTCCACCCTGTCCGCGCTGATGCCTTCGGAGACCAGCTCGCAGATCTCCAACGCCACCAACGGCATCGAGCCGCCTCGTGGCCTGGTAAGCGTCAAGGGCTCCAAAGACGGCATCATGAAGCAGGTGGTGCCCGGCATCGAGACCCTCAAGAACCAGTACGAGCTACTGTGGGACATCCCGGACAACACCGGTTACCTGCAACTGGTGGGGATTATGCAGAAGTTCGTCGATCAGGCGATCTCCGCCAACACCAACTACGATCCGGGCCGCTTCAATGAGAACAAGATGCCCATGAACGTCCTGCTCAAGGACTTGATGCTGGCCTACAAGTACGGCCTCAAGACCCTGTACTATCAGAACACCCGGGATGGCCAGTCGGACTCCAGCAGTAAGACCGACGGAGCCGATGATTGCGCCGGCGGCGCCTGTAAGATTTAAGCGGCCGGCTCCGCCTGCGGGGCCGCTCTCTCAGCCAAGGATATGACCATGAGCCACAGATACAGCACCTTTTCCCGGGAAGCCAACAACGCCCTCAAGGAGCCCATGTTCCTGGGTAACCCGGTAAACGTTGCCCGTTACGACCAGCAGAAGCACCCCATCTTCGAAGAGCTGATCGAGAAGCAGCTCTCCTTCTTCTGGCGCCCGGAAGAGGTGGACGTGACCCAGGACCGCATCGATTTTGCCGAGCTGCCGGATCACGAAAAGCACATCTTCCTGTCGAACCTGAAGTACCAGACCCTGCTGGACTCCATCCAGGGCCGCAGCCCCAACGTGGCCCTGCTGCCCCTGGTGTCCCTGCCGGAGTTGGAGACCTGGATTGAGACCTGGTCCTTCTATGAGACCATTCACTCTCGCTCCTACACCCACATCATTCGCAACATCGTCAACGACCCCTCGGTGGTGTTCGACGACATCGTCACCAACAGCGAGATCCAGAAGCGTGCCGGCGACATCTCCGGTTACTACGATGAGCTCATCGATTACACCCAGCGCTACCAGCAGTTTGGCGAGGGGGAGCACCAGGTGGGCGACGAGACCTTCACCATCAGCCGCCGCGAGCTCAAGCGCAAGCTGTACCTGTGCCTGGTGTCCATCAACGTACTGGAAGCGATCCGTTTCTACGTCTCCTTCGCCTGCTCCTTCGCCTTTGCCGAGCGTGAGGTAATGGAGGGCAACGCCAAGATCATCCGCTTTATCGCCCGTGACGAGCAGCTGCACCTGGTGGGCACTCAGCACATGCTGAACCTGATGGCCACCAATCAGGATGATAACGAGATGGCGGAGATCGCCGTGGAGTGCTTCCAGGAGTCTGTGGAGATCTTCCGCCGCGCCGCCGAGCAGGAGAAGGAGTGGGCCGCCTACCTGTTCAAGGATGGCTCCATGCTGGGCCTGAACAAGAAGATCATCGAGGACTACGTGGAGTTCATCACCAACCAGCGGATGAACGCCCTGGGTCTGCCTGAGCTGTTCCCCAAACGCTCCAACCCCCTGCCCTGGATGAGCAAGTGGCTGGAAAGCGATGCGGTACAGGTAGCCCCGCAGGAGGTCGAGGTGTCCTCCTACCTGACCAACCAGATCAAGAACGAAGTGGACCAGGACGATCTGTCCGGGTTTGAACTCTGAGGTTGGCGGACAACAAAACCTTCAAGGTTCAGGTAGGCGAACGGACGCCGGTCAGCCATCAGGGTGACAACACGCCTCTGCTTACCACCCTTGAGGGTCACTACAGTGAGTGCCGCAGTGGCTACTGCGGTGCCTGCAAGACCCGGCTGCTCGAAGGTCGTATCCGCTATCTCTCCACCCCCATGGCCCTGGTCAGGGGTGATGAGATTCTTCCTTGTTGCTGTGTGCCTGAGACGGATCTTCTTTTGGCACCTCAGTGACCACCTGGGCCTCAGTCAGCTCCATGCCGCCATAGCGGTTCATGGGCTGTGCTGGCTGACGCCACTGGTTGAACGCCAGCTGCTTTTCCCGAGCCAGGGTCTCACCTGACTCCCACAAACGCTGACTCTCCAACCAGGCCACCTGTGCCAGCTCCGAGGCGCTGTTGCCCAGAACCTCCATCGCCTGACCCGCTTCGGTCAGGGCCAGCTCCACTCTCTGCTGATTGTCTTCGCTACAGCCGGTCAAACCGGCGAGCGCCAAGAAAACCAGGCCAATTTTGAATGTCTTACGCACCATATTTCGGCCTCCTCCGTTGCCACTCTAGCCTAGTCCAAAATCAGCCGGTTCAGCGGACAATCCGGGGCGTAAATCTTGAAGCGCTTGATTTTTAGGCATCTCTTTCGTCGCAAGTGGATGCAAGCTCTAGCATGTGTCTCCGGCTCTGGTACACTTGCCGCACACTGCTATCACGCTAAAGAGAGTGTTCATGACCGAATCTACCAAGATCCCGCCAGAAGGCGCTTCCGTCGACCTGTTTACCGGCGAGTCCAACCGCATCCTGATTGCCATCCCAGCCCCCAGCCATCCAGAGGTGGAACAGGTTCTGGGTCAGGGCAGCCACGAAGTGAAGGCCGGAGTGATCTACCGCTCCCCTGCCCTGCTGCTCTCCTTTGATTTCGGTAATGGCCTGGTGATGGACTGCCCCTTCGAAGCCAAGAGCCTGGGCGACAAGTTTGTCGAGCCCGAACTGACCGAAGGCCGTTTGCCGCTGATGCTGCAGGTGTTTGATGCGGAAACCGGCGTACTGTTGGGCGAGCGCCCGGTAGAACTGCACCAAGAGAGCTCCTCTACCCTGATGAGCGCCGTCGCCGAGCAGCGTGGCAGCGACTGGCAACACCAGGATTTCATCAGCCAACTGTCTGAGCTGTACAAGATCGAGATGGAGCAGTTCCTGCAGCTGGTGGAACAGCGTCCTCTGCTGCTGAAATAAGGGCTGCGCCGCCGCCCCGAGCCACACGGCAATCAGCCAACCCAAAACAGGAGCCACTTGGGCTCCTGTTTTTGTAGATGGTCACTGCAAATCCTTTATCCAGAAAGGAGGGTTCTCCCTCTCTCAACCGCGCACACAGGCGGCGTAAAACAGACAAACTCACCAAGCCACAAACGCCCAGTTCATCCACAACCGGCACCTTAACCTGAAACGCGATTCCCCCCTTCATGCTGCCTTCCACCCTGGAGCCTGTTCCGGGCCTTGACCCAGGCGGCTGGAAAATGCCCCAAGCTGTTCTAAGCTAAATCGGTGCGTACGAGCTGAGCCGGGTTCCAACCCGCTTTCTATCGGCCATTTCCCCAAATAGGTCTTGATAAGCAATGAATAAAATCATCGCATTGTTTTCGGCGTTCACCGCCGCCTCCTCCTTCGTTTTAGCCGATGAAGGCCCTCTCAAACCTCAGATTGTCTTTAACAATGTCGACATCTTTAACGGCACAGAAAACAAGCTGTACAAAGACCATTATGTGCTCGTGGAAGGAAACCTGATTAAATCCATCTCCTCCAGTGCAATTAGCGTTAGGGACGATGCCCTGGTGATTAATGGGAAAGGCAAAACCCTGACGCCAGGGTTCATAGAAAACCACGCCCATCTGATGTTGATGGGCCCAAATCTTCCGGCGATGGAAGCCGATAAAACCTGGGAAGATTTTGCCATTCACGGTTCACGCATGGCCGAAATGTATCTTATGCAAGGTTTCACCACCGTCCGGGATGCCGGCGGGGCGAATGGCGGCCTGCGCAGAGCCATAGATGGCGGTGACATCATTGGTCCGCGTTTTTATCCCTCAGGTGCTTTTCTGAGTACCCGGGGAGGCCATGCAGACTTTGCCAATTTTTCTGCCCCTGTTGGTGCCGAAACCAACTTCGGCCGCCTCAACCTTTCTCAAGAAGTGGACAGCGTGGCAGAAGTTAAAAAATACGGTCGAAACAACTTCCGTATGGGCGCGACTCAGCTGAAATACATGCAGTCTGGCGGGGTAGTGTCCGCATTCGACCCATGGCAGTTACTGGCTGGTTCCCCGGAAGAGATCGCGGCCGCGGTCGAGGTGGCCAACAGCTACGGCAGTTATGTAATGGCGCACTCTTACCGTAAAGAGGCCATTCTCAGCGCTCTGGAGTCCGGTGTGATGTCGATTGAGCATGGTTTCGCCTTTGACTGTGACATTGCCAAAGTCATGAACAAAAAAGGCGCGTATATCACCACCAACCTGACCGCCTTTGACCCTGGTCTTCTGGATATTCCGGCGGTAAAGAATGTTCCCTCCAGCCTGGCGAAAGCGAAGTCTGCCACCGAAACTTTCCGCAACTACATCCCGAACATGAAGAAATGTCCGGTCAAGCGCGGCTTCCAAACTGACTGCGTCGGTTCAGTCGATGCGTGCAACATCCAGATTGCCTATGAAAAACACCTGAATCACGAGTTTTTTGGCGCCTTCCAATCCATGGTGACTTTGACGTCCATCGGCGGTGAGATCTCTCAGCTTTCTGGCGACTTTACCAACCCCTACCCTGAGGGAAAGCTTGGGGTGATCGAGGTTGGGGCATACGCAGACATTCTGTTGCTGGACGGAAACCCCCTGGAGGACTTTTCCGTTGTGGGCACAGGAACCAAATGGTTTGATGCCGAACCCCGCCCCGCCAGCCCTGAAACCATCAGACTGATCATGAAAGACGGTGTGATCTACAAGAACACCTTAAACCCCTGAACACCCTGAAGAGCCGCCCTTTATCAAGGGCGGTGCGTATTAAAGGCGCCGTTGACGGCGTCGAGCAATACTCCGAGGAGCAGCCAGATGACGAAACCCTACCTGCCATTGCTGGCCATCATGCTCGCGGCAAACGTACAGGCCTCTGTTATTGACCTGGATTGGCAACAGCTTCGCCCTCAGACCCAAGCCGAATCGGTTTCCTTGCCAACATTAACCGAGAGACAGAAGCGGCAACTGCAACGGTTTCTGACACTCAGAAGTTCTAACGTACCTTCGGACCAAGCCACCGCCGCATCACTAGAAAAGGATTTAGCGTCTGAGGGGTTAGATGCAGACCATCTTTTGGCACTCAGAAACAAATACATAGAGCAACAACAACTGGCGGCCTCCGCCCTAACTCGCCGTTTTGACGGCCAACAAGTACGCATTCCTGGCTTCTTAATCCCTCTGGAGTATTCCTCAGAAGCCCTGGTCGTCACAGAGTTTCTGCTGGTGCCTTACGCTGGAGCCTGTATTCATATGCCACCGCCTCCGGCAAACCAGATCGTGCTGGTATCGTTTCCCGGCGGCTACAAGCTCAGAAACGCCAAGTACCCTGTCTGGGTAGAGGGAACACTGACGTCTCAGCTTGAGACTGAAAGCGTCTATATCGTCGATGGAACCCGTGATTTAACCATGGGCTACCGAATGAATGCGTCTTTGGTTGAGGACTACGACTGACGACTTTAACCAAAATAGTTACACAGGCTAACGCAAACTGGCTCTTGGTTCTTATCATGCCGAGACAATCATTTTGCCCAAACAGGCATTACTTTAACTCAGGTACTGTATGGCCCGCCATTTTTGCCAACTCACGTGTAAAACACTACGCTAGAGTTAACGAGCAACGGCTTAGCAAGATTGAAAAATCCACTGTCCAAAGGAAACTGTGAAAGCAGTCTTTTTCCCTCGTGCCACTATGCCTGTTTGCGACACATGGCCCCCACCTCAGGATTAGTGGCCATGTATGCGGGGTTAACATTACTTCGGAACAAATGGAGCACAGGGTTCACCTAACCTTTTAGGTTAAAACTGCCCTTAATAAATTCAACCTCTTTATAGCAAAGTGACCTGATCTTTTCCAACCACTCTTTTTCCAGCTCTTTTTCAAATGCAAAAAAAGCTTGTTTCTTATCCATGTATCCCTTGAGCTTCTTGGCAAATTCAGGATCTGTCTTTGAACAATAGCTGTAGTTTTCACTGATGTCTTGGTAAGCGCTCTTAGTTAAAATCTTAGATGACTCATTCATGTCAGCAATTTTGTCATTAGCTCCCTGATAACAATGCTCTGCTTGATCCAGGACTTTCTTAACACTCTGCTCAGCCGCCTTGCCATATTTGTTAAAGTATTCGACAAGCTCCTCTTTAGATCCATAGTATTTATGGTAGGGATTGGCGTCGACATAATTCCTCTTATAATACGCTTCAACTTCAGAAAGATAACCTTTATATTTTTGCTCTATACGGTCTATTCTATCCATTGCATCGTTAGATTTTCGCTTACTGCAAACTTTTGATAGCTCGATAGCCTTGCTTGTAAATTCATACTCATCGTTACACTTATTTTTTAGAGTGGCTATCCTTTCATTAACCATGTGGTCATGAAAATATTGATAAGAATCTCGCTTGTCATAATATTTCTTTAGTTCCTTTCTAAAGTGACTGTCACCGCTGTCAGCACACTGCTCATAGGTGTGGCTCAAAATTTTTGACAGAATAGCCGAATCCCTCTTATATTCTTTCATGCGCGCGGTGTACATTTCAATTTCTTGAAAACACCCTTCCATGCTATTTATTGACGATGAGGCCATGAGCTCTACAACAAAACCGTTGGCGACTATTGCCTTTGAAAACTTTTCTGAAGATTCATATATTTCATAAACAGGCGTCCTTTCGTAAAACAGCTCATCTGTATATTGAGACACTCCGGTAAGATAAAATCGAAAAGCCTTATACATGGCATCATGCTCTTTCATCGCCTGCTTTGCGTACTCGATATCGCACGAAGCAAAAGAGGCGTTCGCAATGACTAGACCAAGAACTGCAGATAAAACCTTTTTCAATTTCTTCTCCCAAGCAATGTCAGATTGATTAATAGCTTACATCATGCACCTGTTGTTGTTTGGGCCAAATCAACCTTTGACTTTACTGTCTTGAATCAGCCCAAACTCTTAAATCTGTTCTGCCTGCTTCACCACCTCTGTGCAGCCGGAGATCACCATATCCAGGTACCCCTCGCCAAACAGGTTGAGGTGGTTGAGTTGATGATAGAGGTTGTACAACGCTTGCCGGCGTTGCCAGCCCTGCGCCAGCGGCAAGATACTGTCATAGCCCTGATAGAAAGAGGGCGAGAAGCCGCCGAATAAGTGGGTCATGGCGAGATCGGTTTCCCGGTCACCCAGGTAACAGGCGGGGTCGAAGATAACCGGACGGTTTCCATCAAAGCCGGCATTGCCTCGCCACAAGTCGCCGTGAAGCAACGACGGTCGTGGTTTGTGGTCCGCCAGCAAGGTGTCGCTGGCGTTTTTCAGGGGTTGTAGCCAGCGACGAAGTCTCGGCGCGCCCGCTTCGATGGCCCAGCTAAGCTGTGGTTCCAATCGACGTTGCCACCAGAAACTCTGCCAACTGTCGTGCCAACCATTGAGCTGCAGTGTGGTGCCGATATGGTTGTCATTGTGCCAGCCGTAGCGTCTGTCTTTGGGCATTTGTTGATGCAGTTTGGCCAAGGCCTGCCCCAGGGCATGTTCATCGCTCGGTCGCCCCAGTTCCATCCAGGGCAATACCAGGTATTGCCAACCCTCGGCGTCGCCCCAGCACAGGGGCTGAGGCGCGATGTCGCCCAGGGCAATCAGCCCCTCGGCTTCCTCCTTGAACAGGGCACCGTGGTTAAGGCGATTGACCTTCACAAACCATCGACGCAGGCCATCACTGACTGAGTAGGCCTGGTTGATGTCGCCACCGGTGACCGGCCGCGGAGCAGACAGAGACACTGGGGCATTCAGGGCATCGGCCATTCCCTGCTCTACCGCAGCCCAGGAGAGGCTCACGTGGCGAGCCCTTCAAGGTAGAGATCTGCGGCTGCGGCACCCATCTCATAGCCCTGGCCCAACAACGTCGAATCCTTGGTAAGGCGACCTACGGGAAACTCCGGAGGCGGTTGGATCAAGCGAATGGTGCAGCCTTCTGGCGGAGTAGTTAGGAAGTTTAAGGTGCGGTTGTAATGATGATGACGCTGCAGCATCGCCTCACCCAGCTCCGGATGACGACGAAACGCCCAGCGCATCAGAGCGGGGAAGCGTGGCGCCGACTTCAGATAGCCGGCGCCTTGAGACAATACCACGGTAATCTCGGTAAACCCCGCCTGCCAGGCGGCCTCTACCGGAATCGAGTCTGACACCCCGCCATCTGTGTAGGCTTCCCCTCCCAGAGACACAAAATCTCGATAGGCCAGCGGCAGAGAGCAGGAAGCTTTCATCGCCATCGCCAGATTGTGACGGTCGGCTTTCAGTTGCAACGGTGCAGCATCGCTGGCCCGGGTCAGGCCGATATAGAGAGGAATGCCACGGGCTTCGAAGGCATCGAAGTCAAATGGCAATTCGGTCAATGTAATGGGCCAGAGCCAGTCGAGATCCAGTAGGTGACCGCCGCGCGCAAATCGCCAGGGATTGATGAACTCAGGCCTACAG
The DNA here is from genome assembly GCF_048263965.1 of Ferrimonas sp. Taxonomy (NCBI): domain Bacteria; kingdom Pseudomonadati; phylum Pseudomonadota; class Gammaproteobacteria; order Alteromonadales; family Ferrimonadaceae; genus Ferrimonas; species Ferrimonas sp. The sequence continues at coordinate 33,862 of NZ_JBLXDO010000018.1, read as the reverse complement.
GAATAGTCCTCAATCACTTTGCGGGTTCGGCCTCGTTGCCCGGACAAATAGGAGGCCAGTGCAGTAGAGCCTGCTGAGACACCAAAGCAGCCATCGAACGCAAAATGCTCTCTTTCGATAAACCTGTCCAGCACCCCGGCCGCAAAGATGCCCCGCATGGCACCGCCCTCGACAACAAGGGCGTGCCTTCTGGGGCTTAGAATGGCAGCACCGTCCCTGTCCTGGGTCATCCCTACTCCTTGTCGACAGTCACTGTAAACACCGGTGTGGGACTCAGCAGGCTCTGCACCACCTTGTGCAATCTGGCCAGTTCCATCTTCACCGTGGTCTGATCCGCGCCGAAGAAGCTCATCTCCAGCTGCATCTCCCCATCCAGGTATTGGCTGGACATCACGTTGGAGTCGGAGATCGCCGAGTCCATGTACTGTTCAAACAGGCGCTCCAGCCCGGAAACATGCTGAGGCTCCAGTTTGAAGCTCACCCTCAGTCGGATCAGGGCAAACTCTGTGGTCTCATGCCCTTCAAATCCAGGTAATACCATCTATCGATTCCTGTGTTTCACTCAGTTGCACCAGTCTAACCCACACAAAAGGGCCTGTTGACCCTTGTGTCTCACATTTGTGGCCGAGTCAGCTCAGTCCTGCTCGCGGGCTTCGTAGGCGGTCAGGGTGTTGTTCAGCAGACCGGCAATGGTCATGGGGCCCACGCCACCCGGAACCGGAGTGATGGCGGCTGCGATGGGCGCCACCTGGTCGAAATCGACATCGCCCACCAGACGGGTACCCTCTTCGGTGCTGATGCGGTTAATGCCCACATCGATCACCACAGCACCGGGTTTCACCCAGCTGGCGTCCACCATCTGCGGCCGACCCACGGCCACCACAAGGATGTCTGCCTGGCGGGCCAGTTCGGCACCATTGCTGCTGCGGGAGTGGACTATGGTGACACTGCAATCTTCGGCCAGGAACAGCTGAGCGGCAGGTTTGCCGACGATGTTGGAACGACCCACCACCACCACATGCTTACCGGTCAGGTCCCCCAACTCCTCCTTGGCGAGGATGACGCAACCAGCCGGAGTGCAGGGCACCAGGGCACGCTTGTCACCGATCCCCAGCAGGCCCACGTTGACCGGGTGGAAACCGTCTACGTCCTTGGCCGGAGAAATCTGCTTGAGGATGCGTCCCTCATCCAGATGCTTTGGCAGAGGAAGTTGCACCAGAATGCCATCTATCTGCTCATCCTGATTCAAATCGCCCAGCAGACCCAGCAGATCCGTTTCGGTGGTCTGCTCACTGAGGCGGTGCTCCACACTGAGGATCCCCGCCTGTTCGCAGCGACGAATCTTGTTGCGCACATAGACGTCACTGGCCGGATTGTCCCCCACCATCACCACCGCCAGGCCCGGAGGGCGCTTGTCGGCATCGGTCAGGGCACGGACCCTGTGGGCCACCTGGTTCACCTGATCATCGGCGATGCGCCGTCCATCGATTCGCTTGGGCTGATTCATGCTGCTCCTTTGGGTGGAATTTGAAAAAACGCCCCATCTTAGAGCAAGGGATCAACCCTGCTCCATAGGGGAGGTTGCGACCGCTGGTTTTCTGGTCGTTTTGAGGGTTCGGTATTTCATTAAGAGAAACAAGGATTACGATCCTTTATGAAGGAATACCTGGAAAGATATTGATTTGGGTCAACTACTTAATTACCTTCAGGGGTAACTTAGGTGAAAAGTTAGCCTCCCATCTCAGGGGCGCAGGAGCGCCTCCCGGGCCACAAGGAAGGAGCGGCAGATGAGCTACTTTGTAACCGGAGCCACTGGCTTGCTGGGACGGCAACTGATCCGTCGGTTGCTCAGCGGTGGCGACACCCTCTACTGCCTGGTCCGGGATCAGGCGGCACAGACTCGTCTTGAAGATTTGGCCAAGGAGCTCAATGCTGCCGACCAGATCCGCCCCGTTGCGGGCAGCCTGAAAGATCCCGCCCTGGGATTGTCCGAGGCCGATCGTGTCGAACTCAAAGGACGCATCAAGCACTTTATCCACCTGGCCGCCTACAACGACTTTCGTCGCGATGGCAACGAGGTGGTCAAGGCCAATGTCCAGGCTACGGAAGCCGCTTTAGCCTGCGCCGGGGAGCTGGATGCCGGCTGCTTCCATCATCTGAGTTCCATTGCCGCCGCCGGCCTCTACCGGGGCTGCTTCGACGAATCGATGTTCTCCGAGGCTGAGCAGCTCACTCACCCCTACTTCCTCTCCAAACACCTTTGCGAGAAGGTGGTCCGCCAGCAGCAAGGGATGCCTTGGCGCATCTACCGCTCCGGCATCCTGGTGGGCGACAGTCAGACCGGGGAGGCAAACGGCATCCAGGGGCCCTATTACTTCTTCAAGCTGCTGCAAAAGATGCGTAACGCCCTGCCCAGTTGGTTCCCCCTGGTGGGCTTCGAAGGCGGGCCCATCAACATCGTGCCGGTGGACTACGTGGCCGAGGCCATGGCCTACCTGATCCGCCAGCCACAGCTGGAGATGCAGTGCTTCCATCTGACCGACCCCAGACCCTACAACGCCGGCCAGGTACTGAACCTGCTTTCACAGGCAGGACACGGTCCCACCCTGTCTCTGGGACTGAATCTCAAACTCTCCAGCCTGCTGCCCCAGCCCTGGTTGCAGCTGGCCAGCCAGTACCCGCCGCTGGTAAAACTGGCCCGGCGCATATTGAGTGATTACGGCATACCACAGGAAACCCTGAGCCTGCTCAATTACCCCACTCGCTTCGACGCCCAGGCCACCCAGGCGCTGCTGCGCAAAGAGGGGATCAGCTGCCCGGATCTGGCCAGCTATGTGGTACCCCTTTGGGACTACTGGGAGCGGCATCTGGATCCTGACCTGTTCCTGGACGACAGCCTGCGCGAGCGCCTGACCAACAAGGTGGTATTGATCTCCGGCGCCAGCTCCGGCATTGGCAAAGCCACCGCCCTGAGGCTGGCGCCCTTTGGTGCAAAATTACTGCTGCTGGGCAGAAGTGCCGAGCGGCTTGCGGAGACCGAGCAGCAGGTTCGTATGCTTGGCGGCAAGGCGCTGACCTTCACCTGCGATCTCACCGATGAGCAGGTCACCCATGACTTGGTGAAAAAGATACTGGGTGCCCATGAGCGGGTGGACCTGCTGATCAACTGCGCCGGGCGCTCCATTCGTCGCTCTGTGGCCGCCTCCACCGAGCGCATCCACGACTATGAACGCACCATGGCGATCAACTACTTCGGTGCCCTGAGGCTGATCCTTGGCTGTCTACCCGCCATGGCCGACGCCGAGTCCGGCCAGGTGATCAACGTCTCCTCCATCGGTGTACTCACCAATGCCCCTAGGTTCAGCGCCTATGTGGCCTCAAACGCCGCCCTGGAATCCTTCTGCCGCTGCGCCGCGGCGGAATACTCAGACCTGGGAGTACGCTTTACCACCATCAACATGCCGCTGGTGGACACCCCGATGATCGCCCCCATCCAGCTTTACCAAGCGGTGCCAACCTTGAGCGCCGAGCAAGCAGCAGACCTGATCGCCACCGCAATCGTGCACAGACCCAAGCGTATCGCCACCCGCCTTGGCGTGGCCGGTGCGGTGATGCACGCCCTCTCCCCAAGGCTGGCGGAGATCGTGATGAATATGCTCTACCGGATGTTCCCTGAGTCCGGAGAGATGCAAGAAGAAAAACTGAATTACAGCCAACAGCAACAGATGATTGGCCTGGCAGCAATGCTCCGGGGCATTCACTTTTAGGAGAAACGATGAAATTGGAACTCACCCACACCTATGCCTGCTCCACCGATGAACTGCTGCGCTACTTCAGCGAGTCGGAGCTGATACAAGAGAAGTATGAGGCCCTCGGGTGTCACAAGGTGCGTATTCCTCAACATCTGAATCAGGATGACGTGCTGACTCTGGCGACCAAGCGGGAAGTAGCAAGCAATGTCCCAGCGGTGCTCAAGCGACTGTTGGGTTCACAGAACATGGTGAAGCAGGAGGAGCAGTGGCAACTGGGCCAGGGACCTGTCTACCGCTGTGAGATGTCAGTGGAGCTGGTGGGTGTTCCCATCAAGATCACCGGCACCATGACGTTTGAGCCCGCGGATAGCGGCTGCGTCAATCGGGTAGATATGCAGATGAAGAGCGCCCTGCCCTTTATCGGCAACAAGCTGACTCGCTTTGTCCACGACGAAATTGAGCGCATGGCCAACGCCGAGTGGCGCTACCTGCAAACACAGCTGACCACAGAGCCCGCCTGATATGGGTACCCGTCAGCGCATTCTCGACACCAGTCTGGCGATGTTCAACCACCATGGCTCGGCCAACATCACCAGTCTGGACATTGCCGCCGAACTGGAGATAAGCCCGGGGAACCTCTATTACCACTTCAAGGGTAAAGAGGAGATCATCAACCAGCTCTCCAAGGAGTGTGAGCTGGCGGTGAGCACCCTGCTGGCCCGGGTAGACCTGGAGGAGATCAGCGAGCCTGAGTATTGGGTGTTCCTGCACTCCCTGCTAAGGGTGTGCCTGCACTACCGCTTCCTGTTTCTGGATCTGCAGACCGTCGCCCCTGACAGCGGCAATCGCCGGGCCCAGAGGCTGATGAAGCAGCTGCACAGCTTCACCTCCCACAGCCTGGCGGCGTTGGAAGACAAGGCATTGCTGCAGCTTAAGGGGGAAAACCGGGAAGAGTTGGCGGACAACCTGTTCCTGTTGGGCCTGTCCTGGCTCTGCTTCGACTCAGGCGACAGCGACGAGAAAGCGGTGGAGCGTGGCGCTCACCGCCTCATCTCTCTGGTTAATCCTCACCTGACGCGGCAACTGAATTTTGCCGACACTGATCGATAAACTTGCCGCAGCGCTCCATGGCTTCGCGGGCTTCGGGCAGCTGCTGAAACAGGGTAAACACGTGCGGCAGGCCTGGCCAAATGGTCAGGTCTGCCACCCCGCCCTGACGCCTCACCTTGGACTTTAACCGCACCGAATCGTCCAGCAGAATCTCCAGACTGCCCACATGCACCATGATCGGCGCCAGATCGCTGAGATCCGCCGCCAGAGGCGAAGCCAAAGGATCACAGGGCGTGTGGCCATTGAGGTAGGAGTTTCGCAGCAGCATCAGGCTGCCCAGGTCGAAGAAGGGATCCTCATTGCGCATCACAAAGGCGGACTGACTGTTCATGGTCAGATCCAGCGCCGGGGAGAACAGCAAGGCGGCCAGCGGCTGGGGCAACCCCTTATCCTTGCATTTGAGCATGGTGGCCAGAGCCAGGTTGCCCCCGGCAGAGTCCCCCCCAAGAATGATCTTCTCAGGCGGTACCCCCTGCTCCAGCAGGGTGCGGTAGGCGGTAAAACAGTCATTCAGGGCGGCAGGGAAAGGAAACTCCGGTGCCAGTCGATAGAAAGCCATGACGCCACGAGCCTGGGTATGGCGGCTCAGGTAGTGAAGCATGGCGCTGTGCACCTGGGGAGAGCGAAAGCAAAATCCGCCACCATGGAAATAGAGCAGAATGCTGTCGCCGGCAGGACGACCTTTGACAATCCACTGGCAGGGTACACCGGAGAGGCTGTCATCGACCCACTCCAGGCCGCCTGGGGTGCCGATGTAGGAGTTGAGCTTATCCAGTCCGGCAATCACCCCCCGGACCGACAGGATGTCATTGCAGCGCTCCAGGCGACCACGAATCGCCCGGTAGAGGACCTTGTTTAAAGCCTTAGCACGCCAGCTGGACATCCAGTTTCCTTAGTTTGCGGGAGCGAGTCTAGATGATATGTGAGAAAACACTGAGGACTCAAGCTCTTCCAAACCCTCCTCAAGGTAGCGGTCAAAAGACTCGATACCCGGCAAGGAGTGACGACAACACACCAGGCCGAAGTGCAGCACCCCATCGTAATGCATCAAGGTCATGTTGAGGGTCTGGCCCGGCATCAGCAGAGACAGAGGGTAACTGGCAGTCAATTTGGCCCCCAATAGGGAGAGAGGATGGTCCGCCGCCTCCACTTCGGTGATCAGCATGTTGGCCGCGGGTGGCAGCCACTGCTTGTTGTCATAACGAGCCGCCACCAGGGCCAGGGCATTCACCGCGGAGGAGTATCGATTGTAGGCTTTGGCACTGGTTCGCCGGGTCTGCTCTCTGATGCGGCGATTGGTCCTGCCTATGGCTTTCAGTCTCTGCATCGGGGTCAAGCCAGGCTTGCCCAGTTCCACCAGGCCAACGGAGATCATATGCAGCCGGTCGCCGTCCTCACCGTCTCTCAGCGGCACCATGGCCACCAGGGGGTCCCTGTCCCGCCAGTTGTGCACCTTGAGGTAGCGGTGCAGGGCCATATCACACAGAGTCAGCACCACATCATCAAATCGGGCACCGGTATAGGTGGCCAGTCGGCTGAGTCGACTGGCCGGCAGTTTGGCCAGGATCACCTGCTTGGCCCTGTCCGAGCTGATGTCGTTAAAAGGGGTACGCGGTGCGGTAAAGGGCAGACGTATGCCACTGGCAGTCAGTGACAGGCGGTCTCCCGCAGCCATCCCCAACAGCTTCAGGCTGTCCAGCCCTATCTTGGCCTGCTTCACCCAGAAAGAGGGAGACAGGGCCTCCAGCCATTGACTGAGCTCCGGAGGCTGCTCATCGATTCGACTGCCCAACTGCCAGAACGGCACCAGGTATCCCAGGCGCTCAGACAACTCAAAACTGTCCGCCACCAGGCTGGCGGCGCGCAGGCCGTCGGTAAGTGCGTGGTGGAACTTCATCACCAGGGCGATATCGCCGCTTTCCAGGCCATCAATCACCCACAGCTCCCACAAAGGACGACTGCGGTCGAGTCGATAGCTGTGAATGCGGGCAACCAACTCCATCAGCTGGTCTGCATCACCGGGATTGGGCAATTTGGCGAGACGGACATGGTAGGAAAGATCCACCTCATCCACCGGCTGCCATTTGGGCACCCGGGAGGGCGTAAAGTGGATCACTTGATCAAATGGCGCCACCACCGGTCCGCAGCGTACCAGCTGCCGGTGGAGACGCAGACCAAAGTCTTGGACGTCTTGCGGAGGGCGCAACATCATCAGCCCTGACACATGCAATGGTGTCGAGTCGCTTTCGAAAAGCAGGAACACCAGCTCAGACAGGGACAGAGTGGTCATGCGCCCTCCCTCTGGCCTACTTGGCCAGCTTCTCGATTGCCTCGGCCAGCTTATCTACCTTGGCGTTCAGCTCATCAATCTGACGTGGATGGATGCCGCTGAGGCGATAAAACAGGTTGTGAACCCGAGCTTCCACCTCTTCGTTGGCGCGATCCAGATTATCCTCGACCCGGGCTCGGGTGTTGGCTTCCACTTCACGACCGCGCTCAACCAGCTTCTCGAACAGGTCACCGGATTTGCCTTCCAGCTCCTTCGCTTCTTCGATGCTGCGGCTGTAAACACCCAGGCCGGCGAGCCAGATGTTTCGAGCCAGTTGCTCGTTATCAACGCCTTCTACGGGTGGCATTCCCTTAACTTCGTTGCTCATCATGTGCTCCTTACACCGCGGCATTAGGCGGGTTTAGTGGTGGTACGGCGAGTGGTCTTGGCCGCAGGCTTAGCTGCTGGTTTTGCTGCAGGCTTAACGGCTGGCTTGGCGGCGGCCTTAGGCGGAGCCTTAGGGGTCGCGGTGGCTTTAGGGGCTACCTTGGCGGCGGCTTTATCTTCGGCCATCTTGTCTACCAGTGCAGTCAGACGATCAATCTTGGACTCCAGCTCTTCCAGTTGCTCGGCCTCAAGACCGGTTACCTTCTGAACCTGGTTGTGCAGTTGCGCCTCGAAGGCATCCTTGGTCTGGCTGGATGCTTCGGATACGCGCTCTACCGTTGAGGACTCAAGCTCTTTACCCCGCTCAAGAAGCTCATCGAACAGGCCCAGACCTCGCTCAGACAGTTGGCTGATCTCTTCCGCACCCTTGGAATAGGCGCCGAGTCCTGCCAGCCAGATTTTCCGATACAGTGCCTCTTGGGTGTCGGCATCGGCATTCTTTGATCCAAATAGTCGCTTCAACATGTTGCCTCCATGACGGGAAAGTTTTCTTTTGTCATGGTCAGAGTACGGCGGATCTTTAGAAGGGACATTCTAAACGGCAGGGAAAAATTGAGATTGGTCAATCTTGTGTCAGATAAGGAGGGTGTCCAGTTGCGACTCAATGCCCTGTCGAATGACGGGGGCAAAAGGGATCAACATCAGGCCCAATTTCATCTCTATGGTCACCTGATGAGGTTCGGGAACCAGCACGCCTTTGGCACCGCTGCGACGAAAGGTCAGTTGCTCACCCTGCCACTGCCAGGTGACCTGGTAGTCGTTGGCCAATGACTGGGCGACCTGCTCACTGAGATCGCGGATGCCCTGATGGCCCAGAGTGTGGTTACGCTGAATGTAGATGGCAGTCATTGGCCTGGTCTCCCTGATACAAATGAAGGGGTCTGTCGCCCCTCTGCTTCCTATACGGTTTAAGTTACCAGACCAGAGCAATTTTTCCACATTGATGTCATCGGGTTGTCACTCTCACTCTCTCTGTCACTCTGAAAAAACCCACACATACCGAATAATAATTTCTAATGGTTACCTTGGAATCCGTCTCGAAATGTCAGCGCAGAGGTGACGAGACCACCGCTTGATGTAACCACGAACAGGGCAGAGCACTAGCTGCCCCAATCGATTTACACCTACCCAAAGACGCCGGAAATCTGGAGGGGGAAGACCCAGGCGCTTCGGAAATTTGCCTGAGTCCACAAGGGTACCGTCCCAAAGGTGCCTCTTTTATCTGGAGCCGTCCATGGAATTGAAACCAAGGGACCAGGCAAGGCCGGTAAACAGTGGGGCGTCATGTTTGGCGAGCATGAGCCCACACACATGGCCGCAGAAAGCCATCAAAAACCACGAGATTACAAAAGCAGTTACACCACGTAAAAGCCGATAAAAAATGGAAGCGGCCAGATGTCTGTCTGAATCAGCTGGCGGACTTTTGGATGTGTAGCCTTTTGACCCATATTCTTGATAGCTCAGAAAGCTCCCCGACCTGCCCTTCTGTCGGCTTCTCTTCAACCAGCGGCCAAGGACGGTTAGGCACCTCTCTCCCCTGCTCTTCCAACCAATGACAGGCCAGCTCTCTGATGGACGCGGTGGTAAAGCGCCTATCCAGGCCACACTGCCCCTTCAGAACACTCATTAGTTTTACTGGGTAACTTTCCGGGAGCGGCTTACTGGAATCCGTGGGGCAGCTGAACACCCAAGGACCCACTGAGGTGTCGCGATGACGACGCTTGAGCCAGACCAGAGTATCCGGTGAGAGCATCAGGAAACGGGTCTTTCCCTCGATCTGAAGGCGGGCGAAGCCCCTCTCCAGATCCAACTCAGACCAGCTTAACTGGCACAGAGATTTGAACCCGACAAGATTACTCAGTTGCATCAGGAGAAGGGGTTTGTATGCCTCAGAGTCGTCCAGCGCCAACACCGCCTTGTGGTATCGACCGACCTCTCTCCAGCCAATTTTATGGTTCAAGACGGTCGTACGGGTCAGGCTAACGCCTTCACACGGACAGGCCACTCCTTGGCTCATCCACCCCTGAACAGACTCCAGTCCTCGAGCCACCCTGAAGAACAACCGAAGCAGACTGAGCCGGTGCTTAGCTCCAGGCTGCTGAGGCGCCACCAGCGACGTCACCTCCTCCAGAGTCAGAGACTCGCCGGTGCGATTGGCAAACTCACCCTCAAACAGGCTCTCCAGCTGTCGCACCTCCGCTCTCCAGCGACGGCGCCGGGATTTCGCCCATTCGGCGAACTGTTCAACACCGATAGGCAAAGGCGTACCCTGGGGGGCTGGCGCCTCGCCCTGCAGCGCCAGCCTGTACTGCTGCCAGGCCTCGATCGCCGCTTGGCGGTCCATCTGCGGGTAATAGCCCAGGGTGAGCTGGCGGGTACTCTTCGCCCCCTTGGGGGTATAGCGATAGACCCAGCGGCGCTTGTGTCGGCCGACCTTAAAGATAAGGCCGGGATAGTCCGCTTCATTGATGTCGCTTTCCGCATGCTGATAACCCGATGCCTTTCCCTGACCGTCGATGTCGGCGATCGCCTGCTTGATTACCGCCTGCACCCGACCTCGCACACCAGTAGCCAGGCACTGATCCAACAGGGCCAGCACCTGCTGTTTCGGGGTCATTCTGATGCCCGCACTGTCATTTTGGTGCGCCTTGTCACTCTTTTTCATTCTGTTACCAATGTTGTTTCACAGCATTGCGTCACAGTTGCTAAGCTGCTGCTGTCTTTAACCATAACGATTATATGGACTTACAATGTTTAAGCAGTCACTGATTGGCCTGGCCCTGTTTGCCGGCGCCGCCCTTTCACCGGCCCTGGTGGCCGAGGAGTCTCAACAGAACTGGGATCTGACCCCACTCTACGCCGATTGGCAACAGTGGCAGGGTCAAAAAACCAGCCTGGAGAAGCAATTGGACCAACTCGCCGCCTATCAGGGCAAGTTGGGTCAATCTGCCGCAACCCTGGCCGATGCCATGGATCTCTATTACGGCCTGTCCAAGACCCTGTCCCAGCTGTATGTCTACGCCAACCTCAATGCCGACACCGATCTGCGGAACTCGGACAACGGGGCCAAGCGTCAGTCCATCGCCATGCTGGCCAACCGCTTCCACCAGGGTTCCTCCTTTATCAACCCTGAGCTGATCGGCCTGGGTGAAGAGAAGGTCATGGCCATGGTGAAGTCCGAGCCTCGTCTGGCCGACTACCGCTTCCCGCTGGAAAACATCCTGCGCGGCAAGGCCCACACCCTGGCGCCCGCTGCAGAGAAGATTCTGGCCGCCGCCGGCACCATCACCAGTGCTCCTTACTCCAGTTACGCCACCTTCACCAATGCCGAACTGCCCTGGCCTGAAGTGGAACTGGATGGCGAACTGGTGACCCTGAACCAGGCCACCTACGCCCGCTTCCGCAGCCACCCGGATCGCGACGTACGTAAAAAGGCGTTCGACAACTTCTTTGGCACCCTGTCCAAGTACCGTCGCACCATCGCCTCTTTGCTGGATGCCAATGTCAAAGCCGACGTATTCAACGCTCGCAGCCGCAACCACGACTCCGCCCTGGAAGCAGCCCTGAGCGAAGACAACATTCCGGTTGAGGTATACAGCGCCCTGGTAGACACCACCAACGCCAACCTGGACACCCTGCAGCGCTACCTTAAGTTACGCTCTCGTATGCTGAAATTGGATGATCAAGGCTATTTTGACATCTACCCAGCCGTGGTCAAAGCCACAGGTGATTATCCCATCGAGCGCGGCATTGAGATGATGCTGGCCTCCCTGGAGCCCATGGGCGATGCTTACGTCGATAAGATCCGCACCGGCCTGGATCAGCGCTGGATGGATACTTACCCCAAACTGGGCAAGCGCTCTGGTGCCTACATGAGCGGCAGCGCCTACGACGTTCACCCCTACGTGCTGATGAACTACAACGATGACTACACCTCGGTGTCTACCCTGACCCACGAGTGGGGCCACGCCACGCACTCGGTGTATGCCAACGCCAATCAGCACTACGCCACCGCAGGCTACGCCACCTTTACCGCAGAGATCGCCTCCACGTTCCAGGAGCACCTGCTCACCGACTACGCGCTGAAAAACGCCGCTGACGACAATGAACGCCTCTACTACCTGGGCCAAACTCTGGAGAAGTTCCGCCAGACCTTCTTCCGTCAGACCATGTTTGCGGAATTTGAGCGTGCCATCCACGAAGAGGTGGAGAAGGGCCAACCCCTGAGTGACACCCGCGCTTCAGAGATCTTCCTGGACCTGCTGCGTCGCTACCACGGTCACGATAAAGGCGTGATGGCCATCGATGACGCCTACGGCATCGAGTGGGCCTATGTGCCCCACTTCTACTACAACTTCTATGTGTATCAGTACGCCACCTCCATCGCAGCCTCTGCGGCCTTCGCCGATGAGGTACTCAGCGGCGACAAGGCGGCCTACGATCGCTACCTTAACCTGCTGAAGTCCGGTGGCAGCGACTACCCATATGACCTGGTGAAAAACGCCGGGGTCGACCTGGCTTCCGCCCAGCCTTATGAAGCGATCTTTAAGCGAATGAACCGACTGATGGACGAGATGGAAACCATTCTTGATCGCAGCGAAAAGCTGTAAAAAGAGGGTCACTTCGCACTGAGCAAAAAGGGAGCAAACGCTCCCTTTTTTTGTTATCAAAAACCGCTTTTTGCGATCGATTGTTTAACAAGGATCTAACCACAGCTCTAAGGCAGGGCAACCAAGGGGCGGAGCGGGTTTTCCACAAGCTGTGAATCCATCCACAGGGACGAGTATGACGAACACTGTTTCCATCACACTCTGCCCCCCTCATTTTTGCATCGACAACCGCCGACTCTGTGTTCAGAGATCACATCAAAGGATCATCACCGATACATCTTGATTACTTTTGAAAAACTTGATCAAAACCAATGAATCACCTGGCGGTAACCTCATTCGAATTTTGGGTAGTGATCTTCTTGATCGCGATCAATTTATCCGACGGAATTTTGGCGCTTAATATGCGTCGTACCCCCACATATGGGCCATATTCAAGACAAGGCAACAAGATGTAGTGCTTGTCAAGGCCTATTCCTACATTCTTAAGGATTTTTTCTCATGCCAGTTGTGATTAAGAGAGACGGTTGTCAGGTGCCCTTTGATAGCGCAAGGATTCGCGACGCTATCGCACGGGCTGCCATGGCAGCTGACGTCAAGGATGATGATTACGCTCAACGTGTCTCCGACACCATTGAGCAGGAACTGGCTGAGTCTGGCAACGTCAACATCGACGAGATCCAGCAGATGGTGGAAAACCATCTGATGTCGGGCCCCTACAAAGCGGTGGCCCGTGCCTACATCGAATATCGCCACGACCGCGATATTGCCCGCGAATCCAATAGCCGCCTGAACCGGGAGATCCGTGGCCTGGTGGATCAGAGCAACGCTGCCCTGCTCCACGAAAACGCCAACAAGGACTCCAAGGTGATCCCCACTCAGCGTGACCTGCTGGCCGGCATCGTTGCCAAGCACTACGCCACCCGACACATCCTGCCTCGGGATGTGGTCAAGGCCCATGAGTGCGGAGAGATCCACTATCACGACCTGGACTACGCCCCCTTCTTCCCCATGTTCAACTGCATGTTGATCGATCTGGAAGGGATGCTGACCGGCGGCTTTAAGATGGGTAACGCCGAAATCGACGTACCCAAGTCCATCTCCACCGCCACCGCGGTGACCGCACAGATCATTGCCCAGGTCGCCAGCCACATCTATGGTGGTACCACCATCAACCGCATCGATGAGGTGCTGGAACCTTACGTTACCAAGAGCTACGAAAAGCACCTGGAAGTGGGCAAGGAGTGGCAGGTATCCGACGTGAAGGCCTACGCCATGGCTCGCACCGAGAAGGAGTGTTATGACGCCTTCCAGAGCCTGGAGTACGAGGTCAACACCCTGCATACCGCCAATGGCCAGACCCCCTTCGTAACCTTCGGCTTTGGCCTGGGTACCAGCTGGCAGAGCCGCCTGATCCAACAATCCATCCTCAAGGTGCGCATGGTGGGCCTGGGCAAGAACCACAAGACCCCGGTGTTCCCCAAACTGGTGTTCGCCATCCGCGATGGCCTGAACCACAAAGAGGGCGACGCCAACTACGACATCAAGAAGCTGGCGCTGGAGTGCTCCACCAAGCGTATGTACCCGGATATCCTCAACTATGACCGTGTGGTCGAGGTGACCGGATCCTTCAAAACCCCCATGGGTTGCCGTAGCTTCCTGTCCGCCTATGAGCAGGACGGCCAGCTGGTGCACGAAGGTCGCAACAACCTGGGCGTGGTCAGCCTTAACCTGCCCCGCATTGCCATCGAAGCCAAGGGCAATGAGAACCTGTTCTTCGAACTGCTGGACGATCGCCTGGCGCTGGCGAAGAAGGCCCTGATGACCCGCATCGACCGCCTTGAAGGCGTTAAGGCACGGGTGGCCCCCATCCTGTACATGGAGGGTGCCTGCGGTGTTCGCCTGAAGCCGGACGATGACATCAGTGAAATCTTCAAAAATGGCCGAGCCTCCATCTCTCTGGGCTACATTGGTCTGCATGAGACCGTAAACGCCCTGTACGGGGCTTGTGGTCACGTGTTTGACTCCGAGGAGATGCGCACCAAGGCCCTGACCATCGTAGAGCGTCTGCGCGCCGCTACCGACGCCTGGAAAGCACAAACCGGCTACGGCTTCAGCCTCTACTCCACCCCCAGTGAAAACCTGTGCACCCGGTTCTGCAAGATCGATCAGCGCCAGTTCGGCGTTGTCGACGGCGTAACCGATAAGGGCTACTACACCAACAGTTTCCACCTGGATGTGGAAAAGAAGGTGAACCCCTACGATAAGATCGATTTCGAGAAGCCCTATCCGAAAATCGCCAACGGTGGCTTCATCTGCTACGGCGAGTACCCCAACATGCAGAAAAACGTCGAGGCGTTGGAAGACGTGTGGGATTACGCCTACCAGCACGTGCCCTACTATGGCACCAACACCCCCATCGATGAGTGCTATAAGTGCGGCTTCACCGGTGAGTTCGATTGCACCTCAAAAGGCTTCACCTGCCCCAAGTGCGGCAACCATGATCCGGCTAAGGTGTCCGTGACCCGACGTGTATGCGGTTACCTGGGCAGCCCTGACGCCCGTCCCTTCAACGAGGGTAAGCAGGAAGAGGTAAAGCGTCGGATTAAGCACCTGTAGCATTTGAGTACATGATAGAGGGCAGGGCCTGTCCCTGCCCTTTTTGATGAAGGGCCCCTCAATGAACTATCACAACTATTATCCGGTGGACGTGGTCAATGGACTGGGCACTCGCTGCACCCTGTTTGTGGCGGGATGTGTCCATCAGTGTAAGGGGTGTTACAACCAGAGCACCCAGCGACTGGACTCCGGTCACCCCTTCACCGAGGAGATGGCTGACCAGATCATCCGTGATCTGAGCGACACCCGCATCAAACGCCGTGGCCTGAGCCTCTCCGGCGGAGACCCTCTGCACCCGGCCAATGTACCCGCCATTCTCGAGCTGGTGACCCGGGTCAAGGAGCACTGCCCAGACAAAGACATCTGGTGCTGGACAGGTTACCGCCTGGATGAGCTGGACGAAGCGCAGCGGGCACTGCTGCCCTATCTGGATGTGCTGATCGACGGCCGTTTCGAACAGGAACTGGCGGATCCCTCTTTGCTTTGGCGAGGCAGCAGCAACCAGGTGATCCACCGCCTCTCACAAAGGGCGCAGGAGAGCGTGCCCGCCGTAGAGTAACATCCGCACGCCAAAGGCAGACAACAAAGGGGCCCTCAGGCCCCTTTGTCATTGTCGTCGTAAATCGCTACACCTTAGCCGAATCGATTGCCACCGCCTGCCTGATCAGGTTGCCCTTGCTGATGTTGTAGCCACTGAGCTTGGACAGCCAATCTTCCGGCCCCAACAGCCGGTTGATGATCTCGTCAGGCTCTATCCCCTCCCGATGCAAAGCACTGGCCTTGTCACACAGTCCGCGCAGGTTATCCAGCTTCTCCCTCAAGGCCAGGTGGCCCTGAGGGACTATGCCCCTGTGAGGGCAAAACAGCACATCAAACTCCAGCGCCAGCACCTTGTTGATGCTCTGCATCAACTGCAACAGGTTTTCATCCGCCCTCAGGTAACGGATCGACTTGGACAGGTAGAGATCCCCGCTAAACAGGTAACCCCGATCCGGCCAGTGGAAGCAGGTCAGGTCCTTAGCGTGTCCCGGGGTATGAACCGCATGCAGCGCTCCACCTGCAGCCATCGGAACCTGCTCAGGCAGAGTTTGGGTCTCCACAGGCTGTGGGCTGCCCCAGATCAGCCTCTGAATAGGGGGAATGCGATAACCCCGAGCCAGCTTGGCCCGGCCCAATTCGGGCGCCAGAGGGGTCAAATGGTAGCGGGTGGCGATTCGGGCGGCGTTGCCCGCATGATCTTCATGATGATGGGTCAGCAACAGCCGCTTGGGAGGTTGGGCATCGAGGAGACGACGTATGGTGGCCCACTGGTTTGGCGGTCCGGTGTCAATCTGGGTTTCGCCGATGCGGTAGAGGATGAAGGTGGTGTTGATCCCCTGATTGAAGCGCCCTACCCGCACGCCTTCAACCCCTTCATGAGCCATTCTTTCCCTGACTGGCATCGCATCCCCCTGCGCCCTTTCGCTTGTCTAACCTTTCAAGCTAACAGAGGGTTCACAGGCGCACAAGGCGACAGGCCCGGTCTTTCAGGCGCTCGGATTGCGCCAGCGTTGCAGAACCAGGGCGCCCAACATCACGATGATGATGTTCACCACAAGCTCGGAGGGACCGAACACCCGGCAATCGTCACAGCTGCTCAGCAATGAAGCACTCAGACGAGCAACACCATAATGAATCAGGGGAAACAGCAGCAGCAGTCCGCCGCCAAAGGCCATGGGCAGAGTACGCCGCTCGATGCCGGCACCGATCAGCAACAGGCCCGACGCCAACCAACATGAGGGCAGCCAGTAGTTGGCCAGCACAAATTGCTTGAGTTCGCTGCTGGCACCGTGGCGGTGACCAACATCATCATACACCTGGAAGGCCAGAGGAAATTCAAACAGCAGGGCAAGAAATGGGAAAAGGATCAATCCCAGTGCGGCCCAGTAGCATCCGCGTTTTAGCCAGTTCATCAATACCGTCCCTTAAACACTCCACCTTTAGAGAGCGGCACGCTCCCGAGGTTCCTGAAGAAGAGTCGATTTACCGGATCGGAATACATTTGTAACCGGAAAGTAAATCGGCGCCGAAGTTTATTCGCTTCGGCGCCGGTCATCAAGATAAATAATTTTATGGTTCGACGATGGAAAAATCACCGTTAACAGGTTCAAACAGTCGGAAGAAGGCCACCATGTCCATGATGCTGCCATCCACACTGAGGTTGTCACCGGTGACCAGGTCCTGCATAGCCACCTGACGAGAGGCCACCTGGATGAACAGCTTGCGGCTGAGCCCGAGATACGGAATGGACTCTTCTGGCTCATCATTCAAGGTCCGGTAGTGCAGTACCCCGTTGGCGATCTCCAGCAAATAACGCTCCTGGGCGCCCAGGATCTCTAGTACCAGGGCGTAGCGTTCCACACCGGCGGCCTCATAGTCGACTCTGGTGGCCAGAGCGTCGAGGAAATGAGGCGTATCGGTCTGATAAAGAACTCCGGCCATCTTCTTCTCCATACTCAGCCCCTCGGGCACCCCCTCCCGCAACTCCAGGGCAGCGCTCAGATAGGAGTCACGCCAGGTACCAGATTCGGCCTGATACCCCATCTGCTCGTAAGCCCGGGCCAGCATCTCTTTGGCACTGCTGTCATCGGGGTCGAAGAACACCAGGTGATTAAGCAGCTCGGCTGCCCAGCGGTACTCACCCAGATCCATGGCTGCGGTCGCCTTATTGCGCATCGCTTCGGCGCCGCCAGCCAGCTCTACATAGCGCCTGGCCGCCGAGGAGCGTGGCAGTGGGTCCAGATGTGCCGGATTGCCGTCATACCAGCCAAAGTAGAATTGATAGACCGCTCGAATATTGTGTTTCAAGGTGCCGTAATAGCCTCTGGCAGAAAACTCCTCCCTCAACCCTTGAGGCAACTGCAGCTGTTCGGCGATCTCCCCCGGCGTGTAGCCCTGATTGGCCAGCCTCAGGGTCTGGTCGTGGATGAATTTATAGAGGTCACGCTGACTGTTCAGAAAACCCTGTACCCTCTCCTGCCCCCACACCGGCCAGTGGTGGCCGCCAAAATAGATCTCGGCATCCTGGTAGCGGTTCGCTGCTTCATCGATGTATCTGCTCCACCCCAAAGCATCGCGAACCTTGGCACCACGGAGGGTGTAGAGGTTGTGCATGGTTTGCGACACCATCTCGGCGCCGCAGAAAGCCCTTTGCTGAGGAAGGTAAAAGGTGAACTCTGAGGGGGCTTCTGAGCCGGAGACCATCTGGAACTCAAACTCCACCCCATCCAGCGTGAGGCGTTCTCCGGTTTGCATCACATCCAGGTTGGGCGGTATCAAACCCACGGTGCCAAACGCGACCGACTTGCCCAACCCCAGGTCCACATGCCCCAGCGGCGAGACTGACAGCTTACGTCCATACTGGTAGCCGGCCCGTCGCACCATGGCGGTGCCCACCAGGATGTTTTCACTGGTGGCTTCCTTCATAAAACCCGCTGGCGCCACCACCGTCAGTTCGCCGTCGGCGTACTCTCTGGCCGCCTCGGCGCCGCCAAAGTGATCCACATGACTGTGGGTGTAGATGATGGTTGTGATGGGATCGGATTCAAGGTGATCAAAGGCGAAGGCCAACGCCGCCTGGGCGGTCTCTAAACTGGTCAGCGGGTCCACCAGGATCCACCCCTGTTCACCACGAATCAGGGTCATGTTGGCCAGATCGAAACCTCGTACCTGGTAGATCCCGGGGCTCACCTCAAACAAGCCAGCCAGATTATTCAACTGGGCCTGACGCCACAGGCTGGGATTAACCGTATCCGGCGCATCATCCATCAGGAAAGCGTACTGCTGCAGCGACCAGATCACCGTTCCCTCTTCATCTTTAACGGTCAGGGACTCAGGAGAGGCGATCAAGCCGCGGCGGGCATCCTCGAACGCCTGCTGGCTGGCCAGGGGCAGAGACTGAGCCACACGACTGTTGTGTGCATGGGTAAACTCGCTGGCTTCCCCCACCGGGGTCGGAGGCCTCTCGCCACCACAGCCTGCCAATACCAAGGCTGCTGCACTCAAAAACACCCATTCCTTGCTGTTCATGTCGCTCTCCCCTGAAATTGTTCTTATAACCTAACATCTTATTGATCTAATTCACGCCATTTCTACTCCCGGCACTCCCTTTGTCACCCTGGTAAAAAATTAGTTTCTCTGAGGTTACTTCTTCAGTCATTCTTTACATTGGTGCACAAAAAAGCCCGCCATTTGGCGGGCTTCTCATCGGTGCAGATAAGACTAGCGAATCATCTGCTTTAAGGCTTCGGCGATCTCGGTGTTATCGAGGTGACCCCTGAACTGTTCAGACCCAGGCCCCATAGCCCCAAGGGGCACATCGACGGCTGTGTGGCCGCTGGTGGTCCACCCGGTATAGCTGTGGGCGCTGAGGATGCTCGCCAGCTTCCAGCGCAGCGCTTCCTCCTCTTTAGACACTTGGGTCAGCTCGTTCAGTTCATCCTGAGTCAACTCAAAACCCACATAGCGGGCCAAGATCGGTGGAAACTGCTCCGGCGCTTGGTTCAACAGCGCGTCCGTGATGGTGCGCAATGATGCTTTGACCTGCTTCACCGTCTGCGCCTCCCAACGGTACTCCCCGTCGGCGCCCAGAGTCAGACCACCGGTGGAGTGATCGGCCGTGAACAGGATCAGGGTATCCCCGCGCTCCTGTGCAAAAGCCTCTGCCACCTCGATGGCACCGGCAAAATCCTCCATCTCCTTCATGGCGCAGGCGATGTCGTTGTCGTGACCGCACCAGTCAATGAGACTGCCTTCCACCATCAGGAAGAAGGGGGTGTCAGACTGACTCAGCAGACGCAATCCGGCGGTAACCATGGTGCTCAGGCGCTTAGGCCGATCACTGTCAATGGCATAAGGCAGTTGCTTCGGCGCAAACAGCCCCAGGGCAGGCAGGCGCGTCAGGCTGTCCACTTGGGAAAGCGTATCTGCATACTGATAACCCCAGTTCACCATTCTTTGCCCCAACTGATTGGGTTCCATGGGGAAGTAACGCTGCCCACCACCGAGGATCAGGTCCACCAGTGGCTGGTCTTGGTTAAGACGGCGGCTGTAGAACTGTTCGGCGATCTCCTGGTAGTTCTTGCGGGAATGGGCATGGGCGACGAAACTGGCTGGCGTTGCATGGGTCACATGAGAGGTGGCGATCACCCCGGTATGCCATCCCAAAGACTTGGCCTGCACCAGCATGCTGTCCAGAGGTTGCTTATGCTCATCCACACCAACAGCCCCGTTGTAACTCTTGGTGCCTGTGGCCAGGGCAGTGGCACCTGCGGCAGAGTCGGTGACGACGGTATCATCGTGGGGAAAGGTACTGGCACTGCCGCTAAGCAGGCGATCAAAAACGGTTTCTGACACCTGACTGACTTTGCTGTCAGCCTGGTAATAGCGATAAGCAGTGGTATAAGCGGGTCCCATGCCGTCGCCAATGAAGAAGATGACGTTTTTGGGTGCGTCGACCGCCTGAGCTGAAGCTGCCAGCAAAGCAACACCAAATGCCATGTTTTTCAACATAATAGCTATATCCTCTGGTACTTAGACCAGGGATCATGCCCGGTTTCCACAGCAATTTCCAGCAGAGGCGATCTCGGCCTGCTGGCTTGGGTGATCTTCAGATTAGGGCTTCCAAACCAGGGTAACGCCCCGGTCCGCTTCCGCCCCTTCATAACGGGCCTTCAATGACCAGCCCGCCTTGAAACCTGAGACTATGCTCAGACCGGCACAACCTTTACCGCCCTGCTGACAGATCTGAATCAACACGCCGCCTGGGCGAAGGCGGGCTAACAGGGATTCGATGCCGGGCAATGCCAAAATGGCCAACGGGGCCAGATCGCGGAACAGTAAGGCGTGCAGCGGTCCCTGTGCAGACTGCTCCCTGTCCAGCACTTCATAACCCAGTTGAACCAGACCGGTTTCCAGCTCATCATCCGGGTCCCACATAGCGACCCGTCCCCCTTCGGGCACCCAGTGTCGCCATCCCTGCTGGAGCGAGCGCCATACGCGGGTGCGTTTCAGGTTGGATTCCTGGGTCTGCTTCTGCTGAGCGCCTTGGTGCATAACGCCTCCATTAATCGTTGTGCTGAAACCAGTCTACTGTCCCCTACAGCGCGTTTATTGACCTGACACCATAGAAACAGCGATTTAAGTCACAATTTCTGCACGGTTTAGCGTTGCTAGCCCCTATACATCAATCCACGGTCAGTTCACCGAGGTTCGAAGACAAGCCAATGGAAAATCGACGTTTTCTTGATCTAATCGACTGGTCAGTCCTCATTAAAGACGCTAGCTTTAGCCTTAACCCACCCAAAGGAGACCCCACATGGATGAACTGAACCAGGCATTTGAGCAAAGCCAGCAAGAGGTGAAGCAACTGCCCAGCCGCCCAAGCAATGACCACCTGCTGTCGCTCTATGGCCTGTTCAAGCAGGCAACTCAGGGAGACGTGACAGGCAGCGCTCCATCGGTATTCAAGATGGCAGAACACGCCAAGTATCAAGCCTGGAAAGCGTTGACGGGCACCCAATCCGATGAGTGCAAGCAGCGCTACATCGATCTGGTGAAAACCCTTATCCGCCAACAAGGGTGATCCCAACGGCCCTGACTTTCGTATGTCATACTTAGCTATTTCAGAGAGTTAAGGGCCATGCTCAGCAAAGACAAGCTCATTGGAACGCCGGACAACCTCTCTCCCGAGGAGGTTCGGCGCTTTGACGCCCTCGCCGAAGAGTGGCGCAAACCAGACGGCGCATTCCACACCGTGCTCGAATTTAACCGAGTACGACTTCACCACATTCTCAATGAAATTCAACGACATTTCGGCAATACCCCCTTATCTATTCTCGACGTCGGCTGCGGCGCCGGCATTCTTACCGAGCCCCTGGCTCGCGCAGGGCATCAGGTCCTGGGCATCGATGCCAGCGCGGTCAATGTTCGGGTTGCCCGGCAAAATGGCTGGGAACTGTCTGCCCATCTGAGCTACCGTCACTGCCTGAGCCAGACACTGGTGGAGGAAGGTGCCCGCTTTGATCTGGTGCTCAATACCGAAGTGGTGGAGCACGTACCGAACCCCACGCGCCTGCTGCAAGAGTGCGGCGATCTGGTAAATCCCGGGGGAATGATGGTGGTGGCCACACTGAATCGCACCTGGAAAAGTTATCTGATCGGCATCATCGGGGCCGAGTACGTTCTGCGGGCTTTGCCCAGGGGCACTCACAGTTGGCAGGCCTTCGTGACGCCCGAAGAGGCGGCAGACGCCCTCACCCCCATGGGTTTCCGGTGTGACTCTCCCCGTGGCATGAGCTACAACCCGCTAACCCGCCGCTGGCGACTTAGCTCCAGCGACAAGGTGAACTACCTGATGTCAGCAATTAAAGATCCTTCAATACAGCAAGATACTTGAGTATTAAGCGCCTAATGCATAGTCTGGGTGTACGAGACGTCATCAGGAGACCCTCATGCGTGCCCTAGGCCTTTGCCTGGCGTTGCTGACTCTGCCCACCCTGGCAGAGGAGATGCGCTACAGCGGCGAATATGAGTTGTGTGCCCGAGAGGCCAGCAGCGAAACTGAACTGAACAGCTGCTTGGAGCTGGAACTGGACAGGAAGACGGAAAGGTTACTCTACGCCCTGGAGCAGGCACTGGAGCGACTTACTCCTGAGCGGCAAAAGGAGCTTGAGGGGTTGCACCGACAATGGATCGATTACCGTGACGCCAAGTGCGAGTTCCTCTCCCACAGGGCCAGTGGCACCGGGGGGATCACCGACGCCCTGCACTGCAAGGTAAAAGAGACTTTGGAGCGCGCCCTCGAACTGGAAGATGTCTACTGAGGCTCCATCACAGACGATAAGTACAACGGTCACCAAAGGTGGCCGTTTCTTTTTGCTTTGGCGACACAGGCTAAGTCGAGAGTTGGAAGAATTACGGTCCACGGATTTGCAATCCGCTGCTCCTGCCACTCTGAATCCAAACGAAAAAAGCGGCAACCCGAAGGTTACCGCTTTCTCGTCAAAAGTGGAGGCGCGTCCCGGAGTCGAGGGGGTTGGCAGAATTACGGTCCACGGATTTGCAATCCTCTTCGCCATTAAACGCCCGAAACGAAAAAAGCGGCAACCCAAAGGTTACCGCTTTCTCGTCAAAGTGGAGGCGCGTCCCGGAGTCGAACCGAGGTCCACGGATTTGCAATCCGCTGCATAGCCACTCTGCCAACGCGCCATATTTTTGATTCCCGGTCAGGGAAAGTTTGGAGCGGCACACGAGGTTCGAACTCGTGACCTCAACCTTGGCAAGGTTGCGCTCTACCAGCTGAGCTAGTGCCGCTTAAATCTTCGCATCTATTTAGTGTCAGGCTAATCACAGCAAGGTTGCGCTGCTCTTTACCCTGCACTGAGCTAGTGCCGCTTAATCTTTCTGTCTCTGTCTCCAGAGGACGAGAGTCATTGTAGCGGCACAGGTTTTCTCTGCAACCCCCCAAGGGATCGTTTGCCTATTTGCCGCGCGATTCCAGGCTAAGAGAGCATCACCCGGAATCCGACCGATCATTTGGCCGCCAAAGCGCTCAATAGCTCGGCAACCTGCTGCAGCTGCTCTGGGGTATTGCACAGATGGGGGGAGAGCCTGAGGCCGAGCTCGCGGCGATCATAATGCACCTTAAGCTTCACCAGCCTCTCCTCCACATCAGCCAGGCGTGCTCCGGGATCAATGATCACCGTGCCGCCTCGTCGATGAACCTCTGTGGGTGAACGAATCCACTGAGGGCAGGAGACGACCAGCATATCCACAAGTGCCAGATTATGGGCTCGAATCCGCTCAATGCCCACCTCTGCCGCCTGCTCCAGGGCATAAGCCGCCAGCAAGTAAGGCATCACCGATGGCGTGCCCCCCCAGAAGCGCGCCGCCTCGTCGTGATACTCGAAGTGGTGGGGGTCGAATTCAAAGGGGTTGGCGTGTGAAAACCAACCCACATCCTTGGGGGCCAGTTGAGGGATAAACTCCGGACACAGCCAGATAAAGCCGGCACCGGGCCCTCCCCCTAGCCACTTCACGCAGGAGCCGATCACCGCGTCTGCCTGCCAGCTTTCTATTTGCATCGGCAGAATGCCCATGGACTGAGCAATGTCGACCACGGAGCGAATGCCTCTGTCTCTGGCAAAACTGCAGATAGACTCAACCGGTGCCTGTTGGCCGGTGTTGGACTGCACCTGGGTGACGAACACCAGGCCCACGTCCTCTCGGGTCAGCTGACTCTGCCACATGGGCAGTTCGGTGACGTCGCTGCCCTTGGGAATCAACCTCAGCTGCCAGCCCCAGGCCTGCGCCTGCTGCGCCACAAACACCATGGAGGGGAAGTCCTCCTCGCACATCAGCAACACGGCTCGCTTGGGATCTGGCTCGATGGCGCCCAGCAGCTTGGTCAGGGCGCTGGAAAGATTGACCTGGGGACAGAACTGCTCTGGCTTACCCCCAATCAGTTTGGCCAAGCCAGTTTGAAACCGTCCAATTCCCTCCAGCCATTGGCCCCAGGGTTCACCCTGCTCACTCCAGGGTTGGAAAAATCGATCTGCCACCGCTTGCTGGGCACCCAGCCAGGGACGACCTACAGAGTGACTCTGCAGATAGATCCCCTCTACCGGCTCAACGGGAAACTGACTCACTTCTGCCCTCCTGTGCTTACACTGGCTTTCAGCTGGGCCACCTCTGTGTGACGACTGGGGATGTCATCCCGGTCCGCCGCCATGCGCAGATCCCTGAGCTTGGCCAGAGAGCGCAGTAGCACCTCCAGTGGCGGTCCACTGGCAGTCACCTGAGCCAGGTGCTGTTTGGCCATGGTTTCCGAGGGCTTGGCAATAAAGCGGGATACAAGCTGGTCATGATGCTGGTGAGCCGTATGGCCATGGGCATCGAGCACCTCGATAAGCTTGGACGCTACCTGTTGATACCAGTCGCTCTGTTGCTGCGCCGGTGGCACCTCCAACAACTGATCCAGGAAGCTGCGGCGACGCATCACATCCCGCAGCAGGGTCTGGTCCTCAGGCATCATGTAGAGGAACTTGTCCACCAGCAGCTGTGAGTAGAAAGGATTGTTGGCCTGACACAAGCCCAGCAGCATGTCGATGACGTTGATGCCGGCAAAGTCGCCGGCATTGGCGCCGCGATACTCATGCTGACCGACTCGAAATGGCTTGTAGTAAGGGCGCACACTATGGAAGAAACGATCTCCGTCCAGGCGGTCAAACAGCACCTGATTCCACTTGGCCACATCCACCAACGCCGCCCTGGCGTCCTCCAGCAGATAGGGGGCGATAGGGTGAGTGATCCCCATAGGCAAAATACGCACCAGGGCATCGGCCGCCCGCTTGTAGGCCAGCACCGCCAGGGTGTTGAAGTCGATGAACAGGGCTTCATCTTCCAAAGAGGTGAAGCGCTTGGGCTGGCCCTCTTTCGCCATACAGTGGGTAGTGAGGTGACTGGTGGCAAACCTGGGGGTGACGCCCAGCGAGGCTCCGATATGAAGCGCCAGCGCCGACGCCTCTTTCAGGGGCGAGCTGGTTTCTCTGGAAGGCTCGGTCAGATCATGGCGGCGACAGGCTGCCATGTACATCCCCACATTGCCGAGGAGATCGAAATTGGCGTCAAACCCCTGGTCGGTATTGCCCTCGGCCAGCAACCGACTGATGTGCTCGCGCCCGCGGCGCTCCATTGCCTGTTTCAGCTCGTCCCCCACTCCCAGGACATTGGCCCTGTCCTGTTGGGCAAAGTAGAGCTGCTCTAGCTCGGTATTCAATTGAATAAACTCGCTGCGAATCCAGCGATCGAACGACTCTGTGTGGGTCATGGCGCTTCCTTCCTTTTCTGCCCGCTCGTTGGCAGGCTCCTTGTTATTGGTTAACCCTGCCCCCTTAGCAACACAATTTCAACAACCGGGGTGTTTCGATTGGCGTACACAATGCGTTCCAGTGTAAAGCCATAAAAAAGGGCTCCCGAAGGAGCCCTGTAATGTTGCATGCCGATCAGTAACGCCAGTTGGTGGCAAAGGCGGTGCTGTCAGCCAGTATGGCGTCGGTCATCTTGATGTACTTGGCTTTAAGCCGACCCAAAGGCTGGGCCTGCTGCTTCAGGTTAGCCACTCCTGGCGTGGCATCGGCAATGGCATTGGCCTGGTAGAAGCCCTGGGAGATCAGCGCCAACATATACAGAGCCACTGATGCATGCTCTCCCTGAGCCAGAGCAGTCAACCTGCCCACTAACCAATCCGCCTGCTGCTTGGACAGGCTCTTAATGGGCCTGGACTGCAGCAAAGCCACCAGCTTCAGCAGCTCCTGCTGCTGGCGCAGATCCGCAGGCATCACCAGAGCCTCAAGCAGCGCCTTGGCTTTCTGCCAGTGCTTGTCCCGCAGCAGCTTTTCCACTTCCATGAGCTGGTGATCAAACAGCTGAGTGTCGGCGCTGGCGCCGGTGATTAGGGCCGCGTCGATAAGCTTGGCGATGGCGTTGTGATCCTCCATGGCCAACATCGACTCCAGGTCCAGCCACTGGAAGTTCTTCAGCAGATAATCAAACCCTTCGGCACCGCCACACTCCAGACTGGCATCCACCTTAAGGGGCACCACCGGGATCTTCTTCTCCCGGGCCATCTTAATCTCGGTCATCACCTCGGCAGAGCCTGGATGGGCTGCATCGCCGATTGAGTTACGGCTGGCCAGCAGAAGCAGCACCTCTGCCTCCTTCATGGCGGCGCTGATCTCGGTGGCGAAGCAGCGGCTGGCGCCAATCTGTTCGGGGGCAAACCAGACCGAATGACCCAAGGCATCCAGCCCCTGCACTATGGCAGAGGCCAGAGGAAAGTCCCGGCTGGAGTAGCTCAGGAAGAGTCGCATTAGATCTTCACCTCACTACGGCCGTGCTGCTTGTGGTCATGCAGCTGTTTACGGATGTTGCGCACCGTCTCCTCCGCCTTGGTGGACGATGCGGTGGTGTCCTGAACTACGTCCTGGTTGTGGAGATCGGTCATGTGAGCGTCGATCATTGCCAGCTCCTCTTCCCGCTCCTCCTCATCCATTTCGGTGTCTTCCAGGATCTCACGACGATCCTGCTCCAGCTGCTCGATACGCACTTCGATGGAGGTGCTCTCGTTGTCTTTGGCGTCGTTGGCCATGGAGCTGACGCTGTCCTCGTTGAGGATGGTCAGGCGGATGCGCTCGCCACTGGCCACGGACAGGGTGATCTCGGTGGCGGAGATGGAGCCATTGTCGGCGTTGTAGCCGTTGCTGCGGTCCACATCCCTCTTAGCTACGTTGGTGACATCCTTGTAGTAGAAGGCGTTGGCCTCTTTACCGATGCACTTGCCGGCGATGAAGTCGTAATAGGTGGTGAACACATCCACCTTATCTTCGGTGAGGAAGATGTACTGAACGTACTGCACCGCAAACAGTATCTGCTTGTCGGCACCGGTCCAGAAACTCAGCTCATTGCTCAAGTTCAGCTTGGATTTCACCTGACGACGTTTATCGTCATCCTGAATCAGCGCCCAGTCCGCCAGAACGATGGCTTCATGGTCGGTGTAGATAATCTCCTTCTTCTCCAGGCCACACTCGTCCATCGCCATCTGCTTCAGGGTGTTGTCAATCTGGTGATTGATCACTTCAGCCACCTTGCGACCGGCAAACAGTTCGTTGTCGGAGAAGATCGGGATCTGGCTTAGCAGATTGCGGCGATAAGCTTTGATGCGCTTGATCATGGAGTGATAGGCAGGGGCAATCACCGCCTGAACCGCCAGGTTCTCCTCCAGCTGCAACTGACGACCACGGTGTTTGCGGTTGCGGCCAAACAGAATCAGACCCAGCAGCAGCATCACACCAGCGGCGGCACCGAAGAGGACCGCCACCACCAGATAGAAATCGCGTTTACCCGCCAGCCTGGCGGCATCCAGTTGCTCAGTTACCACCTGACGGGCCAGATCCATCACCAGAGTGTTGCCGATAAAGGCCAGGTAACCGGTGCCGGCCAGTGCCAGGGTTAGAATCAGGAACAACCAGCTCCAACGAGCGGCGCCATTGCGCTTGCGCTCAGCCAGGTCGCGCTCTTCGGCGGTGGCCTGCTGCTTCTCATCCAACTTGCGAAGCTGACGACGAGCCGAAGCGATGGTGCCCTTCATGGCGGTCTTAACCGGCTCAAACAGGGGGCGGTTGAAGAAGTCCCAGAACATCTTGCGCTCGCCGCTCAGCTTGAGGTCCTGCGACTCGATCTCCTCGCGGGCATTAAAGCGGGAGTGTGGCAGGTGCAGCGGGTTTCTCAGGTGAGGGTAATCGATGATCTCAGGGTGGTCCGCCATATGATTGCGGCTGTCACGCTGGCCCTTTTTCAGGGTATTGAAGGCCGCCACCAGGTCGTCGTCCGCTTCGTGGCTGCTGAGCAACTCGCCCTCGGTAGACCAGAGGCTGATGCTGGTATCACGACGAAGCAGCAGGCGGTTGCCATCCAGCTCGGCCAGGTCTTCCTCGAAACTGAAGTCGAATCTGAACTGATGGAGGAACTTGCCGGTGGCAGACCAGATGCTGGGCGGATTCTTCTCGGTCTTGATCAACCAGCTGCCGTCATCCAGGGTGAACACCTCATTGATGGCAGACTTCAGTCCCTGCATCACCGCCACCTTCTCGCCGGTAAAGGACCAGATGGTGACATCCTTGGGCTCGGTGATGGCCAGCTTTTCGGAGTTGGAGAACAGCTTGATGCAGCTGAGTTCGGCCACTTCCGCTTCCATGACCGACAGCTCACGACCTACAAACAGATCCCAGACCCGAACCGTGTTGTCCTTGGCAACACTGAGCAGCTTACCCTTGTCCAGCTCAATCAAACCAATGATGCGGTCGTCATGGCCGGTGAGCAGGTGCTGCTGACGACCGTTGAAGGAGGATACGCAGATGTTGTGGTCCAGGCCGACGCTAACAAAGGTCCGGTCCATCTTACGCAGGGGCATCAGGGCAATTACGTCCCCTGAGTGGCGCTGATAGGGCTTACGGGTATCCTCATCGTCACAGATCAGGGTGTAGTCAGGCCCCTGGCCCCACTCTACCCGGTACTTTCTGTCCAGTTTGGTATCCTTCAGCAAGCCCTGTTCCAGCTCGTTGTCGGTCAGGGTTTCGCAACGGCTTTGCTTACTCATCAATCTTCATCCATCTCAAGGTTGTTGTTTCTGTTTTAAGTCGTTTTCTGCTTCGGCGTTGTGCCAGGTGACGTGTTCAAACATCGCCTCCCGGGCCAGCTCCGTCAGCATCGCCTCTTTGGCGGGGTTCATCTCACCACTGAGCAGGCCATCGGCCCGCTGATAAAGCTGGTCCATGCTGCGGTAGCCTTCGGCGGTGGTCTCATAACCGGCCAGTTCGCTCCACAGGGCGATGGCACCGGCGGCCATCAAGGCGTATTGCAGCCCCAGCATCAGGTAATCTTTACTGTCGGCAAACACCGGATTGCCCAGCACATACTGCAGCACCACCACCATAAACAGCGCCAGGGCAAAGACGATGCTGCCGTTAAACAGGCTTTTGGCCCACTTCTGACACACTTCGGCGGCGTAGAGGGGGCGTTTGTAGAATCGCTCGCTCCATTTGAGTTTGCCCACCCCCTCCTGACTTAGCCTTGCACTGAGGAAGTTGCGTTGGTCCTGGATCCACGAAGCCCGGGTGGCTTCGGCAACGAAGGCGGTGGGCGCCCGCCACCAGTCCAGTTCGGCGATGGCGATGGCATGGTTGAGCAAAGGAAGATGCTGCCTGAAGCGTCTGGGGATCAGCGGCGCCGCTTTGGGAGGCACGGCGGACAGGTTCAGGAAGCCACGAATGCGCATCCCTTCGGCGATGCCACGGGCCAGCTGATACTTCCACTTAAGTTCATTGCGCGCGGCCTGCTTAACCAGCACGGCGCAGTAGAGCAGGCCTCCGAGCATCCCGGCAAAGATCCAGGCCCCCATATCGCCATCGAGGAAGTTGGACACAATCTCATAAAGGGCGAGCACCAGCAGGGCTGAGATAAAGAAGCGCTGAACGGTACGACGGTATCGAGACTGCCGCTCCAGGGCGATGCCATCGGCTCGCAGGAAAATCGGTTGAGTCTGCGCCAGCCCAGCAGCCGGATAGGGGTTGGCCACCTCGGGCACCGGCAGAGCGTTGTATTGGTTTAAGTCCATCAACAGACGTGACAGCTCGGCGGAAAGAAATTCACTACATGAGCCCTCCCCCATGCCATTGTCATGCTGACTGATCCAGAGGTGTCCAAAGGCGGGCGCCTCGCCCGTGAGGCCCTCCACCTTTAAGGCGCAAAACTCTGGCGTGATAACAGGCTCGCCCCCGACTCGAGTCAGTGGCAACTGATGCACCACCCCCCCCATCTGACCATCGAATTGGGACACAGGCTCCAGCGCTGGGTTAGCTTCACCCAGAGGCCACACAGGTGGCAGGCCCAACTTATACGCCACCGCATCGGCGGTACCGCCTGAGCCTCTGGCAGGCTGCCCGTCCCACAGCGCCAGCAGCACGTTGGCGTACTTGGCGACAAACAGGCTTTGATTCAGATAGAGAGTATTGCGCTCATCACCGTAATGGCTGTCGGAGTAAGCAAAGGTCTGCTGCTCATCAGACAGGTGGCTTGGCACCACCAGCATCTCTTCTCCCTGCTGCTGGAGTGTCTCCACCAGAGAGTCCAGGCGGACAACCGCATCCGGGGCGTATCCCAGTTGGTCGAAATCCTGCCGGTAATGGGCCAGGGGCATGGGCAGGCACCCCTTCACCCGGATACGTTGTCCGCCGGGCTGCTGCTTCATCTCCAGGGCCACTTCCGCCACCCAGGTATCCGCCCCGGCTGCCAGCCCGGTCAACACCCACAGCGGGGTCACCTCATCCAGTTGCTCCAACCAATAGCTGAGAGCCCCTCGGATATGCATCTTGGTTTCCTGTTCTCTTTCTGGAGCAAGATTTCGGTGTCCGGACACACCAATAACAAAGGGAAGCGCAGAGAGGTGGGGATCAGCGGGTATCAAGGGTCGTCTCCGGTGCGGTGGGCACCTTAATCGGAATTTTTCTAATGTGGTTCATAAAACCACATACAAACAACTGATTCAAATCAATTTATTTTAAACAGTATGACAAAGGCCCAACTTTTCGAATTATGGTCGGACCAGCGCTGAAGAAAGCAACAATGAATGTCTCCGTTCCATCCTCTGCCAGCATTGAATTTGGTCAGTGTTTGTTAGAGCATATCTTAGTGCTGCTCAGGAAAGAGCAGTAAAACAGGAGTTAAGATGGATCTGGCTCATACACAAACACTGCGACTGCGCGTCTTTCAAGGACTGTGCCTGGCTTTGGCATTGGCAACCTTTGCTGTTGCCCTGGCCAATCTCTTTATCAGTGCCAATTACATGCTCGCCGGCCTGGAGCTGGTGTTTTCTGTCGGCTCGGTAGCCCTGCTGCAATACAGCCGCACCCATCATGATCTTGGGCTGTTGCGCTTTGCCTATGTCTCTTGTGCCGTCGCTCTGGCGGTGATCGCCGTATTCG
This sequence comes from Ferrimonas sp., assembly GCF_048263965.1. Lineage (NCBI taxonomy): Bacteria > Pseudomonadati > Pseudomonadota > Gammaproteobacteria > Alteromonadales > Ferrimonadaceae > Ferrimonas > Ferrimonas sp. The sequence goes on along the minus strand of NZ_JBLXDO010000018.1, from coordinate 2,481 downwards.
CCAAGCCGGTCTCTGAAGCGATCTTCGCCTGGTTCCTGTTTTTCCCCCTGGTGCATTACGTCATCCTGGGAAGACGCCAAGGCGTGTTGGCCACCGGATTAACTTTGTCTGCCGCGGTTATCACCCTGATGGTGCACCCTGGCAACACCCTGCCCCTCTCTTTGCTGCTGATTAACCTGGTACTGGCCTACCTGTGCATCTGGGCACTGGCCCATGTGTATGAAGCCAACCGGGAGAAGAGTGCTCAACTGCTCTGTGACATGGCGATGCGCGATGCCCTGACCGGGTGTTACAACCGCCATGCCCTGAGCCAATCCTACCGCGAGTATCGGCAGCGTCTGGAATGCTCCGGAATACCCTTTGCCCTGCTGGTGGCCGATCTTGATTACTTCAAGCGGATCAACGATCGCTTCGGTCACGACACCGGCGATGAGATGCTGCGCCAAAGTGGTGCCCTGATGCGTCAAGTGTATGCCGAGGGTGGCGAGGTTTTTCGCATCGGTGGTGAAGAGTTCTGTATTTTGCTTTCCAGTGATGCCGAGGAGCAGGCACTGGCACAGGCTGAACGCCTACGTCAGGGTTTTGACCATCATGCTTTCATTTACCAGGGGCGAGTCATCAACCTATCTGTCAGCATTGGTGTTGTCCTGGTGACCCAGGCCGATGACCTGCAGCAATTGCTTAACCGGGCAGATAAACACCTGTACCAGGCCAAGAACCTTGGACGCAACAGAGTGATGCTGGCCAGCTGATCCCTTGCCAATCCCACAATACTGTCCTAGTTCTCTAAGGGTTCACCCTGCATCAAGGAGAGCCGCGGATGACCAAACCCATCGTCGCCGACATCAAACCGAAAAAAGTCAGTCTGGAGAAAGGAAAAGAGTACTATTACTGCGCCTGTGGCCGCTCAAAGAACCAGCCATTCTGCGATGGGTCCCACCGTGGCACCGGCCTGACCCCCATTCCCTTCACCGCCGAGATGGATCAGGACGCCTTCCTGTGTCAGTGCAAACAGTCTGGCAATAAGCCCTTCTGCGACGGCAGCCACGCCAAACTCGATGCCACCAAGGTCGGCCGCCCCCTCCACCTGAACCAGCCGCAAGGCCCCGAAGCCAAAGCGACGCCGGAAGAGCCCTATGTGGAGGCGATTCACAAGCTGGCCAGAGACGGGCTGTCGGGCAGCCACGGCGAGATGGTGGCCATGGGCGTCCCTCGAACCCAGCTGCCCCAATGGGATGACCTGCAGATTCTCACCGCTCAGTTGGCCAAGCGTCCCCTGGATGAGGAGGTCCGGGTCACCACCGAAACCATAATTGGTCCCAGGGCGGAAAAGCCCCTGCAGCTGGCCATCCCATTGCTGGTCAGCGACATGAGTTTTGGCTCACTGTCTCAAGAGGCCAAAGTTGCTCTGGCCAAGGGAGCCGAGTTGGTGGGAACCGCCATCTGCTCCGGTGAGGGGGGCATGCTGCCAGAAGAGCAAGCGGCCAACAGTCGCTACCTTTACGAGATGGCATCGGCCCAGTTTGGCTACACCGAAGAGAAGGTGAAATTGGCCCAGGCGTTTCATTTTAAAGGGGGCCAGGCCGCGAAAACCGGCATAGGCGGCCACCTGCCAGCGGTGAAGGTCACCGACAAGATTGCCGAAGTCCGGGGATTAACTTCAGGCCAGGATGCCATCTCTCCGGCGAGTTTCGACAAGCTGCACACCGCCAGCCAGTTTGCGGATTTCGCCGAGCGCATTCGCAACATCACCGGTGGCATACCCGTCGGCTTTAAACTCTCCGCCAACCACATCGAGGCGGACATCGAGTTTGCCCTGGCCGCGGGCGCCGACTATGTGATCCTTGATGGCCGAGGTGGTGGAACCGGCGCTGCCCCCGCCCTGTTCCGGGACCACATCTCGGTACCCACCCTGGCGGCGCTGCCCCGTGCCCGCCGCTACCTGGATCAGTGCGGTGCCAGCGATGTATCGCTGATCATCACCGGCGGACTGCGCACTGCACCAGACTTCATCAAAGCCCTGGCCCTGGGGGCCGACGCCGTCGCCCTGGCAAACTCTGCCATTCAGGCAGTGGGGTGTATAGGCGCCAGAATGTGCAACACCAACCTCTGTCCCGCCGGCATCGCCACCCAGGATCCCAAGTTGCGGGAGCGCCTGGATGTAGACGACGGTGCCCAGCGGCTGGCGCGGTTCCTGACCGCCTCTACCCAGCTGATGCAGATGATGGCACGGGCCTGCGGCCACCACAGCCTGGCCGAGTTCGAGACTGCAGATCTGTGCAGCTGGAAGAAGGAGGTAGCCCAACTCGCCGGAGTGAGATACGCCGGTGTGGGCTCCGCCCGCAAACGCTGACTCAGGCTCACAAAAAAGCGCCAGCAGAGTTGGCGCTTTTTTATGCCTATCTGTCCCGTCCTGAAATAGGTTTACACATTGGAGACCTATTATGGGCAAGCCAACAATAGCAAGGCGTAAGCGCACTC
>NZ_JBLXDO010000017.1:0-86452 GCF_048263965.1 Ferrimonas sp. | reverse complement strand
AGTGCGCTTACGCCTTGCTATTGTTGGCTTGCCCATAATAGGTCTCCAATGTGTAAACCTATTTCAGGACGGGACACCCGAACCAGAAAGGGCGCCAATCGGCGCCCTCTCTTTTGACCTACCCCGAAATCAGTGCTTGTGTTCCGGGTAGTAGGGCGCCAGCGCCTCAATCGCCTTGGTCAGGGCATCGGCAAACTTGGGGTCGGCATTCTGCTTGGCCTTCATCGCCGCCACAATCACCCCATGGTGTTTCACCAGCCGCTGCTGATAATCCTTCTGACTGGACTTCACCCTCTGGGTAAGGAAGTAATCGCTAATGGTCGAGATCACCTTCTGAGCATGCTGCTCCTTGTTCATGACCCAGCGCACCATCTGATTCTGCGACTGAGCATCACCTTTGCCGGCCAGCTCTGCCATCATGGCGGTGGCCTTGGCCACGGTCGCTGCATCCTCCAGCATCTGCTTGACCCTTGCGTGATCATCATAGATACCGCAAGGCACCTGGCAATGAGACCAGGCCAGGGGCGACAACATGCCCAGACACAGGGTAAGCAGCATTAATACTCGTTTCATGATTCCCTCTCCTTGATAAACAAGCCTGGTTCTGGAGAACACCAGGCAGCAAGCCATTCAAAGACTGCGCCTTTTTCCATTCCCAGGTTCAATTTCCCCAAGGAGTATGGCTCGCCAACGCACACTCTGCCGAAAAATTGTACCAATTGTGGCCTCTGCTCACTCGACATCAAGCCATTTCGAAATTTCCGATAGATAAAGGCATTCTGTTCGATTTTTTATTTAATAAGGATTTGATATATTGAAGCCATGGATTCGAAAAAATTATCACATAATACAAAAAGGAGATAATCATGATGAACAACTCGGCGAAGACCCAACTGGCCACCAAGGCTGCACCTGTCGCCATCGGTCTGTTTCTGTTGGGTGTGGTGATCACATCCACCTTCTACACCGTAGATGAGGGCCATGTGGGCATCGTCAAACGCTTTGGTCAGGCACAGCAACAGGTCAATCCCGGCCTGCACGTCAAAATTCCCCTGGCAGACTCGGTGCAGAAACTGGAGATTCGCACCCGCAAGAATGTGGAAACACTGAAGGCCGCCACCCACGAGCAGATGCCGGTGGATGTGGATGTCTCCATCAACTGGACGGTGATCCGCAGCGAAGCGTTCGACCTGTACCGCAACTACGGTGGCCTGGACCAGTTTGAAAACCGCATTCTGGACCCCAGGCTGAGATCGGCGGCCAAAGACGCCATCGCCCGCTATAAGGCGGAGGAGATCGTTCAGAACCGGGGCAAGGTGATCGCCAAAATCGAGGAGAACGTCATCAGCACCATGAGTGAGTTCCCGGTGAAACTGGACAGCGTCCAGATAGAGAACCTGGTGCTGCCGCAGAAATATCTGCAGAGTATCGAGACCAAGCAGACGGAGAAAAACCTGGCGGCAGCCGAGAAGCACCGTCTTGAGCGCCAGAAACTGGAGGCCCAACGGGAGGTCAACACCGCGGAAGCCAAGCGAGATGCGGAGAAAGCCAGGGCCGACGGTAACGCCTACGCCATCCTCACCGAAGCCCAGGCGGAAGCGGAGGCGATCAAGGTGAAAGGCCTGGCGGAAGCGGAAGCGATGCGCGAAAAGGCTGGCGCCATCGCCCAGAGCCCTCTGCTGGTGGAGTATGTGCGCGCCCAGAACTGGGACGGAAAGTTGCCCAGCACCATGATGGGCAGCGAACAGAACGTCCTGTGGAATCTGGACCAGAAGTCCGCCATGCGTTAACCAGAATGAGGAGGGGTTACCCTCCTCTTTTTTTGCCATGCCTTAACTGCATATTATGCCAACAATAAAAGAGACGAATAAAAACAAGATTAAGCAATGATAAAGTCGACATTTATCGAACTCCCTCGATCGAAAAATAAAGATAATTCTGCTCAATATTCACCATTACAGGCCTCCCCTCTCACTGCCTGCCACCTAAAACTGACACCACAGATCACACAATCCAGCAAAAGATTAAAAACAAACTACCCGACAGCAACTCAGATTGGCAACAGACACCAAGAGACAAAGGCAATCAGTGCCTCAGTTCACAATTCTCGCTAAGACTATACATCTTTATCAAAACACCCTGTGTGCAAAACTGCTTTGCACCGCCTGCGTTGATGGCCAGATTTGTCGATGGTCAAATATTTAGCACACCAACAAACCTGGAACTAACATGAAAATTAAAGTATCAATAATTGGATTGGTTCTTTCTCTGGCCTCCATTGGAGTCAGTGCCATGGGAGAATCTATAGATAAAGAAAGTCCGGAAGTTATTCTTCCTATGCATCAGCTTTCCCGACATGTCGATTTTGACCATCAAGCGCATAAAAATGTCGACTGCGCCTCATGCCATCATCAGGTGAAGAGCAACGTCGAAAGTTTCACTCCCTACAAATGCTCCAGCTGCCACTCTACAAAAAAAGCAGATAAAAAAGACCCTGGTTCCTATTACGCCGTTATTCATGGCAAGAAAGCCATCAAGGACGATGCGGCCACTCGCTGCCTTTCCTGTCACAGCGATGCTCAGAAGAAATTCAACAAATCAGATAAAGATCTGACCGGCTGCGCTAACTCCAGCTGTCACAAATAATTCCTAGTCGAGGTAAGTATGTCTATTAGTCGACGCACAATGATGAAATTTATGGGTGTGGCAGCGGCGAGCGCCCCGGCCACTCTCTCTTTGAACGCCAATGCCAGCACCAATACCAGCCGAAGCCTGTTTGAAGAGACCAAGCTCGGCACATTGACGCTGAAAAACCGAATCGTTCGTTCAGCCGCATCCCAATACCGGGCAACGGTAGATGGCGACCCGACAGAGGATCTGATGCAGGTTCACCGGGAACTGGCCGAAGGCGGAGTAAGCCTGATTATCACCGGCCTGACCTACATCATGCCCGAAGATCAGTTCGGTAATGGCGGTACCGGGTTGTATGACGACTCTCAAATCGAACTGTATAAGAAAGTCGTCAAAAACGCCCATGATCATGGCTCCAAGATCGCCGTGCAATTGGCAATGGTCGGCCCTCAGAGTAACTACCGGACCGATCGCCGCAAGGTGTACGGTGCCTCTAAGGTACCCCACCCCATCTACGGCACCATCCCCAACCAGGTGATGACCAAGGAGGACATTAACTTCGCGGTTGACGCCTTTGCCAAAGCTGCGGTCAGAGCTCAGAAATCGGGCTTTGACGCCATCGAACTGCACTTTGCCCACAACTATCTGGTGAGCCAGTTCCTGTTCCCCTACTACAACGACCGAAAGGATGAGTACGGCGGCCCCATCGAGAATCGTGCCCGCTTCGCCTTTGAAATCGTCGAGGCGGTGCGTGCGGCTGTGGGGCCTGAGTTCCCCATCATTGCCAAGGTTCATGGACGTGACTATCTGGGCAGCCTCGCCGGCGGTAACACCCAGGAGGAAAACCTGTTTGTGGCCAAAGGTCTGGCCGAGAGAGGCATCACCGCACTGGACATCAGTGGCGGCAATAAGGTGCGCGGCATGGGTGAGTTCCACCCGGATATTCAGAACGAGAAAGATCAGTCTTACTTTGCCGATGACGCCAAATTCATCAGCGACAATGTCGATGTGCCGCTGATCGTCACCGGAGGCAACCGCACACCGAAACTGATGGAAGAGATTCTCGCCAACGCCAAGAATATTCAAGCGTTCGGTTTCGGTCGCACCCTGCTTTCTGAGCCAGATCTGGCTAATAAGTGGAAACAGGATCCTTCCCACAGACCCCGCTGTCTGGCTTGCAACTGGTGCATCGCCAACTACGGCACTCAGAAATCCCAGTGCATTCTCAATGCTTCTAGGGCCTATATCGCCCCCGGGCACTAATTTCAAAAAAGCTGAAATTATCTGCCGCACTTTCCTGAAGTGCGGCACTCCACGACGACTGGATAATATAATGAAAAAATATAACACCCTGGCAATTATTATTGCCTCAACACTGTTGAATACAAACGCTTTTGCAGCCGACGATTATGAATTCGGTGGCATGACCCGAGTTAATTACTCCTACATCGATTACAATGAAGCCTCAGAAGACAAACTGGGTGACTTCAAATTTGAAGTCGCAGCCCTCTCTTTTAATGGTGAACGAGACGACATTGGCTTATCCATGGAATATCGTTTCCGTGACGACTTTGATGCAATAAAACATGGCTATGCCTACTACAAACTGGATGACAACACCACTTTAAAGGCGGGCGTAACTAAAGTACCCTTTGGCAATATCGGTTATATTTCCAACAGTTTCTGGCTGAGTTTGCAATACTATGTCGGTTTCGAAGACGATTACGATACCGGCGTTTCTCTGGAGTATCGTGGCGATGGTTATCAGACCGACGTGGCCTTTTTCAAAGGGGCCGAGAATGGTGCCACCAGCACCAAACGCTTCGCGGCAGATATCTATCAAGGGGTGGTGAACGGTACCGAGTACAACTACGAAGAAACCAACCAGTTCAACCTGCGTCACTCCATCTTTACTGAGCTATTCGGCATTGATTCCACCATTGGCGCCTCACTTGAATATGGGCAGATGTATGACGCCTCCAATGGCAGCAAGGAAGACCGTTATGCCTATGCGGTTCACTATCAGGGCGCCGTCGACAACTGGACCATCCAGGCACAGTACCTGAAGTACGATTTCGATATCGCCTCCGAATACCAGAACAAGGTCGCCCTGAGTGTGGTCGGAGCCACCTATGAGATCGCGTCAGAAGCCAGCGCCTTCACCTTTAACCTGGCCCGTAAGGTCGACATGGGGTGGGGGGCGTTAACCCTCTACAACGATTTCAACGTGCTGTCCCCAGAGTCCGACGACTTCGACAAGAGCTATCAGAATGTTACCGGCATCAGCGTTGGCAAAGGACCGGTGTTTGCCTGGTTTGACTTCATCGTTGGCAAAAACATGTTGTGGTCCTCTCGCAGCAACCACGTTGGCCTGCAGGACCAGTTTGACAAGTGGGACAAGCGAATCAACATTAACCTGGGTTACTACTTCTGATGCGAACAGGCCAGCCCCGTGGCTGGCCTGTTTTCTTCGATACTGATATATATGTCAGCCAGCACCGAATCATGGGGACGATAATGCGCGAAAGCATCACACTGGATGAACTGAAATGCTTGGTGGCCGTTTACGAGAGCGGCTCCATCAGCCGGGCTTCCGAAGAACTCGGAGTGATGCCGTCAACCATTAGCCGAAGCCTGACCCGGTTGGAGTCCAAACTGGACACCAGCCTCATTCTGAGAAATACCCGAAAACTGGAGTTCACCCAGGAAGGGGTGCAACTCATCGAGCACGCCAAGACCATCAACTCCGCCATCAACAACATTCAAGACGAATTTCGCTTCGCAGGAAACGAGCCGAGCGGAACCCTGAGAATCAATGGCGCTTCTCCGGTATTGGTTCATCTGGTTAGCCCCATTGTAAAGTCCTATTCCAAACTCTACCCCAGGGTAAAGATCCACCTGCAAAACGATGAAGAGATCGTCGACATCATCGAAAAGAAATCGGATCTGGCCATCCGGGTAGGGGCGGTAAACGATTCAAAGCACAATGTAATGCCTATTGGCATCAGCAAACGCCGTCTACAGGCGAGTCCCAAGTATCTCAAGGAACACGGCTTCCCCAAGAGCATCGAGGATCTGAACAATCACGTACTCCTGGGACTTGATGGTCCTACCATCCTCAATACCTGGCCGGTATTGGATAAAGATGGCAACAAGCTGAAGATCATCCCGAGCATCATCGCATCCAGTGGTGAGGTGCTCAGGAAACTGACCCTGGAGGGCGCCGGCATCGCCTGCCTGACCGACTTTATGTCCAAGGCCGATCGCAATACGGGTAAGCTGGTGGAAGTGCTCAAAGAGGAGACCGTGTACGACATCCGTGAGCTGAACGCCATCTACCACAAGGGAGGCCCCACCCCTCCAAAAGTGAGTGCCTTCATAGAGCTCCTTAAGACAGAAGCCACCAGGATGCTTTAGTCCAGCCCGAGCCTCTGTTGCTTTGCGATCTGGACGCTCATCCTAGCCCCGAGCCGCTAAGCAGGTTAAAGCTCAATCACAAAACAGCCTTGCAGAAGCAACGAAAAAACAATCACTCTGGACGCTTCCTCCCTTTTTCATATCTGATGATTTTTGACGCAGTTGCCCCCAAGCCACTGGCACGATTTGGATTGTTTCCTTACCTAAAGCCAAAGATTGGGTATAATCCGTCTAATTTGTTGCAAACGGCGGGCACTGTCCCGCTCTGTTGTAGGCACACATGACTTTTAAAACCGATGAACTGCGGACCACCCTGCTGTGTAAGGTGATCTCCCCGGCTGAGCTGGCCCGCGAATACCCTCTCTCCGATGGAGCTGCAGAGGCGCTGCTGAGCGCCCGGCGCCAGGTAGAGGCGATTTTAAGTGGCGAAGATCCCAGACTGCTGGTGATCATCGGCCCCTGTTCCATCCACGATGCCGACGCCGCCCTGGAGTATGCCGAACGCCTGGCCACTCTGCAGAAGGAGCTGGCTGAGGACCTGATGATCGTAATGCGGGTCTACTTCGAAAAGCCTCGCACCATAGTCGGCTGGAAAGGCCTGATCTCCGATCCGGACCTGGATGGCAGCTTCAGCGCCAATAAGGGGCTGCGCAAGGCCCGCAAACTGCTGACCGACATCTCCGAACTGCGCCTGCCCATTGCCACCGAGTTTCTGGATATGGTCAATGGCCAGTACATCGCCGACCTGATCACCTGGGGCGCCATTGGTGCCCGGACCACAGAGAGTCAGATCCACCGGGAGATGGCCTCTGCCCTCTCCTGCCCGGTGGGCTTCAAGAACGGCACCGACGGCAACCTGCAGATCGCCATCGATGCGGTGCGCGCCTCCCGGGTGCCGCACATCTTCTACTCCCCCGACAAAGAGGGGCAGATGGCGGTATACCGCACCCATGGCAACCCCTTCGGACACATCATCCTGCGCGGCGGCAAATGCCCCAACTACCAGGCCCAGCATGTGATCGACGCCGGCGAACGGCTGACCGAATCCGGCATCAGCCCGCGGCTGGTGGTGGACTTCTCCCACGGCAACAGCCGTAAGGAACACCGCCGTCAGTTGGAGGTGGCCAAGGACATCATGGCGCAGATGCAGCAGCCCCACGGCCATACCATCGCCGGGGTGATGGCTGAGAGCTTCATCAACGAGGGCAACCAGAAGGTGATTCCCGGCCAGAGCCTTATCTACGGCAAGAGCATCACCGACGCCTGCCTGGGCTGGGAAGAGAGTGAAGTGCTGCTTCGCGACCTGGCAGAAGCCAGCAGGGCCCGCAGACAACGCTGATGGGATCTCATTGCTGATCCGATCACCAGGGGCGCCGCACGGCGCCCCTTTGTTTTTGGGCTAAATTTGCATAAAGTAACGGCATTATTAGAAAAAGGACTCATGAAGCCATGGACCAGCCCGCTCGCTCTATCCTCATCGCCGATGATCATCCTCTGTTTCGTCAGGCGCTGAAGCAGTCTCTCAGCCTGTTTATGGCGGATACCCGCTGGCTGGAAGCGGACAGCGCAGACTCTCTGGAGCAGCAGCTGTGTGCCGAAGCGGATATTGACCTGGTGCTGCTGGATCTGCAGATGCCCGGCTCCCATGGTTACTCCACCCTGATTCACCTGAGAAGCCACTACCCCGCCATTCCGGTGATGGTGATCTCCGCCCATGAAGATGGCCAAACCGTCGGCAAGGCGATCCATTATGGCGCCCAGGGTTTTATCCCCAAATCCGCCCAGCCCCAGCAGTTGGCCGAAGCCCTGCAGCTGGTGCTCGATGGCGAGCTCTACCTGCCCCCGGGCATGGAGGGGCTGGCGGACGAGGAGCATGGTGAGGATGACATTGGCGCCCGTCTGGCTGAACTGACGCCTCAGCAGTACAAAGTGTTGCAGATGTTTGCCGAGGGGCTGCTCAACAAGCAGATCGCCTACGAGCTTGAGGTCTCTGAAGCCACCATCAAGGCCCACGCCACCGCCATCTTCAAGAAACTGGGGGTGCGCAACCGTACTCAGGCGGTGATCGCCCTTCAGGGGCTGGATATGGACAATAAGCCGGTCTAGAAAGACCAGGTAGGCGCAATGGCTCCGCTAATCCGCCGGGCCAAACCACTCCTCCACCTGGGCGGCGGCCCTGTCCCAGTGTTCATCGGTCAGGTGGGCAGCGACTGTGGCCAAAGCCACAGACAGCGCGCCGATATCATCGGAAAACCCCACCCCTGGAGTCAGGTCCGGAATCACATCCAGCGGCAGAATCAGGTACCCCAGCGCGCCCAGAATCACCGTCTTGGCCTGAGTCGGGGTTGCCGGGTCCATCAGGCAGAAGTAGAGCACCAAGGCCTTCTCCACCGCTTCCCGGCCTATGGTGATGGCGTAGCGCCGCAGCTTCTTCCAGAAGGAGTCCACACTGAAGTGCTGTGAGTAATCGTCCATGGGCCTCTCCTGTTTATCCCACCCGACACGGTATTGCCTGATATACTACCCCACTGCGCCGGGCAATAGCAGCAGTGGCTGTCGCAACGGCATTAAACGCTCAGAGGATACACAATGAACCTGAAACAAGAGCTCCAGCAACTGAACAACCGCCTGGATGCAACCCGCCGTAAGCTCGATGCCGCCCACGAAAGAGGCGATATGGCGATGATCGACAAGTTCTCCGAGGAGAGCCAGGCCCTGAAGAAGCGTATCGAGAGCGTGAAGAAGACCCAGGCCCGTCAACTGGACAAACAGGGGAACAAGGTGTCCTCTCTGGCGTTCAAGCGGCCCCTGACCAAGGAGGAGCAGGCGGACATGGGCAAGCTGAAGAAGTCGGTCCGTGGACTGGTGGTGGTCCACCCGATGACCGCACTGGGCCGGGAGATGGGGATCAAAGAGGTCACCGGCTTCGCCCCCAAGAAGTTCTGACCCCTCCCTTCGGCGTTGACCCTGCCCCAGCGGGCTCAACGCCGACCTCCGCACCTTATCAGTGCCCGTCGGGCCATCAACTGAAGTTCACACAAACAGGTCTGTCTGGGATCTCGCCCAAGACCACAAGAACACACCACTCCAACTCCCTCACGAAACAAAAAACCCGATTCAAGAGTGTGTGGAAAGTGACCGATATGGTCACTGAAGCCCTAGCGCTTTATCTCTCAATCATCCACCCTTTACACTCCGGGGAGCTAAACGTGGCCCTACTATCCAATCTCAAACATCGAAGCCTCAGCCTGCAATTGGGACTGATGGTCGCCCTGCTGGTCACCCTGGCCTTCTCAGCAACCGCCTACCTGGTGTACCAGGACAGCAACCGTACCCTGATGGAGAAAGCCCTGAGCGAGCACCAATCCAAGGTGCAGGCCCTGAGCCTGACCCTGGAGCAGAGCTTTAATGGCTATCTGGAGGAGGCCAAGGTCCTGGTCACCAGCCTGCAAAACCGCTACATGGAAGACTTGGAAGTCAGTGGCACCAAGGTCAGCATCAAGGGCAAGGAGTTGACCGACTTTGTCATCTTTGGCGACAGGGTCAGTGACAACATGCTGGTGGACGCCTTCCTGGAGGACACCCATGCCGGGGCCACCATCTTCACCAAGGAGGGCAGCGACTTTTACCGACTCTCCACCTCCCTGACCAACCAGCAGGGAGAGCGAATCGTCGGCACTCAGCTGGATAGGAGCAGCCCCAGCTACCAGGCACTGATTCAGGGGCAGGATTACCACAACAAGATCGACCTGTATGGGAAGCAGTACCTGACCTACTACACCCCACTGAGAGATCGCGCAGGCAGCATGATAGGTGCCGTGGTAGTGGCCCTGCCTGTTGACCAGTCTGCGCAGGCGCTGTTTGACAGCCTGGCCCAGGTGGGTTGGGGTGACACCGGCTATTCCATAGTGTTCAGCGACGCGGACAAAGACCGGGGCCGCTATCTGCACCACCCGGACAAAGCCAACCTAAGCAAGAACATCATCAATCTGGCCACCGAGGAGAAGCCGTTCCAGAAGCTGTTCGAAGGGGAGTCTGGCGTAGTGCGTTATCCCCACACCTTCAATGGCATCACCGGCATGAAGTACCTGGCCTACGCCAAGGTACCCGGCTGGCAGTGGGTGGTGTCCGGAGGCACCTTTATTGATGAGGTCACCAAGGAGTCTCAGGTGATTCTGAGGGACATCATCCTGATCGCCGCCGTGGCCGGAGCGGTCACCATCCTGGTGCTGATCTGGATGGTGCGTCGCCTGCTGGCCCCCCTGACTGAAGCCAATGGCTATATGCAGGCCTTGGGGGAAGGCCGGGTCAGCATCGAGATACCCAAGATGCGCAACGACTCCCAGAACGAGATCGTGCGGCTTATGGCAAACATGGGGCAGATGGCCAGCGGCCTCCAGGGGCTGGTGGAGCAGATCAAGCATACCAGCAATGAATCCAGCCAGGCGTCCAATGGCGTGGCCCAGTTTGCCGGCGACAACCTGGCCCAGGCGGATCAACAGCAACAACAGGTGGACCAGATGGCCACCGCCATCGAGGAGATGGCCTCCTCCGCCCACTCCGTGGCTGAGCAGGTCGAAGCGGTGGCCAACAATGTGCGCAATGCCGATGGCGACAGCGAACATGGCGCCACCATGGTGGAGGACATGGAACAGGAGATCGCCCGCCTCGGCGAGCAACTGAACCACTCCACTGACGCCATCCACCAGGTGCATGAGCAGAGCAAGAGCATCGAATCGGTCACCTCGATGATCGACGCCGTAGCCGAGCAGACCAACCTGCTGGCGCTCAACGCCGCCATCGAGGCTGCCCGCGCCGGCGAGCAGGGACGTGGCTTCGCCGTGGTGGCCGACGAGGTTCGCCAACTGGCCCACCGCACCCAGAGTTCGGTTCAGGAGGTGATCGGCATTACCGGCGAGCTGCAAAGCCGGATCGAGTCGGCTGTCTCCATGATGAACGCCAGCCAAGAGTCCAGCGTCCAGGTGAGCGACAAGGCCCATACGGCAGGTGATGCCTTCCGCGCCATCCGCCAGCAGATCCAGGGGATCGCCTCGATGGCAGAGAGCATGGCCACCACCTCGGAGCAGCAGGCCCAGGTAAGCCAGGAGATCGCCGCCAGTGCCACCCAGGTCAGCGACCTGAACCGCATGACCCGGGAGACCTCGGCCCAGACCGCCACCAGTGCCGAAGAGCTGCAGCGCCTGTCCACCAACCTCTCGGAGCAGGTGTCCCACTTCAGTTAATGCCCAACAGAAAAAGAGGCGCCAAGGCGCCTCTTTTTCTGTGTGACAGGTGAAGTCCAAAAGGGCTTCTACGATCTGACATCAGTCTTGCGGACTGGTCACCACCTTGGCCAGCAGGCTGAACAGCAGCTCCTCTTCGGCCGAATTCAGCCCAAAAGATGCCCCCATCAGTGCCTGGTCGGCCTCCCGGTGTGCTTTGCTGCCCGTAGCGGTAATCTGAATGTGGACCACCCGCTGGTCCTCGTCATTGCGCCCCTTATGCACAAACCCCGCATCCACCAATTTATAGAGCGCACGAGAGACATTAGAGCTCTCCTCGAACATGGCGGCCTTCAATTGATTGACCGGCGTGTTCATGGTGGGTTAAGCGCTCGCCTGATGGCGACGAGCTGAAATCCAAAGAGCAGGCAAAAAAAGGGGCGCCCGGTGGGCGCCCAAAAACACTCGTTGGGAGATGTCTAACTAAATCTTCAGCTTAATTTCCACCCGGCGGTTACAACCCAGGCTGGCGTTCTCTTCCCGGCTGCACGCCGGGCTGGACTCGCCAAAAGAGTAGGATTCGGTAGCCAGATCCGGCCGCACCCGCTTGAGAAACTCCGACACGGCCTGGGCCCGCCGTTGAGACAGACTCAGGTTGTACTGGTCACTGCCCAGGTGATCGGCGTGGCCGGACACCCCCAGGGCCAGAGAGCCGCCCTGCTCCACCATCACCACCAGCTCCAGCAGTGCCTGCTTGTGATCCGTGGTCAGCTCAAACTTGTCCAGCTCGTAGTGAAGTACCAAGGTCAGCCGGTCGAGATCGAAGGAACAATCGCTGCTCTCGGAGACGGTTTCGCTCGAAGCCCCGACCTCATTCAGTGGCGTCACCTTCAGCAAGCGCTCGCCGTCGTGATGGGTAATGGCCCAGGCTCCGGTCTGTTTGCTGCTCTGCTTGTACAGTGCCTGGCTGTCCAGACACCCCGCCAAGGCACTCTGTGGTGTCAGGGTCCAGGCCAGCAGGCCCAAGGCGGCAATTTTGCTCAGTTTCATCATTTCAGTCGCCCCGTCTCTTCGTTCAGCATCTGCAAAATGTATTTGTACACGTCCGGTCCCTGGCTGGCGTGGTAGATGTTCTTCTCTCCCACGCAGTTGTAAAACCCGTTGCTCTCCTGGTCCAGCAGGAAATCAATGCCGATCACCCCCGCCTTCACCGAGATCTCCTCCCCATGGCGGCCGGTCTTACCCCTCATGTTGTCAAACAGCTTCTCACACAGACCGGAGTTCACCAGCATTTTCAAGTAACGGTTGGTCTTCACCCCGTTGTAGGTGATCTCATTGTCATGACCGTCGGAAAGCACAATAAACACCTGGTCCGGATTGAGGTTGGTGGCTTCATTGGAGACCACCGCCGCCCTCAGCATCCCCTGCCAGGAGTGGGTGCCGGCGTAACGGGCGTTGGCGGTCATGGTGTCCAGCTCGGCCAGGAAATGGTCATAGTCCTCGGTCAGAGGCACGTCATGGAAGTTCTTCGGGTAGTAATAGCTGTAATACTGGTAGTAGCTGGAGGCCGGCGGCTTATCCTCAAACATCCGTGCCACCGTCTCTGTGGTGGTGTCGTAGATGTCCATGTTGTAGAGCACCCGGCTGCCGTTGACCTTGCGTACGCTGTACTTGTTAAAGCCCACCAGGGCGATGCGACTCTTATCCTGATTGTATTGGTTGTAGAGCTTGAGCTGTTCCACCACCCTGGCCAGGGTGTCCTTCACGATGTCGAACTTGGGTTCGCCGTTGGTCCAGGACCAACTCATGGAGTAACTGAAATCCACGATGAAATAGACATCCACCGGCTTGGGCAGGTAACGCTTGGAGAGTGAGCCCCCCTTGAGATCAAACTGATCCTTGATGCCAATCTCGTTGTAGCTGATCCAGCTGTTGTACTTGGCCTGAACCACCACATCCGTCTGCATGGAGGGCGCCAGTTCCCCCGCCTCCTGCATACAGCCGCTGGCGTAGGTGCAGGCATCCTGATCCACACTGACCGCCAGCTCGCCAACATTGTCCTTGATGTAGAAATCCACAATGCTTTTAGCCAGCTGCTCAGACTCCGCCTGGGTGGGTTCATTCTGGGCCGCCACCGCCAGGCTGGCCACCTCGGCGGCTTCCAGCAAACGAGCGTGAGCCAGCATCTGCTGGGCCAGGTGCATGGCGAAGGCAAACAGCATCATCATCACTGGCAGCAGGCCGACGAAGATGATCATCGCCGCACCCTGTTGTTGTTTCGGCGTTCGCATCATCAGAACCTCGCAAAGGAGATGGAGCTGGCCACGATGTTAAAGGGATCCCCCTCCACCGCACCCAACAGATTAAACTCGGTCTTGTAACAGAGAGACACCTGATAGATAGGCAGCTTTCGACTCTTGGAGGTCAGGGGCGAAAGCGCATCCATGGCGGTGTTGTTGATGGAGACCAGATCGCAGCCGGTGCCGTCGCCCAGGGTGCGTACCGTGTAGGCCGCCGTCGGCGGCGCGGGAATGTACTCCTCCACCACGATGGCCATATCATTGCCGTCAAAGCTGGAAAGCGCCCGGGCCATGGCCCCCTCTACCACATCCCGGATCTCGGTCATCAGCTTGTTGCACTTGGTGGCATCGCCGCCGTTCACACCACAGATATAGCCCTCATCATTGAAAAACTGACGACGCTCGGCGATCAGGGTTGCGGCGGAGTAAGCCGCCCTGTCCATGGCGCCCTTCTTGGCCACGGCGATCATGTAGTTCACCTGCAGGGCAAAGAAGCTGGAGAGCACCACCAGCACCAGGGCCAGCTCGACGGTGAATACCCCTTGGATTCTCTTCATCAGCAGCCATCCCAATACTTGAATTTACAGCGCTCATACTCCTGGATTGCCGCCACTTCTCGGTGGACCTTAAGCTCAGGCAGATAGATGTTGAACATCGGCTTGTAGCTGTAATCCACCAAATAGACCGCCACCGGGGCATTGAGACCGGTTGTACGGGCCTTGGCACAACTGAGCAGGTCTGCCCCACCGGCGCTGCAGGAGGCGTAGTCCGCCATGCTGTCGAAGTAGAGGACATCGGCGGTCATGGCTGCCAACTCCTCGGAGCTCATCCACCAGGTCACCCCGTTCTCGATGAGCGCCTGCAACAGGGCATACTCATAATCCGCCACCGTGGTGGAGCTGAGGCTGCCCTGACGCTTTGCGGCATTGACCGCCGTGGCCAGGGCATGATCGGTGGCGCTCATGGCGTAGGTGAGTACGCAGAACTCCAGCCAGGCCAGCACCATCAGGATCAGCAGGGGCAGTCCCAGAGCCGCTTCAACGGCGATCACCCCGCTCTGGCGTTTCATGGGGCCACCTGCTTATGACAGTTGGTCCTGGTGACCACATAGGCCCCGGACTCGGTGATCTGTGGCAGGAACGCCTTGGCCTCGTTCAGGGTGTCGAATTCACTGACACAGTAGCGGTAGCGGTCACCGGCATGGTGCTCAAACAAACTGCCATAACGCTTGGCAAAGTCGTTTCGCATCCTCTGGCTGAGGGGGCGATCCCAGGAGGTCACCTGGATGCAGAACTGCTTGTCCTCTGCCGGTTCGATGACGCACTGGGCCACCTCTTGGGCAGGGGGCGCCGCAACCACCGGGGGGGATGGGGGAAGGTCCCCGGCGGACTGCGACTTATCTTTCTCGATGTTTTGAGGCTCTGGTGCTTTCATGGGCTGCGCCTCTGAGCTGGCAACCACTTCGGGCTGAGGTTGAACTGCAGTCTCCGGCTGACTGGCCACAGACTCCTGAACATCCTCCTTCATCCACAGCACCTGGCTCTTCTGCTTGGGCTTCATGCCACCAACCAGCGCACGCAGACGGCGCTGAGCCTGTTGCTCATCAAACTGCTGACGCAGCACATCCAGGGCGACCTCGGGCCGGTCGGCCTGGATCGACGCCAGAATCAGGTTGGCCTGAATGCCGCCATCGGATGGGTGACTCAGATAGAGGGGATAGAGCAGCGCCATGGCATCGGTGTAGCGCTGTTGCATCATCCGCACCACCGCCTGATTGTTCTGCACCAGCAGGTCCTCAGCCCCCAGGCGACGGGCTTCCTCAAACTGGGCGAAGGCCTGGTCAAAGCGCCCCTGGCCCGCACTGGCCCGGCCCAGGTTCAACAGATACTGCACCGTATCACCACCGGCCTGACGGTACGCTTCCAACTTTTGTTCGCAGGTCTGCCAGTTCTGCTGCTGACACTCGATTCGTGCCAGGGCCAGTTTCACCTGGGCCTGTTTGCGCTCCTGTTCCGAGAGCAGGCTGGTGTACAGCTCGGCGGAACGGATGTCTCCCTGATCCAGATAGACGTTGATCAGGGCCAGCTTGTATTCGGGCTTCTGCTGCAGGTTGGCCTTGTAGTGGGCCACCAGGCCAGGCTGGTTGTTGGCGGCCTGAAGCAGGGTTTCGCGAGTATCCAGTGGATCATCAACCGGCTGGCTGGCACACCCGACCAGACTCATTGCCAACAGGGTGGCGCTCAGGGTTCTAGTCATGGTCATTATCCTCTCTAACTCAACATCCGCATAATGCCGGGAGCAGCAATCAACACCACGATGGGCACCATGATGAAGAGGATCAGCGGGATGGACATCTTGGCCCCCAACTTGCCGATCTTCTCCTCCAGGTTCATCATGTTGATCTCCCGAATATCCGATGCCAGACCAGAGAGCACGGGGCCCACAGAGGAGCCGTACTGCAGACTCTGGACAATGGTCATCACAAAACTCTGGGCCTCGCTGGTAGGCACCAGTTCATAAAATTCATGGATCGCCTTTTCGATCCCCACCACCTTGGAACGCTCCACGGTGATGCGAACCACCCGGGCCAGGTGCTTATCCACCATCACCAGTTCCCCGGCCAGATGATCCAGGGCCGCTTCCACCGTCATCCCGGTATGCACACAGACGTTCATCAGATCCAGCAGGAAGGGCAGGCGGCCACTGATCTTGCGGATCAGCTTCTTCGCCCTCATGTCCAGGTAGATGTCCGGCACCACCAGAAACGCCACGGCACTCAGACTGACCATCAGGATGAACTTGGTGGAGTCCACGTAGCCGCGCATCAGCAGGAAGATCCCCACCGCCAGCACCACCACAAAGGGGATGAACTTCAGGAAGTAGTAGCTCTGTGCCACCCACTCCAGATAGATGCCGGCGCTGGCCAGCTTCTTCTCCATCTCCTTCTGGTTAAAGCTGAAGGGGCTGACTACCTTATCCACCCACTGCCCCTGGGGCTTCTCTCCCTGGCCGGTGCCCAGCAAGGCATTCACATTCCAGCGGGTGGCGAAACGATCCCAGATTCGGGAACCCACCCAGGCCAGCAGCAAGGCGGACACCAGGGCCACCAGGTAAAATACATAGGGAGGCACGTAGGTCATGAGTCCACCCCCCGCAGAATCCAGGCGATGCAGGCGAAGCCGATGCACTCACTGATCAGCACGTAGTAGAAGATGGGCTTGCCCCCCTCCTCAAACATCACGAAGTTGTAGTTCTCCGGGCTGGTGTACTTCAGGATCAACAGGAAGATGAAAGGCAGTGCCGCCACGATCTTGGCCGACGCCCGCGCCTCCGAGGTCAGGGCGCTCTTTTTCTTGTCAAGGGCCCGGGCATCAAACATCAGCCGGTTGATGCGGTTGATCACATCCTTGAGCTGACCACCCCGGCTCAGATTGAGTCGGATGGTGGAGACAAAGAAGAAGTACTCCACATAGGGGAAGGTGGTGCCGCTGCGTTGAAGCACATCATCAGGGTCCTCTCCGATAAGCAGACGCTCAGACATCAGCTTGAACTCCCGACCCACATCGTTATCCAGCTGCTCCCCCACATACTCGAAGGCGTGCACCACACTCTGACCCGCGGACAGCGCCCCGGCCAGGATGTTGAGGGCATCGGGAAAGTCATCCTGAAACCTCTGCTCACGCATCCTCTGCAGTTGCAGAACAAAGAGCACGAAGGTGATGGGGTATCCCCACCCCAGCAGCATGGGCAGGCTCAGGTGCAGCAGCATCTCGTTGAGCAGATAGAGCCCGGTGGTGGAGGCGCAGAAATAGAGCGCCAACTTTACCTGGGGCTTGGGGGACATCAGCTTGATCAGACTTTTCCAGTGTGCCCTCATGCGGGTTTTGAAGCTGGCATCAAAGCGGCTGGCGTCAATCACCATCCGCGCCACCTCCTGGGCCTCCAGCTCCCGCTCCATGCCGATCAGCTTGTCCATCTTGTTGTGGCGCTTTCTGTCCCGCCACCAGATGAACAGCAGGCCGAACAGCACCAGGAGGAAGGCCAGGCGAATCATGAGAAGATCTCCTTAAGCTCCTGCTCCAGACCGAAGAAACGTGCGCGCTCGTAGATCACCGAACGGGTGGACAGGCCCGGGGTGCGGAAGTCGCCGCGGATGCGGTTACCGGAGAAGCCATCGATGCCGGTCTCGAAGCGGAAGATGTCCTCCAGCACCACGTTGTCTCCCTCCAGGCCCACCACCTCGGAGATGTACATCACCTTTCGGCTGCCATCGTGCAGACGCTTCACCTGAACGATGAGGTCCACGGCGCTGACAATGGCGCGGCGAATCGCCGCCAGGGGCAGGCTGGCGGTGGCCATCATCACCATGCTCTCCACACGGGCAATGGCGTCTCTGGGACTGTTGGCGTGCAGGGTGGACATGGATCCATCGTGGCCTGTGTTCATCGCCTGCAGCATCTCAAACGCCTCGCCGCCCCGACACTCACCGACGATGATCCTGTCCGGACGCATCCGCAGGGCGTTGATCACCAGTTCCCGGGCATCCACGGCGCCGGTGCCCTCGACACTGGCCTGGCGGGTTTCCAGGCGAACAATATGGGGCTGCTGCAGCTGCAGCTCCGCCGCATCCTCGATGGTGACGATACGTTCGGTCTCGCCAATAAAGGCAGACAGGGCGTTGAGCAAGGTGGTTTTTCCCGACCCCGTACCGCCGGAGATCAGGACATTGCACTTACAGTGGGACGCGATGGTCAGCAGCTTGGCCATCTCCATGGAGAGGGCGCCAAACTCCACCAGGTTCTCCATCTGGATCTTCTGCTGTTTGAACTTACGGATGGAGATGGAGGTGCCGTCGATGGCCAGCGGCGGAATGACGATGTTGACCCGGCTGCCATCTTCGAGGCGGGCGTCACACAGAGGCTTGGCCTCATCGATGCGCCGTCCTACGTTGGAGGCGATGCGCTTGGCAATGGTGTTCAGCTGCTTCTCGTTGACGAACTGGATCTCGGAGCGCTCAACCTTGCCGCCAATCTCGATAAAGATGTCATTGGGGCCGTTGATCATGATGTCGGAGATGTCGTCGTTTTCCAGCAGCGCCTGCAGAGGTCCCAGCCCCTTGAGCTCGGCGAACAGGGCACGCACCAACTCCATACGCTGGATGCTGGTGACCTGCAGCTGACGCTGATCCACCAGCAGATCCACGGAAAGACGCAACTGCTCCTGCAGCTCCTCCTTGCTGACATCGCCGATACTGGCGGCGTCAATGGCATCGAAGATCTCATCCCTGAGATCGATGTAGATCTTCTTCAGTATGCTCATCGGGACAACCACCTCAGTCGACCGCCGCCATAGATGCGCTTACCGGCCAGCTCATCCACAATGGTGGCCAGGCCGCGCAACAGCTTCTTGGATTCTATGAAGGAGTGCCCTTTCTGAATCAGTCCCTTCTCCAGGCCCGCCTCGTAACCGAGGGAGATGGCGGACTCCATCTTCAGCTTATCCAGGGCATCTGCCATGGTGAGGGCGTAGTCGCCGTTGGGGCGCGACTGGTTGATGACCACCCGATGTGGGATCTTATCCAGCTTGCTCTTCAACTGGTTGTAGGCACGCAACGAGCTGACCGACGGGTCGAGCACCACGTAGATGCGGTGGTAGCGCTCTGCAAACCCCGGGTCATTGACCTCGTCGAACAGGGTGGAGGGCACCGAGTCGATAATAAAGTTGTAGTCTTGGGCCAACTGGCGGGAGAGCTCCAGCAGATTGGGGGCGTGGAAGCCAACACAGTTGTTGACGCTCTCCAGCATCAGGCAGTCCGCCCTGTCATTGACCCGGTTGAGGTAGGTCCGGGCGATGGAGGCATCGATCTCCTTATGGCTCAGATCCGAACTGTTCTGGCGGATCTTCAACCCCTCAATGCCAAGATAGAGATCACTGCTCACCGCGCCGTTATCATGATCCACCAGCAGGGTGGGCAGGCCGGCCTTGGCGGAGAACAGGTGCACCAGGGCACTGCTGACGCAGCTGACGCCCACGCCCCCTTTGCTGCCCAATACCAGAATCCGCTTGGCGGTTCTGGCTTTGTAGCTGCCGGTGGCGGGACCGGGACGACGCAGGTCGCCGACGTTGTGAATCAGGGCGTTGACGTTGCCCTCCCAGAGGACATAACGGGCCCCCTGAGCCTCTACCCAGTTTTTCAACTTGATGGAATCGGACTCTCCCAGGATGATCACACTGATCTGAACATCCAGCTGGGTGGTTTGAGCCTCAACAACTCCTTTGAGTTGCTCGGGGTCGGCGTAGCGCAGATCCAGGATCAGAGTGCGGGCACCATATTCGCTCTCGGCCCAGTCACGCACGGCTTCCAGGCTGCTTTCCACCTTGGGCTGACCAAAGCCCTCGATGGCGTAGCCCTCCATGACACGGTCACGCAATTCGGAATCTGGCGATACCACCAGATCCAGGCACTGGCTGGCTTCCTTCTTCTCCGCACCGCCGCTCTTAAAGATACTGCTCAGGTTCATTCAACACCTCCAGGCAGCGGGTTGGTCAGGGTCAGAGTGCGGTTGTACTCCAGGGTGCAGCCGAAGCTGTACTGCTCGCGGTTGGCCATGGAGAGGCGACCACAATCGTCGTTCTGAATCAGCAGATAACGGGCATCCAGGGTCAGCTTGTCCCTGGCATTGCCGGGAAGGGCCACCAGATTGACCCGAACCGGCGACACGCCGTACCCATAGGCGGTCAGTTTCAGTGCATTAGCCATCTCTTTGGCTCCTGGACCATATTGAATGCGCAGGCTCAGGTGGTCAGAGTGCTCACTCAGCTCATTGATGAACGCCTGAGTGCGCCGATTTGCATCAGGCAACCGGACAGACGCCAGCTCAAGCCGCGTCTCCATCTGACGAACCATGACTTTGGCGGGTTCCGGGGCCTGGGTGGCGCTGCAGCCACACAGCGCCACTGCCAATAGGAAAACAAGCTGTTTCATCGGAAACCTCCCTGGGTCAGAACCTCTTGCAGTTCGGGTTGCTGAGGGTTGCTGAACTCGATCCCCAGCAGCCGCTCCAGGTCGCTGGTCCGTTGCATCACTGGCAGCCGCACTCGCTCAGGAGAGGTGGGCTGCACCAGGTTGACCGTGGCCACAATAATCAGCTCGGTCTTGGTGTAATCAGACTCGGTATGACTGAACAGGCTGCCCAGCACCGGAATGTCGCCCAACAGTGGCACCCGTGACAGCAGCTCCCGCTCCTCTGAGGTGAGCAGACCCGCCAGTACAAAGCTCTGGCCATCTTTCAGTTGGACTGTGGTGTGAGCACGACGGGTGCGCAGCGCCGGGATGTTGGCAATGGTGCTGTCGTAGGTGTTCTGAGCATCGATAGAGCTCACTTCCGGCATCAGGGAGAGGCGGATGTTGTCGCTGTCCATCACCTTGGCCACCAGGTTGAGCTTGATGCCGTACTCCTTGTAGGTCACGGAGACGGTGTCATCGGTGCGCACGGCGATGGGGATCTCCCCGCCCACCAGGAAGCTGGCGGTCTCGCCGGAGATCACCGACAGGTTGGGCTCGGCCAGCACCTGCCCCAGGGTTTCATCCTTCTTGGCAGAGATGACGGAGATGATGTCTTCGGCAGAGAAGTCCAGCAGGTAATCCACGAACTGCCCCGCTTCGGCGCCCTCGGACCCGTACTGAACACCCAGCTGGCTCAGCAGGCCGCTGGAGACTTCAGCCACCGTCAGTTTGACGTTGATCTGCTCTGTGGTCAGTACCTTGAGGTTGTTGATGACGCCACGGTAGAGGCTGGTGCGGCCATATTCGAGGTTCGCCAGTTCATAGCCGTTGGTGTCGTTCAACACGATCTCATTGACCTGAACCTCCTTGGTCAGCATCTCGCCTACCAGCTCGTAGACCGATTGCTTCACCGCCTCACTGGAAACCGTGCCTTCCAGCACCACCTGCTCCAGCACATTGCGGATGGTGATCTTCTCATCGGGGTAATGGGCTGCCACCAGTTGCTCCAGCACTCTGGGATTGAGGTTGACCACCAGGGTGTGGTTGGCCAGCTCCCCGCCCTCCTGATCGTAGAGAATCACCGTAGAGAGGCCAGGGGAGACTCCAAACACCACCACCTTGTGGTTGTCCACCACCTTGTAATCCGCCACCTTGGCATTGGAGATAAACACGGTATCGATGGGCTTATTGGATCTCAGGGTTTTAGCGCCGCCCTCATCCAGGTTATAGGTGGCGGCGGTGGCGGGAACCAGGGTCATCACCACAGTCACCAGCAGGGCGACCAGCCAGGCTGTCACTCGCATAATCATCATTGGGCCTCCCCGGCACGAAGCTCCCGAACACCGCTGAGACGCTCAATGACGTCACTGCTCTTCACCGACAAGGTGTTGCCAGTCAGACGAGAAGGTACCAGGGTGATGTCCCCCAGCTTTCTGGCCATCTCCAGCTGCAGCACCTGCTCCACGGTCAGGGCGATCAGCAGACTGCTGTCGGTCTCCTCCTGGTCCTGCTGGTTCTGGGGCGCACTGAGCACCTGAATCACCTTGGCATCCTCGACAATCACCCGGCTGGTGATGTCGGTGATTTCGGCGTAGCCTGCCTCTTTGATATTGTGAGTGGCGGCGGTGGTGGCCACGAAACTCACCCGGTCACCTACCGCAATTGGAATGGTGTCGATGGCCTGGTTGTCGTCTGAAGAATAAAAATAGGGGACATATTTGTCGCCGATGGACAGCATCAAATACCCTGTATCGCCAGGGTTTGACACCATGTCAGATAATAAAAAGCTTCCTGCCTTGTAATCGCCGCCGAAAACACTTCCCTTGGTGAGTTTAAGTTCTCTGGCAGGGGTAATGTTCTGGCTCACTACTGCAGTTTCATTCAGGGAGATAAATTCCAGAGAGGTTTTATCTACGGACTCAGAGCGACTTACGTCCCGAACAAGACGTGCCACTTCGACCTCTCTGACCTTATTCTCTACGGCTGCGACTTCGGGCTGTGGCGCAATCAGGAATTCTTCTAAAGAAAAGATAGAAAACAGCACGATGCCGAAGATAATGACGAAAATGAATAATCTACTCATAGCATCTATAAAAAAAGGAGGGCAAGCCTCCTTTTTGCTCTTATTCGGTATTGAGTCTGGCCGCCGACAGACTAAAAAGATTAATTATCGATTTAGACTGTCGGGGCAATTAGGCGCCGACAAATCCTTGGCGACTGGCAATTAATTGACGTCGATAACAAACTCCACCGTGGACAATTAATTGGCGACTGACAATTAGTTGGCAGTAGTCGCAGAAGTCATGTTGGTCTGAATGGAGCCTACAGCGTTGGTCAGGGCGGTCTTCAGGGAGCCATCGTTGAATACGACCAGGATGATGGCAGACATTGCTACAGCGATGATGGCGTATTCTACGGCGGTTACACCACGCTCATCTTTAATGTACTGACCGAAAGAGAGGTAGAATTTGGACTTGATGTAATCGAACATATGAAGATTCCCCCAGGAATAATTTGTTTGGCGTCAATTGCCTTGATTGCTTTGCAGAACCAATACTATGTGCGATCCGAATTGGGCCACTAGCCTTTTCTCCTTATATTTTTATAAGAAAAAAATGATAAAGTCTGATACAGTCGAAACGACTCCGGTTAACATACAGATAAAACGGTAAAACTGCGGGGTGACCAGTGCTGTTGATTATTCTTGCACTAGTGAGTCTGGTGGTCATATACAGCGACATCAGACACAGAAAAATTTCAAATATAACAGTGGTTTTTACCGGGGTGCTCACCGCAATTATTGCTCTTACAGGCCCCGGGGAACGGATTCAGTTACTGCTGCCCATTATTATCGTTGCTGTCGGCATGGCGTTAATGATGCTTAATATTTTAGGCGCCGGCGACACCAAGCTGCTGGCGGCTTACTCCCTGGGAATCAATCCTGAGCTGTTTCCCGGGGTGCTGTTGGTGATCACCCTGGTGGGGGCGACCATCGCCATCGCCATGCTGATCACCAATCGCGCCAAGGCCAGGGAAAGAGGTGTGCCCTATGGGCCGGCCATCACCATCGGCGGTTGTCTGGGCGTAGTACTCAGCAATCTCGGTCAGTAATGGGACAAGGCGACCGAAATGAAAAGAACCTAAAATAGAAGATAAATTTTTTGGCCTGTGGGCACGGGAGAGGCCCAAGGACAAGATAATAAAATATATCAATTACTTAGAATAAGAATGGATGCATTGACTGGGGATTGTGATGAATCGCTCTATCGATATCAAGTTTCTGAAAACCTTTGCCTGTGTCGCTGACAAAGGCAGCTACAGCGATGCTGCCGCCTCGCTGTTTATGACCCAACCTGCGGTCTCTCAACATGTACGCAAGGTCGAGGAACACTTCGGCAAACGGCTGCTGGAGAAGAGCTCTGGGCTGAAACTGACCCGCGAGGGGCAACTGGTGTTTCACTACAGCCAGAGGGCGATTCGCCTGCAGGACGAGATGATGAGCGAGTTTGCCAAGTTGGATCAGCAGCAGTTTTTGAAGATCGCCATCAGTGACGGCATTCGTAACGATCTGGTCAGTGCCATAGCCGGGGTGATTTCCGAATCCGCCAGCCTCAACCTCTCCATTTCACGCTTCTCAGTAATGACGCCCGCTATCATCGACGAGTCTGATCTCACCCTGGGGTTTGCCTGGCCCGAGGAGAAAGCCATGGCAAGGGACATCCTGGTAGAGCACCCGATGAGCCTGGTATGCCCAGAAGATGACACCGCCATCTCCAAGGTGGTGTTCAGCACCATGCTTGAACAGAGTCTGGCCCGAAGAATCATCGAAGAGAGTGGCCTGGAGAGCGATGAAGAGAGTCAGTGGCTGCAGAGTGAATCCGCCAGCCTGCTTGGCGATGTGCCTCAAGCCTCGGGACAGGCTGTGGTACTGCCCACCTGGAGCCTGCCACAAGAGGTGGAGCAACGCGCCCTGGAAGCCTACCCCCTGGGCTTCTTCCTGCGCGCCTCCAACCAGTTCAGGAAGCACTTTGACATGTATGCCCTCACCGATCAGATTCGGGAACTGGTTACACCGACAAGGTAACTCAGGCTAGCGCAGGAGGCCCGCTCGGGTCATCCTGCGCGCAAACAGATACAGGCCCAGCGAGATAACAAATATCGCTCCGCTGAATACCAGGGAGAAGGGGGCGCCCATCACCTCCAGGCCATTGCTCAGCAAAAAGTTGTGTCCCATGGAGGCCACCATGGCGATAAAGGAGACCAGGAAGACCTGCACCGCCACCTCACGGCGCAACAGCAGCAGCAGGGCACCAAGCACGCCCCCCCACACCGCCGTCGCCCAGCAGGCCACCACCCAGGCCGGCAATCCGTAGAAGAACGCCAACTGCGCCTCGGAGAACTGAGCCATATACTCCTCGTTGCGGGTCTGGGTCATCACGTAATCCAGGGCACCGCCCGCATTCCACAGCAACGCCAGAGCCGCCACCAGCCAGAAATACCAGGGTGTTTTAGACTCCATAGCGTTCTCCTTCAGTGGCGTGATCGAGACCAAATGGCCATCGTCAGTGGCTCACCCCCAGGCGGTTGTCCCCCACAGAGCAGGAGATCACCCGGGAGATGCTGGCCAGGGGCAGACCACTCTGCTGCTGCCACTGGTCAAAACAGGCCTGGGCCTGAGTGAGCGCCCGCTTACTGGTGGGAGCGCCCTCGATCAGCTGATGCGCCTGCAGATAGGAGGTGACATCCCCGGTCATCAGGAAGGTGTCTATGCCCACCGCCCTCAGGAAATAGGGGCCGGTATTGCCTCCCAGGCGGGCACCGCGCTTCTTCAGCTCAGCCCAGAGAGTCACCACTTCCCGGCTCTGCCACTGACTGAGCCATTGACCAAAACTGCCATGCTCCTCGGCGAGTTCAGCCACCATGCGGGCGTTGTCCAGCACCGCCTGCATCTTCTTACCGTGACGGATCAGAGCCGGATTCTGCATTCGCTGGTCCAGTTGATCCGGCGACATCAGTACCAGTTTAAGGGGCGCAAACCCCCAGAACGCCTCCTCGAAGGCGGGCCACTTGTTCTCTACCACCCGCCAGACAAAGCCCGACTTGAAGATCTGGGCACTCATGGCAGACAGCAGCCTGTCATCGCTGGGTAAGGTCGTTGCTTCCGGTGCAGGCAACAGGGCCCTCAAGGCGTCATCGCCGCCCTTGCGCTCGGCGGCCCGTTGCCAGATCGTCTCAAAGTTTTCCATCTTACTCATTGGGTTGAACCCCAGCCTGAACAATTCTAATCATGGTCTGCACCCGCCTTTTTCGCAATCAGTGAAGAGACCATGGCCCTTAAGGCGGCGGGCTTCACCATCTTGGCCATGTAGTTGTAGCCTCGTTGGGCCACCTCCTGCTTAAGCTCTTCCCGGGTATCGGCGGTGATCAGCACCCCGGGCACCTGCTCACCGTAGCGCCGACGAATCTCATCCATGGCATCCAGGCCATTTCGGTTGTCGTCCAGATGGTAATCCGCCAGCATCACGTCCGGCTTGAATCCCTGAAGCCCCATCTCTATCAGGGCATCCTCCAGGCTCTCTGCCAGAGCCACATCACACTGCCAACGCTGCAGCAGAGTCGCCAGGCCCGCCAGGATGGTGGCCTCGTTATCGATGCAGAGCACCTTGATCCCTTTCAAGGGAGACTGAGGCAAGGCCTTGGGTTTGGGCCTGGCCGGCACGGGAGAGGCGCTAATGGGCAGAGACACCGAGAACATGGACCCCTCCCCCAGCGAGGAGCGCAGGTGCAGCTGGTGGCCCAGCACCTTGCTGATGCGATCCACAATGGCCAGTCCCAGGCCGATGCCTCCGACCCTGGCGTGGAGATTCAGCTGTTTGAACTCATAGAAGATCTCATCCAACTTGTCTTCGGCAATGCCGCAACCGTTGTCCCACACCTGGATCTCCAGGCGGCCGCTGTGGATTCGGGTTCCCATCACCACCCGCCCCCGTGGCGCGTATTTCAGGGCGTTGGTCAGGAAGTTCTGGACAATACGGCGCATCAGGTTGGGATCGGTGTTGATGGTGGCCGAACGCAGATGGGCACTGAAGCGCTGACCATTGCTCTGAGCCAGGACGGAAAACTCGGTCACCAGGGGCTCGAGGATATCCATCACATTGACGTCGGCACGGTTGACCTCCATGGTACCGGACTCCAGCTTGGAGATGTCCAGCAGATCCGCCAACAGATCCCCGGCGGTATGCAGAGAACCGGTGATGTTCTCCACCGTGGCGGTCAGCTCCTTATCCAGCTTCTGATGCTGGGCCAGTGCCGCGGTGAACAGTCTGGCGGCATTCAGAGGCTGCATCAGGTCATGACCGATGGCCGCCAGGAATCGGCTCTTACTCTGGTTGGCTTCCTCCTCCGCCTCTTTGGCCACCACCAGCTTCTGGTTCAGAGCTTCCAGTTCTCGGGTGCGCTCCTCCACCCTGGCTTCCAGGGTGGCGTTGATGTTCTGCAGCATCGTCTCCTGCTGACGGAACTCGGTGATGTCGGT
Organism: Ferrimonas sp.; assembly: GCF_048263965.1. Lineage (NCBI taxonomy): Bacteria > Pseudomonadati > Pseudomonadota > Gammaproteobacteria > Alteromonadales > Ferrimonadaceae > Ferrimonas > Ferrimonas sp. The sequence goes on along the minus strand of NZ_JBLXDO010000017.1, from coordinate 59,341 downwards.
AAAGGTCATCACAAAACCGCCTCCAGGCATGGGGTTACCGCGGACGCTGATCACCCGACCATCCTCCCGGCGCCGCTCGGAGCTGTGGGCGCTGCCCTGACGCATAAAGTAGACCCGCCGGGCCACATGGTCCTCAATCTCTCCCGGTCCGCAGTAACCGCGCTCGGCATTGAAGCGGATGATCTGCTCCACCGGCATTCCCAGTTGCAGGAAACCATCGGGGTAGTGGTACAACTCCTGATAGCGGTTGTTCCAGGCCACCAGCTTAAGCTCCTGATCCACCACACTCATCCCCTCGTAGGCATGCTCGATGGCCCCCCGAAGCATATCCTGTGACAGCAAAATCTTAGCGGAGGCCTCATCCATCAGGGAGAACACCTCGTCCAGTGCCAGATCCCGCCCCCGCAGCACCGAGTCCATCACCAGGTCCGCAGAGGATGCCCCCAATACACTGGAAAGCAGACGCTCGGTATGGGCAATCAACTCCACCGGGGCACTGCGACCCCAGGAGCGGGAGTCCACCGATCCGGGGCTGAATTCAGAAAAACTCTGATAGGCCCGGGTAGGACCGACAAAGCGGGAGGCCAGCAGCAGAAGGTCATGCTGGGTAACCACTCCCAGCAGCTTAGTGCTGACCCGGCGCTCCTCCGGCAGCTGCACAAAGGCACTGGTCTGAATCCGCTCCGCCACCCCGGCACGGAACACCAGGGAGCCGACAACATAGAACAGGGCGTTGGCCAACAGAGCCAGGAAGAGATCCACCACCCCCTGATTCACCCCGAACAGGCTGGATTGGTGGGCCAGTTCAGGCTGCAGCACCACGGAGAACCACAGGATAAAGCCCACAGCCAGGCCGCTGAGCACACCACTGCGGTTTCCTCCCTTCCAATAGAGGCCGCCAATGAGGCCGGGCGCCAGCTGGGCAAAGGCACCGAAAGCCAGCATTCCCAGTCTGGCCAGGGACTCCTGGGAGGTGATGGTCTGATAGGCCACCAGTCCCGCCAGCACCAGCAGGATAATGGTGATGCGGCGGGCATTGAGCAGCAGGCTGGAGAACTGGGAAAAGTTCTGGCTGCGGATCTTGCCGGAACGCAACAACAGGGGCACCAACCACTCGTTGGACACCATGATGGAGATGGTCACCACCGCCACGATCACCATGCCGGTGGCGGCAGAGATGGTGCCCAGCAGGGCGATCACCGAGGTCCAGAAGTGGCCGGTGGCCAGGGGCAGGCTGATCACCATGGTGTCCGGTGCCACACTGGCGGGCAGCAGCAGGGTCCCCGCCAGGGCCAGAGGCACCACAAAGATGCCAAACACCAACAGGTAGAGAGGGAAGAGCCAGCGGGTCTTCTCCACTGCCCTGGGGTGGTCGCACTCCACCACCATCACATGAAACATCCTCGGCAAACAGAGAAACGCCGCCATGGAGAGCAGGGTTTCCGGCATCAGCTTCTCCAACTGCAACGCATGGCTGTCGCCGCTGATCACCCCTTGTGCCCTGGACTGGGCGATAAGGTCACCGAGGCCGTCAAACAGGCCAAACACCACCAGCAGCCCCACACCGACAAAGGCCGCCAGCTTCACCAGGGATTCGAAGGCGATGGCCAGCATCAGGCCCGGATTGTGCTCGGTGGCATCCAGTTTCCTGGTGCCAAACAGGATGGAAAACACCGCCAGACAGGCGGAGATCAGCAGTGCCAGAATGTCCCCCTCCAGGGCGGTGGTCCTGGGCTGAAACAGGCTGAAGCTGATCACCATGGCCTTGAGTTGCAGGGCGATGTAGGGCATGGCGCCAAACACCGCAATCAGGGTCACCAGAGCTGCCAGCAACTGGGATTTGCCGTAGCGGGCAGCGATAAAATCCGCCACCGAGGTGATGTTCTGCTGCTTGGAGACGGTCACCAGCTTGCGTATCACCCCAAAGCCCACGGTAAACAGCAGGATGGGGCCGATATAGATGGGAATAAAACCCCAGGGATCCGTGGTGGCCTGACCCACGGTGCCCAGGAAGCTCCAGCTGGAACAGTAGACCGCCAGGGAGAGGCCATAGACCCAGCGCTTCACCCGACTGGGGATCTGACGAATGTAGCGATCCCCTGCCCAGGCGATCAGGAAAAGCAGACTCAGGTAACAGAGGGCGGCAACCCCGATAAGCAGCGTGGGTGACATAGGCGTAACTGTTTAGTAATTATGCCCTTATGATGCCAGCAACCCAGATGAAATCACAATTTTCCCTTGCCATGGGACTCAAACCATTTCCCCTGAAACAGAACCCTGATGAAGATCCCCGGAACACCGGAGGGCCTGCCGACACCGGCACCACAGCACCACCGAAGTGGTCGGTCCTGATTGGCCCCAAACAGCCACCGGATTCGTCATTGATGAGCCAACCGAGCCAACACCAATTAAACCACTGTATTTATTTAAGTTTTTATTTGGACATCTAGGGTGAAGACGCTTATTGACACCAGTGGCTCACCCCGGCGCCGGCCAGCCACTGCTATGGTTAAAAGCACGCTAGACCAATGTCTAATGGTTGCTCCCGTGGTGAGTTGCAAGACTCTATCGGGTAGACATCATTTTGAATAAAGAGAAGGATTCCTCGATGAGCACGCAGTCTCTCTATCCGGTGAATGCCGAACTCGCCGCCTCGGCGAAACTCAATGACGAACAGTATCGTCGCATGTACCAGGAGTCCGTGGTAAACCCTGAAGGGTTCTGGCGAGAGCATGGCCAGCGCATTACCTGGTTCAAGGACTACACCAAGATCCGCAAGGTCTCCTTCGATGACCACAACCTCTACATCAAGTGGTTCTATGACGGCACCCTGAACGCTTCCTACAACTGCTTGGACCGCCACCTGGAAACCCGCGGCGACCAGCCCGCCATCATCTGGGAGGGGGACGACGACAAGGACCAGTTGACGCTCACCTACCGCCAACTGCATGAGAAGGTGTGTGCCTTTGCCAATGCCCTGCGCGGTCAGGGCGTCCAGCGAGGCGATGTGGTGACCATCTACATGCCCATGGTGCCCGAAGCCGCGGTAGCCATGCTGGCCTGTGCCCGCATCGGCGCCATCCACTCGGTGATCTTCGGGGGCTTTTCACCCGACTCCATCGCCAGCCGCATCATCGACGGCAAGTCCAAGGTGGTGATCACCGCCGACCAGGGCGTCCGTGGCGGCCGCATCATTCCCCTGAAGGGCAATGTCGACGCCGCCCTGGAAAATCCGGACGTCACCACGGTTGAGCGGGTTATCGTCCTGCAGCGCACCGGTGGCGAGATTCAGTGGCAGGAGAACCGCGACATCTGGTGGCACGACCTGATGTCCGTCAGTTCCCCCTACTGCGAAGCCGCGGAGATGAATGCCGAGGATCCCCTGTTTATCCTCTACACCTCCGGCTCCACCGGCACCCCCAAAGGGGTGCTGCACACCACGGGTGGCTACATGGTGTACGCCTCCATGACCCACGAGTATGTCTTCGACTACCGTGACGGCGAGATCTACTGGTGTACCGCCGACGTGGGCTGGATCACCGGCCACTCCTACATGGTCTACGGTCCCCTGGCCAATGGCGCCACCCTGCTGATGCACGAAGGGGTGCCCAACTGGCCCACGCCCAAACGGATGGGGGAGATCATCGATCGTCACAAGGTGAACATCTGCTATACCGCCCCCACCCTGATCCGGGCCCTGATGGCCGAGGGAGAGGAGCACTTCAGCGATTTCGACGGCAGCAGCCTGCGCATCCTTGGTTCTGTGGGCGAGCCCATCAATCCGGAAGCCTGGCGCTGGTACTACGACGTCATCGGCAAAGAGCGCAACCCCATTGTCGACACCTGGTGGCAGACCGAAACCGGCGGCATTCTGATTACCCCGCTGCCCGGCGCCACGGATCTGAAGCCCGGCAGTGCCACCCGCCCCTTCTTCGGTGTGCAACCTGCCCTGGTGGACAACATGGGCAACCTGATCGACGGCCCCGGCGAAGGCAACCTGGTGCTGCTGGACTCCTGGCCTGGTCAGATGCGCAGCGTCTACGGTGATCACGACCGCTTTGTGCTCACCTACTTCAAGACCTTCCGTGGCATGTACTTCACCGGTGACGGTGCCCGTCGCGACGAGGATGGCTACTACTGGATCACCGGCCGTGTGGACGACGTGATTAATGTGTCCGGTCACCGATTGGGTACCGCCGAGATTGAAAGTGCCCTGGTGGCACACCCTGAGGTGGCTGAAGCCGCGGTGGTGGGTTATCCCCACGACATCAAGGGCCAGGGGATCTACGCCTACGTCACCCTGACCAAGGGTACCGAGGAGACCGAAGCCCTGCGACAAACTCTACGTCAGTGGGTTCGTTCAGAGATTGGTGCCCTGGCCACCCCGGACCTGATTCAATGGGCTCCCGGCCTGCCAAAAACCCGCTCCGGCAAGATCATGCGCCGCTTCCTGCGCAAAATCGCCGCCAATGAGGTGGGTGCCCTGGGTGATGCCTCCACCCTGGCGGATCCAACGGTGATCGACGACCTGATCGAGACCCGTCTCAACCGCAGCGAGGGCTAAGCCCGTTACACTCTCTGTTTTGTGACCTTCCGACCCCGCCTGGCGGGGTCTTTTTTATCCTGGGAAATAAGTAAAACTCTGCACATTGTCACCGAAGTGTCACAGAGATGGCGTAACAACAGACCAGCCTTTCCAAGCTGAAATCACTATGTTCGATATTTTAAAACATTTTTGATGCTGGGATGCGTCAGCTTTGGCGGCCCTGCGGCCCACATTGGTTACTTTCGCCGCGCCTTGGTACAGCAGAGAGGCTGGGTAAGCGACGAGGAGTTTGCCCGGCTTATCGCCCTCACCCAGTTCCTGCCAGGCTCAGGCTCCAGCCAGTTGGGTTTTGCCCTGGGGCACAAACGTGGCGGCCTCGGCGGCGCCATTGCCGCCTTCATCGGCTTTACCCTGCCCTCGGTGATCCTGATGATACTTCTGGCCTCGTTCAGCCTCAGTTACCTCCATCAGGCGTGGGCTCAGGGGATCATCCACGGGCTCAAACTGCTGGCAGTGGTGGTGGTGGCCGACGCGGTACTGGGGATGTTTACCAGCTTCTGCCGGGGGGCATTGCACCGCTGGCTCTGCATCCTCAGCGCCAGTACCCTGCTGCTGTTTCCCTCGCTGATCACCCAGATAGGGCTGCTGCTGGTCGCCGCACTCATAGGGCGACTGATCACCCCCGGCAGCGACATCCGTCCCGGGCCCATGACTGTGCAGTGGTTGCCCTGGTGGCCGGGTTTGCCCTGGTGGGCCTGACAGGGGCGCTGAGCTGATCAGGCCTGATCGGGCTGGGGGTAGATGCGGCACTTTCTGCAGGGCGCAGGCTTATAGCCCAGGGTGTACTGACACCTGGGGCAAGGCCTGTCCCGCTTGCTCGCCTTGTCAGGCACTACCACCACAGGGGTCGGCTGGGGTTTGGGCCTGAACTTTAAAAATAGGATCACCAACGCCGCCACAGCGACGATGCCGATAATCAGATTGGTCACATCTGCCTCCCGAGAAAAAACCGCTTCACCTTAGCGGTTTAGTCCCAGGAAGTCTGTGAGATAGGACACTTATCCCAGAGTCTGAGAATCCTCTTCAAACTGTCCCTGGGAACGGGTCACCCTGTTGCGCCCTCCGTGCTTGGAGCGGTAAAGCGCCGCATCCACGCGGCTGATCAGCTGATTGAGTTTCTCTCCCGGCCTCGCCTGGGCGACGCCCAGACTCACGGTCACGCTACGCCCTACGGGCTGGGGAAGCTCGGCAACCTTAACCCTGAGTTTTTCGGCCAGCTGAGCCGCTCCAGACTCCTCGGTGCCAGAGCAGATCACCAGAAACTCCTCGCCGCCCCAGCGCCCCAGATGATCCACCTTACGCAGATTATCCTTAAGGCACTGGGCCACCTGAGACAGTACCGCATCGCCTGCCTGGTGCCCCTCGGTGTCGTTGATCGCCTTAAACCTGTCCAGATCCAGCAGGATCACCGAGAAGAACTGACGATACCTCAGGTAACGCTCCATCTCCTCCTCCAGCAGTTGATCCAGGCGACGACGGTTGGCCACATTGGTGAGGTCATCGGTGACCGACATCTTCTCCAGGGCCTTGCGATCGGTCACATCCACAGACACCTCGGTGTAACCGGCCACCTCCCCCTCCTTATCCAGATCCGGGGTGATCACCGTATTAACCCAGTAGGTCTCTCCCTGTCGGCTGAGCTGCATCAGTTCACCGCGCCAGCTGCTACCCCGGCTGACCACAGAGTGGATCTCGTCATACAGGCTCTGGGGGGCGTCAGGGTGGCGAAGCCGTTCATGGGTTCGCCCAAGCAGCTCCCAGGGTTTGTAGCCGGAGACCTGGCACAGGGCTCCGCTCACATGGGTAATGCGCCCCTCGTGGTCTGTACTGCTGGAGATCACGTGGGTATCCAGGGTTTCTCTGCTGCTGCGCAGTTTTGCCAGGGCATCCTGCAGCCGCTGCTGCAACCCCGCCGGAATCACCGCCGCCAGCCAGGCCAGGGGGAATGAGAGAAGAATCACGCTGGCTGCGATCAGCATTGCCGCCAGGGTATTGGCGTGCATCAGCTCGCTGAGGGCGTCCTCTCTGGGGACCACCACCAGCTCCAGTGACTCCCCGTTCTGAATCAGAGAATTGATGCTGAACCGGTACAGCCCTTCGGCGCTCTCCCAGCGTTCCGGGAGCAGCTCCCTGATGGAGGGCCTGTTGTCCAGGTACCGGCTCCAGGAGAGCTTGGGGTTGGGGTTGACCAGCACCTCACCATCCCCATCCACCAGGTACAGATCAAACTCCGGAGCCCGGCTCAGGGAGTCCAGGGTCGCCTGAGCCTCGGTATTGAGAATGACGATGCCAGCAAAGTAATTGCCCAGGTAGACCGGTGTGGCCACCCTCAGGGTCGGGCGGATGGGGCGCTCAAGCTGTCCACGCTCACGATTCAGATCCAGCCGGGAGTGCCAGAACTGCTGGGCAGCCAGATCCTGAGTCTCTTTAAAGTAGTATCTGTGGCTTTTGTCCTGCAGTAGGGCGTCAGTCACCACCTGAGGCTCACCGCCCCCCCGGGCCCGGTCCACCCGCACCCGCTCCATGCCGGAACGATCGAGGTAACGCACCTGCATCAGCTCCCCGTGAGAACGAGCCACCAGGCTGAACAGGTACTGCAACGCCTCCAGGCGTTCCGGTGTAGGGGCCACCAGATACTCGGTCATCAACGGGTTTTCAGCCAGGGCAAGAACCAGTCCGTTCAGCTCCTGAACACGCCCCTGCAGCATCTCCAGCTTCTGTTCCCTAAGCTGATTGTACCTCTGGTGAATGGAGGCCTCGATGCTGGTGGACTGCATGCGATAATGGATAAAGGAGGAGAGCAGGGCGACCGCAGCCCCGAAGAGAATAAAGCAGGCGGATAACAGCAGGTAGCTGTGCCGCTTTGTCAGTGAGTCTGCACCCAACCAGCGGTTCAGCCATTGAAACTTTTGCACAGATGCCGCCCCCCCGGAATAAAATCGCTTACCCCATGCTAATGAAAAATCGTGATCCACCAAGCAAAAAGTCCGGGGCACCACACAAGCCCACAACAAACAATGTAAGCCAGCCCTCAAATTAATGTAATTATCCCACTTCCCTTGGCCGGCATTTGACCAATGCGGTCACATTTTGAGAGCCATAGCATCATAGGGCAACCAAAACCGTGAGCGAACCACTTTCGAACGCAACTCACTAAAAGTGCGATCTCACTCCAGTTAACCCATAAGTGGGTCAATTTACGGATCCCCCATCCAGAAGTCGGCTTGAGCACAGGCCGTCACCGGGCTAGGATGCCCATACTCTCAGCCATTACTATCCCCATGCAGCTTCGTCCCTATCAACAGGATGCGGTCAAGGCCGTCGTCCAACACTTCAGGCAACACCCATCCCCTGCCCTGCTGGCTCTGCCCACTGGCGCGGGAAAAAGCGTCATCATCGCCGAACTGGCCCGACTGGCCAAAGGAAGAGTGCTGGTGCTCACCCATGTTCAGGAACTGGTGGAACAGAACCACAGTAAGCTCGCCGCCATGGGACATCAGGCAGACATCTACTCCGCCGGTCTGGGCCAGAAGCAGGCCAGCGGCAAGGTGGTGTTCGCCTCCATCCAGTCCCTGGCCGCTTCAGATCAGGCGATGGACCAATCCTTCTCCATGGCGATCATCGACGAGTGTCACCGGGTCAGCCTCAAGGGAGAAAGCCAGTACAGCCGGGTGATTCAGGCTCTGCAGAAGGCCAACCCGAAGGTAAAACTCCTTGGGCTGACCGCGACCCCCTATCGGCTCGACGGCGGCTGGGTCTATCAGAAGCACATCAATGGCACCCTGAGAAGCACAGAGCCCAAGCCTTTCGAAACCTGTGTGTTCGAGCTGCCCATCGGCCAATTGATCAAGCAGGGCTACCTGACGCCCGCCCGGGTCATCGACGGCGCCGTGGCGTCCCTGTTACTGCCTGCCGACGACGCACAGGCAGACACCATGCTGATCAACCAGGGGCGCGCCACCTCGTTGATCTGCGACCAGCTCAGTAAGCTGGGGAAACACCACCAGGGGGTGCTGGTGTTTGCCGCCACGGTGCGTCATGGCCAGGAGGTGGTATCGAAACTGCCCCAAGGAGAATCAGCCCTGATCACCGGGGAGACGCCGGCGTCTCAGCGGGAGACCATCATTCAGGCTTTCAAGGCCCGAAAGCTCAAGTATCTGGTGAATGTGTCTGTGCTGACCACAGGATTTGATGCCCCCCATATCGATCTCATCGCCATCTTGCGCCGTACCGACTCCGTGGCCCTCTATCAGCAGATGGTGGGGCGGGGTCTGCGTCTCGCCGAGGGCAAGGAGGAGTGCCTGGTACTGGACTTCGCCGGCAATGGCTACTCGCTGTTCTCCCCTGAAGTGGGCGAGCCCAAGCCAAAAGCCGATGCCCAGGTGGCCATAGTGCCCTGCCCCAAGTGCGGCCACAAAAACCACTTCTGGGGCAAACACGATGAAAATGGCCTGCTATTGGAGCATTACGGGCGCCGGTGCCAAGGGCTGGATGAGGAACAGCAGCAGTGTGATTTTCGGTTCCGCTTCAAGGAGTGTCCCGACTGCATGGCAGAGAACGACATCGCTGCCCGCCACTGCCAGGCCTGTGACAAGGCCCTGGTGGACCCGGACAAACGCCTTAAAGAGGTGCTTAAACTCAAGGATTACCTGGTGCTGCGCTGCGCAGGCCTCTCCCTGACCCCCCACACCCTGAAATCCGGCCAGGCGGGCATCAAAATCACCTGGCATGACGAAGATGGTGTGGAGGTGCATCAGATCTTTGGCTTTACCACCGCGGGTCAGAAAGGCGCTTTCTACCATCACTTCGCCCGAATGCACCTAAAGTCCCCAGGCACCCCTTTGCGGCTGCCTGATGCCGAAGCCGTCGTCGCCGCCGCCCCCCTGTTCCGCCACCCGGATTTCGTCATTGCCCGCAAAGAGAAGTATGGCTGGAAGGTGATCGAAACCCTGTTTGATTACCAGGGGCGATACAGAAAAGCCGATAGTGCCTATTAGGCATACCGATTAACATAATATAAACACTTATAATATAAAGAAAAATATCCTTAGGCTGAGATCCTGCCCCATTTAGAAGAATCCGACGTCTGTGGTATAAATACTCCATCGTTTTAAAGGAGAGTCCCATGTTTGTAGTTATCTTTGGCCGTCCCGGCTGCCCATACTGTGTTCGCGCCAAGCAGATCGCCGAGACCCTGACCGAATCCCGTGAGGACTTTAAGTTCCGCTACGTGGATATGCATGCCGAAGGGATCAGCAAGCAGGATCTGGAAAAGACCGTGGGCGCCCCCGTTGCAACCGTCCCTCAAATCTTCATCGATCAGGAACACGTGGGCGGCTGCACCGAGTTCGAAGCCTTCGCCAAGGAAAACCTGGGCCTGTACGCTTAACCACGGCTCCCCTTCGGCTGTGGAAGCCTTTAATTTCCACAGCCGAGGATTAAATGATTTATTGATACCCCTCTTCGTCGCAGGGGGGGTTACCACTCAGGCTAGGACTAAAACTTTAACTCCACCCCAAAACTGAATTTCGCATCATCGTTATTATCGGATCCGGAAGGAGCAAAACTTCCAAACACCTCGGTGCGTGAATACTGCCCCTTGAAATATACGAATGCGGGCTTGCCTAAGATGCTGCTATTCATTCCCTGGGTCCAACACACATCATACATCTCGATCTCCACCCCAGAAAATGATCGACCACCGAACATCTCAATAAAGGTAAAGTGGGTTTCATTCCAAGGATGGAGAATATACAGATTTAAACTATAAAGCTGACTATGATTACCTCCACCAAACTCGTCCGGCACTAAAGAGCGAATTGGGTTGCTTTTGTTAAAATCAAGATAGCTGTAGTTCAGGCTTGGGAAGAATTGTGTTTTATCATTATTGGCATCAATGGGAAGTATATAGCCGACAGTACTCATCAAAGAGGTATCATCGGTATAGATGAAATCGCCGTACAAGCCACCAAAGCGGCTGTCGAAGTTGGCAAAACGGAAGCGGCCGTCGCTCGAGTCTATCTTGTACTCTGCCAGGAAGACGAACTGATTGTCGCTTCCCTCGTACCAGTTGATACTGCCCCCTCCCAAAAGGAATTTCAACTCTCCCTTCTCATCAACCTCAGCCCCCACCTTGGAGGTCGAGTTGCGCGGATCCTTGCTGTGAAGTTCTTTTGAAGAAACCCCAGTAGAAACAAAGAAAATAAATATCAAGGCAATATTAATTATTTTATACATTTTGACTAATCTCTAGTTTCATCCACAGATGGGTAAGTAACCCTGAAGTCAGGGTTACTTACCAATTAATATCTATCAGATATGATTTGCGTAGTTTTTATACAGGGTGAAAGTTGGGTTAACCACCTGCCTGGATTCTTTCTCAGGCACGGGGATATTCATGGCAGAGGCATATTGGCGAAGCCTTATATCCAATTTGCGATACACTTTTACACAATGTTCAAAAAACGTGCCCTTGTCAGAATCATAGTGAACTGCATCAGCCAATTCTGTATCTCCTACGATATCCGACAGCCATCGCTCAAGCTCATTAAAATCCACCCCGGGAACCGATTTACTATTTGGTTCAAACAAGATGTACAACGATTCGACTGAATTCACTATCATCGGGGCCATCCCCCTTGGGCGAACTATAATGGCGGCCATCATCGCCTCTTCAAACTTAACTTGACGCAAATAATGTTTAGCCTGGGCTCCTGTAACAGGGTTCATTGAACACCTCCCTCCCGACCCAGCTTGCCAGCCTGGGCGAGGCGGTCCGCCACAAACCCCATATCCAGCTGCTCCAGCGTCGCCCGGGTCGGCCAGCCGGTATTCAGATCCCAACCCTCAAGCCGATAATAATGATCCTTCCAATGCTCCACCCCCTGGCGATCCAATTGGCGTCCTACCGTGTCTCTGAAAGCCCACTGACCATCGTCATTGGTTGACGGCCAGCAGTAACTGCCAAGCTTAGAGTGATCATATTTCTTGTCGTAGATGTAGTCTTCGAATTTCACCAGGTCGCGATGCCGCCCCTGCAGGGTCCATATGGCGTTGTCGAGGTTGTAAACCTGACGCCCTCGGCGAATTCCCTCCTCGAAGGTAATCGCCTCACCGGTAACAGCCCTCCAGTACACCTGCTCACCCACTTCGGAATCGGCAGTCGCCCCCCTGAAATCGGGACGATTCAGGTTGCAGCAGTCAGGCCAGCGGAAATCACACATCAACAACGAGTTCTTGTAAAAGCGGTTGTAGTGCATCTGCCACTGCACCGCCCTGGCAATATTCTCCGAGTACATATTCTTCTCTGAAAAATCCAGTGCCAGGGGCAGATCATGGGCATAGGGAATCATCTTCTCGGTGTAGCACCTGGCCATGGTTTCCGCATCGACCGGATGCTCGATGCCCGCGGCGATCTCATAATTGACGTTCCAGAAGATCCAGTTATAGCCGTGGTCGTTGATGTCGCGGCTGTCCATCAGGGTGGCGTAACCCCAGGTCAACTCCGCCCGCGGGTCATAACCATGCTCGGGAATGCCCCAGTAGGGGTATTGCAGAATCTTTCCCTCTTTCAGGTCCTGCTCCCGTCCAACGGCCCTGGCGGCCTCGACAAACCCCTCAGCCAGCAGCTCCCCAATATCGGTCTTGAAGGCGATGGCTTCGCAAAACGCCCTGCAGAACTCCATGGTGCCAAACTTGTGCCAGGGCAAATTGGAGTTGATCGGCTTGTCGGGACCGATCACCCCGTACTGGGCCAGAGTTCCCAACCATAGACACCCGTCCGTCAGCGGGTAGGAGTTGATGCCCAGCCGCTGAATGGTTTCCGCCGCATACATCATGGTCTCGGTGATATCTTTACGGTCATCGAACAGGGTCATCTTCAGTGCCGCCTCGCCACGAGCAGCCAGGAGCGCGGGCGCCAAGTACCACACCGTCGTCTGGCAGTGGGACTCGTTGCCATAGCCATCTCGACGCTGCTTACACCCATTGATGCAGCCGTGACAGCCGATGCTGCGGTGGTTGCTGTTTATTGGAGCAAACAGGAGCGCTCGCGAGGCGCTGCCCAAAGCGTGGGCCCCCACCTCTGTATTGAGATGGACATTGGCCGCATCGGGATTGCTGGGCGTCCCAAGGACGGTGACATTATCCGCGTCGTTGGCATAGAGTTCCCGGGTCTTGAAACGGGCATTGACCAATGCCAAGGGGTCGGCAATATCGACGCTTCCGGTGCCAATGACACTGATCGCCTTAAGGTTCTTTGAGCCCAATACCGCACCAAAACCACACTGCCCGGAACCGTGGCCAGCGCCGTGAACCAGGGAAGCCAACACCGATTGGTTCTCTCCCGCCGGGCCAATGGAGACGACGGCCGCCTTCTGAGTGGTTCGGCCGATCTCGTTGTTATCGAGCTGCGCATTCCAGCCAGCGGTGGCCTCGACATTGGCCACCTCCTGCTGGATGATCCTCTGGGTGTCGTAGGTGTCCTTTCCCCACACCCCGGCGGCATCGCGGATAACCACCTTGTCATTGCGGATATCCAGATACACCGGATAGGGAGCCGCACCGGTCACCGTCACCGCATCCCAGCCGGCGTGTTTCAGCATGGCGCTGAACTGGCCGCCGAAGTTTGAGCGGGTAAACCAGTTCTTGGGTTTCAGGCCGGTGCCTATGCCGGTCACTTCGCAGCGCCCTCCGGCAGAGGGCACATTAGTTCCGGAGAAGGGTGATGCGGCCAGTGTCACCACATTACGCGGGTCTCGCCCATCGGAGATCGACTCCACCTCCTGGCACAGATCCCAAAACAGCGCGGCCCCTAAGCCATGACCACCGCCCCAGCGTTGATACTTGGCGGTCGGGATAACCGAAGTGGTCAGATTGTTCAAATCGACATGCAGAATCTTTCCAGCAAAGCCTTTCATCTTCATTGCGCTTAATCCTCGATGGTCTTGCCGGTGAGAGCCCAGCTTTCATTACGTAGATTGACGACATAGGCGTCATCGGGAGCACTGGCCGGCGGCAGCTCGGTGACAAAGTCAATGGCCGCCACCGGGCACACCCGTTGACAAGCACGAACCCCCTCAGGCCCACCCTCCTCGCTCATAAAGGGGGTGTTAACGCAGAGATCGCATTTTTGGGCACTTCGGGTTTCCGCGTTCCACTGCACGCGCTTAGGGGTATAGGGGCAGGCCTCGATGCACTGCATACAACCGATGCACCGGTTCGGATCGATGTCTCGCACAAACCCGAACTCCTCATTGGCCGTGTTGGCGTTGACCGGGCAGGCGCCGACACAGGGGGCATCCTCACACTGATGACAGGTAGCCATCTGGATATCATCTGGGAAGGGGGTGAACGAATCTTGTTGAATCTGAATCCTGGCCAGCGACATTGAGGCCTTGCCATGATGGGTCAGTGAGCAGGTGGTCATGCAGGTGCCGCACCCCATGCATTTCTTCAAATCGACCACCAAGGCACCGCCGGCGCTCTTTATATAGATCTTTTCATCACGCAATACATAGGCGTTGCCGCTGAGTCCAATCAGCATACCAACACTGCCCAAGGCAGTGAGGAAATGGCGCCGGCCGCTGTCCATCCCGGAAGTCGTGTCCCTAGCTGTCATTGTTGTCTCTCCCTTTGCTGTTTCTGCTCCAGTTGCCGAAACCAAAGGCCATGGTGATGCCTGGCGTAATCCGCACTCACATATCCGGTAACCATCCCCGACAGGGTGTTCCAGGCCCAGGGGGCAATACCCCCCAGGAAAGCGTGTATCGGAATAAGCAGGAGCAAGAGCAGAGCCGCCCAATCATGGCCGAGGTTGACCACCTTGATAATCAGAAGGTCTAACTCCAAACCCCGGGCAACGATTTTGCCGCCCCCGGAGACAATAACCACAAAGGAAGCCCCGATAATCACCAGACCCGCCAAGCGCCCCGAGTGGTGGTACTTGGGGGCGGGAACCGCAGTTGGCGTTAACCCCATCATGTGGGCGTAGTGAAGCACCGATTTCTTAATCTCAACCCACAGCGGCTCGTCCGGAAGGTGACTGCGCAGACGGTCTGGGTCAACCAGTTGGTTGGCGGCCCACAGGCTACATCCGAACAGGAAATACAGGGCACCGATATAATGGAGGTTAAACATCAAAGCCGTGTCATCAGCACTCACCACCAGACGGGGAAACTCAAGAAAGCCCAGGCCGACACCAGTAGCAAGCAGAATCAAACACCCCATGGCTGTGGTCCAATGAGTCAGACGGGCAACACCATCGTGCCGAAGCACTCGGTTCCCCTTAATACGATCACCTGGCCTGGACAACTTTGCCGAGCAGATTAGGGCACAGGCGACTACAAACAGCAAAAAGTACGACAGGCTGTCAAAAAACAGGGGAGCATCACTTCCCTGACTGCCTCCGTAGGAGGACACTGCAACGGCAATGGCGCACAGTAACAGTACAATCCCCCCCGCCAGTAACCACCCAAAAAGGTTTTTTGGTTCCATATTCATATTGGCTCCACAATGAATTCAATTTAATTAACTATCGACTTCTGAAATACGTAATGCCGATGTGCCGAAGTATTTCTTAGAAGCAGAATCAAATCTGAATCAACGGAAGTTCAAATATGAACCCGTTCACTAAGCGTACGAGCAACCCTCCGAAGCAATAGAAAATAGCAACTCCGACAAACCAGAAACAACATCAGATTTGCTCAACAAACAAAAATGCGGACATATTTACCCACCTCGTAACAATTCAATCAGTTCTAATATCGTGCTCTAATGGATAAATGGTCTCTGAACCATGCCGAGCATTGACTTTTACCCGGGTGTAGTCGTCAACCTTCTCGATCCAACCAGCCCTTTTTGTGACCTGGGTCAATATCGCAAAGGTGAGCGTAAGATAGCCTCCTGTGAAGCAGGCGGCCTGAGTGCTTCAATTACAACGAGAACAAGAAATGACGAAGCTCGACTTAAACTTAGTAAGGTATCTATTGGCTGTAAACGAGTATCGGACGACACACGCCATTATCAGGCACCTTAGTGTGAGCCGTTCAACGCTTAATCGTAGCCTGGCACAACTACGTGGCCATTTTGGTAATGAACTATTTATCACGTCCAATGGACAATATATGCCAACAGCATTTGCCGTAAACCTTATTCAGGCAATCTCTCCACTTGTCAAAAGTTTAGATGATTGCATAAAACAATCGGCGGAGAGTTCCATAGAAAGAATGGAGGGCTGCCTTAAAGTTTACGCGCCACTCTACCTTACCGAGCATATTATGATTGGATTGATGAAAGAGCTAAAACAACATCAATGTAATCTTGGTTTCAGCTTCCATGCCTGGCCAACAGACAGCCTGCCAGATCTAAACCCTAGCGATTTTGCTGTCGGAATTAACTTTTTCCCTTTCGACATTGATAGTCGATTCATTCAGAGGCGACTCGGAAGCATTCACCTCGGCGTCTACCTTCGTGCCGATAACCCACTATCAGTCAACAAGGCGATTGAGATAAATGATCTGCAAAAAATGAACTTTGTTAGTCTTGACTCCGGAGCCAAAGTTCCGCATCTAGAAAAAGTGATTCTTGAAGAGCACGGCATTAAGCTGAGTTCGAACATAACCGTCGCTTCAATGCAGGCGGCACTGCGTTGCGCTGAACAATTGGATTATTCTGTCTTTTCAAGCAACGCCTACCCAGAACACAGCCAACATAATCTGGTTTGGCGACCGGTCACCTGTGAGGGAAGCCCGATCGATTTTCAGTATGGCTTCATATGCAACCGCTCCTGGTATCAGCACCCAGCCATGAAAACCCTGGAAGAACTACTTAAAAACAACTTCCAAGAAGCCATCAAAAACATACTGGACACCACCTCGATCAACTGAAGAGCGAGATAAGGGTAGTTTGCAGCATATATTACTTGGTGGTGTTATGCTTTTGTCATCAGGCCTGACTATCCGGAGGCGCTTATGCATCATCACACCCTGATTAACGCCCTCAAGGCCAGCCAGAACTGGATCAATCAGTTTAATCACGGCAATCTCGACTATTGTGTCGCCAGTTTCGCCGATGGCGCGTCTCTTGACGTTAAGCCCATGGGGCAGTTCACCGGCCAGGAGCAGATTCACACTTTCTGGCAGGGGATGCTGCAATCCGGAGCCAGTGATCTGGTTTACAAGAACACTCAGGTCACCCTTATCAGCGATGATGAGGTCCAGTTGTGTGGTCAATGGCAGATGAACATCGGCCGAGGAAAGATCCTCATGGAGCAGTGGTGCCGACAAGGGGATGGCCACTGGAAGTTGGCTTCAATGAAACTCGAATTTTCCGAGCAGTTCTAGGGTCTGATTTCGGCGGAACTTGCAACTACTCCAGGTGGACAGTAACTTAATCCCGTTACCCAGCCCAAGAGATCAATGACATGGACAGTTTACAGCTGACGCCGGTATCCCCGCCGGACCAGAGCGAAGTTCAGGCCCTGAAGCAGGGGCTGATTGGCTTCAACGACGCCGTTGCTGGCTCCATGCAACATGAAACCGTTGCCTGCTTCATTAAAGATGAAACGGGTAGAATCGTCGGTGGTATCGCCGGAGAGGTGAAACTGGGCTGGCTCCATGTGGATGGCATCTGGGTGGAAGAGGACAAGCGACGCTGCGGTGCCGGCACGCGTATGCTGAACCAACTGGAGGGCTACGCCCATGCCAAGGGGGCTCACGGCATCTTCATCAAGACCACCAACTACCTTGCTCTGGAGTTCTATCAGCAGCACAGCTATGAAGTGTTTGCCAAGCTGGAGGATATGCCCCCCGGCTACGTCAGCTTCTTTCTGAAAAAGGAGCTGAGCTGATCGCCGCTCACCGCCGTTGCGCCTGCCCCTAAACCGGGGCCCCGCCCTTGTACAGCTTCTCTCCCGGAACAAGCCTTGGTTCCCAATAGTCCGGCGAAATGAGATAATCCCAGCATAAAAATCAGCCTGACGCCCCAAAGCGTTAGGCAAGTCTTTATTATTGTTGGCATTATTTATTGTAGCCTGTTTGAGCCTAGGGGAGCATCTGAGTGGCAGTACTGAATCCAGAGTGGCTGGACACAAGCGTCTTTGCAGATCTGGGCCAGGACTGGCGCCCCTCCATGAGGCTGCTGGCCAACGCCGCTGACGCCAAAGGCGTCATCCTTCACGTGGATCAGGGCGCAGAGCCCATTTTGCTCTGTGACGCCAACGACTGCTCACCCGAACAACTGAAGCTGATCCTCACCCCAGTGGCCGAGCAACTTCGTGCCACCCTGAACTATACGTCGGACAAAAAAACCAGGGATCCCAGGCTGCATCTCCACGAGGTGTTCTGGCCCAACGGCGTGCTCTTCGGCCTCATCTGCCTCTATGGACCGACAGCGCTGAGTGACGATGCCAAGCTGCTCAAGGACAACCTCTGTGGACGAATGGAAAACGATCTGGCCAGGCATCTGAAACACCACACGGATGCTCAGGCTGGCGAGGACGCCGCCCTGAGAGGCATCACCCTCAATGATTTCATCAACAGCATTGAGGATCATGTCTGGATTAAGGATGCCAAAGGCATCTACGTTGCAGCCAACCAGAGTGTGGTCCGCGACTGGCAATGCTCTCCCCTTGGGCGAAACGACACCCAGCTGTTTGGGCCTGAGCGGGCCGCCGTGTTTGAAGCCGCCGACAACCAGGCAATTCGTCAGTGTCGACAGATGGTGGTGGAGGAGTGCGCCGACCCCGGCGATCCGGAGCAGCAGACCTGGCTGGAAACCATCAAGAGCCCCATTATCGACAAGCAGGGAGAGCTGCTGGGGGTCATCGGCATGACTCGAAACGTCACCCAGCGTCGGGTATTCCAGGAGCAGCTGACCCTGGCCGCCACGGTGTTTGCCAACTCTGCGGAAGGGGTGATGATCACCGATCATCGCGGCACCATCATCGAGGTCAATGACGCCTTTTGCCGCATCACCGGATACAGCCGAGAGGAGGCCCTGACCAACAACCCCAGGATCCTCAAGTCGGGCCGCCATGACCAGACATTCTACGAGTCGATGTGGCGAAGCATGCTGGCTCAGGGGCACTGGCACGGCGAGGTGTGGAATCGGCGTAAGGACGGCACCCTCTACCCACAGATGGCCACTCACTCGGCGGTATACGATGATGATGGCGGCATCCGCTACCTGGTCGCCCTCTTCTCCGACATCTCACTGCAGAAACAGACCGAAGAGCGCCTGGCCCACATGGCCTACCATGATCCTCTCACCGGTTTGCCGAACCGGGTGCGCATCCACAGCCAGTTGGACCAGGAGATCGCCCGTGCCACCAGGAACCAGAGTGAACTGGCGGTGGTGTTTATCGATGTGGACCACTTCAAGCTGATCAATGACAGTCGCGGCCATCTGGTGGGCGACGAGGTGCTGTGTGAAATAGCCCAGCGCCTCAAGAACCAGCTGCGAAGCTCGGATACCGTCGCACGGATTGGCGGAGATGAGTTTGTGATTCTGCTTCCTGAAGTGGGCGGGGCTCCTGCGGCCACCAATGTTGCCAGCGGCCTGATGAGCCTGTTCCAGCAACCTGTGGCTCTCAGCACAGGGGAGCAGCTGAAACTCACCGGCAGCATGGGCATCGCCCTTTACCCTCAGGATGGCAGCAGCAGGGACACCCTGCTTCGCAACGCCGATACCGCCATGTACCGGGCCAAACAGCAGGGTCGCAACAGCTTCGCCTTCTATACCCATACCCTGACCGAAGAGTCCATGGAGCACCTCAAGGTGCAAAGCGCCTTGCACTCCGCCCTGGAGCGAGAGGAGTTTTATCTGGTCTATCAGCCCCAGGTGGATCTCAACAGCGGTCAACTGGTGGGTCTGGAAGCCCTGCTTCGGTGGCAGTCTGAAGAGCTTGGACAGGTTTCCCCGTCGAGGTTCATTCCTGCTGCCGAGCGTATAGGCCTCATCGACGAAATCGGTCTGTGGGTACTGAAGCAGGCCTGTCACCAGGGCGCCAACTGGCTTGACCAGAGCCTGAACTTTGGCCGCATCGCCGTCAACATCGCCGGCCCCCAGCTGCTGAAAGACAACTTTGTCAGTGAGGTAAGCCAGGTGCTGATGGAGAGCGGCATGCCCGCTTCGGCACTGGAGCTGGAGGTGACAGAGAGTTTTATGATTCAGAATCCGGAGGAGTCGATCCGCCGTCTGGGTCAACTGAGGAGCATGGGGATCCACATCTCCATCGATGACTTTGGCACAGGCTACTCCTCCCTGAGCTACCTGAAACGGCTACCCCTCAACACCCTGAAGATTGACCGCAGCTTCGTCAGTGGTGTCCCTGGCGATCAGGACAGCCGGGGCATCGTAGAAGCGATCATCTCCATGGGCCACTCTCTCTCCCTGACGGTGATCGCCGAAGGGGTGGAGAACCAGGGCCAGGCAGGCTTCCTGTGTGACAGCGGCTGCCGCCTGGCACAGGGTTTCCTGTTCAGCCGCCCCCTGACCGCGGACAGGCTCACCGAGCTGCTGCTCAAAAAAATGACGCCCTGAGCTGGCGGCACCAGCTTTAAGCTTCCCTCCTGTCCTAACGACCTGTTGACCTAGTTCTGGAAGCTGCGATTGTCCATCAGGCGAATCAGCCCCTTTATCAATCGGTACAGGGTCCAGAGGCCCATGGCAAAGAGCACCAGCAACCCCAGCCCAAAGGGGATCAACGCCACCCCCAACAGGGCCAGCCCCAACCCCCACCAGAAGGTGGTCACCATATTCTGGTAGTGATCCTCGAAGCGGGTGCCCCGGGCGTCTGCCCGCTTGAGCATGGCCCAGATGGCCCCCACCAACCACAGAATCCCGGTAAAGGCGCCCGCCAGCATCAATCCATAGGCGATCAGCCCATGGGTCTTGGCACTGTCCTCTTTTTCAGTGAAGCCGCCCTGGGCGTGCAGGTCCGTTTCAGACATGAGTACTCCTTACTCTATTGGTGACGATGGCCCCCCGGGCTCGCGGGGAGAGTCTGTTCCCAGCAGCCAGTCAGTCAGCGGCCAGGTGATGTTAAAGTTGATGCGGTTCATCCATTTGGGGTGATGGTGCAGCCTGTGCCTCTCCCTCATGGCATCCAGCGCTCGGATTCGAAACAGCGGGTGATTGGCCGGAAGGTGCCAGGTGAAGTGACAGATTTCGTAGAGCAGATAGGCCGATACCGTGCCCATCAACCACAACCAGCCCAGGTTCTCCCCAAACAGCTGAGCCAGGCCCCACCCCAGAGCAGCGTTGGCCACAATCACCAACAGGATGAGATAAAGGGGAAACAGCACCACCCGCCAGTCACGGTGGCTTTGCCAGAGCATATCCAGATGGGTGAAAAACCTGTGATGATCACCGCTGTGACGCTGGTAGAACAGGGGCAACAGCCGGGTTCGGCGATGCCCCAGCCAGCGATGAGCCACATACTCGAGCAGGTTGCCGATGAGCAATGCCGCCAACACGGTCAGCCACTGCCAGGAAGAGGGAGATTGGAGCTGCACGGCGCTGTATCCCAGGACAGCAGCCCCAATGGCCAGCACGGCAGTGGCGTGAAGGTAGCCGGAATAGCCGGGCGCTATCCCCCGGCGATACTCTTGTTGAAACCCCTGTTGCGACATGCTGCCCTCCTCAGATTCTGGCCTCAAGCTAACGGCTGATCTGGCCTGAAGCAAACCGGGAGGGCTTAAAGCGACCTGATTTCAGGCCAGATGGTCAAAGTAGGCATCTATATGGCGGTGGTCACCGGCATGATCCCGCTCCACCAGAGCGGTGCGCACTCGATAGTGGCGAATCAGGGCCTTGGCTGCGGGATCCTGTGACAACTCCTGTTGCAGATGACGATGCCACTGCTGGACATCTTCACGGGTCAGCCAGAAAGAGAGGCTGAGCAGCTTGTGCTCATCCATCAGGCTTTGAAACCGCTCGATGGACACCAGCCCCCGGTGACCACTGATCATCACCAGCAACCGCTCCGCCAGGGCCGTAAACGCCTCCTTGCCGGATTGTGTGGGGTAGATCTCCAGTATCACCGCAATCATAGATGCTCCATGGCAGGGCCCGGCCCCGCTCTCGATCAGCGGGCCGCCGTCAGCTGACACAGCTTGACGATCACCGCCACTGCCTGCTCCATCCCCTCCAGGGTGATGAACTCATGCTTTCCGTGGAAGTTGTAGCCCCCAGTAAAGATATTAGGACAAGGCAGTCCTTTATAGGAAAGTACCGCCCCATCGGTTCCGCCGCGAATAGGCTTGATGTCCGGCTCAACACCGCACTCCAGCATCGCCTCCCTGGCCAGCTCAATGATGTGCGGATGAGGCTCCACCTGCTCCCTCATGTTGCGATAGCCATCGGTCCACTGCAGCTCGCAGGGCTTGCCCGACCGGGTGAAGGCATCGGCCTGAGCCTGCAGATAGACACGGCGACGGGCCAGGGAGTCGAGGCAGAAATCACGGACGATGTAGTGCAGGCTGGCCTCGGCGGTGCCCCCCTTGATCCCCACCAGGTGGTAGAACCCCTCATAGCCTTCGGTATGCTCCGGCGTCTCACTGCTGGGCATCTGCTGATGGAACCCGGTGGCCAGGGACAGGGCGTTGACCAGTTTGTTTTTGGCACTGCCGGGATGCACCGAGTTGCCGCTGAACACCAGGGTGGCGCTGGCGGCATTGAAGTTCTCATACTCCAGCTCACCCACAGGACCGCCATCTATGGTATAGGCCCACTGGGCACCAAACTTGGCCACATCGAACTCACTGGCCCCCAGACCAATCTCCTCATCCGGGGTAAAGCCGATGCGTATGGGTCCGTGCTCAATCTGCGGGTTGGCCTTGAGCACCATCATGGCGGTGATGATCTCGGCAATGCCCGCCTTGTTGTCCGCCCCCAGCAGGGTGGAACCGTCGGTGGTGATCAGGGTTTTACCCTTCAGGCTGTTCAGCGCCGGATACTGGGCCGGATCCAGCTTCTCCCCCTTGTCGCCCAGGGCCACCACACCACCATCGTAATCACGGATGATCTGCGGCCGTACATCCTTACCTGACGCATCCGGGGCGGTATCCATGTGAGCGATAAAGCCGATGGTCGGCAGCTCACGCTGGCTGTTGGCAGGCAGGGTGGCCATCACATAGCCGTTGTCATCCAGAGAGACGTCCGCAAACCCCAGGTTGGTGAGTTCATCAAACAGGGCACGAGCCAGCACCAGCTGTCCCGGAGTGCTGGGCAGGGTGCTGGACTCGGCGTCCGCCTGGGTATCAAAGGTTACGTAGTGAAGAAAGCGATCTAGCAGCTTGTCCATGGTGGCTCTCAGTAGCATTCAAAAGGAACCATTATGCCGCGCCGGGACGGTAGCTGACGGTGCGGTGGATCAAGCTGCCAACAAAATCTCGGGCAATCTGGGTCAGATACAGCCTCAACTCACCAGTTGCAGGTCCGCCAACTCCTTGTAGAGGGCGTTTCTGGCCACCAGCTCGCTGTGGGTACCCATGGCGATGATTCTCCCCTGCTCCATCACCACAATCCGGTCCGCATTGACCACGGTGGCCAGGCGGTGAGCGATGATCACCGTGGTCTTGCCCCGCATCAGCTCGTCCAGGGCCAGCTTCACCTGCTGTTCACTGGCGGCATCCAGGGCACTGGTGGCCTCATCCAGCAGCAGTACCGGCCGGTCCGCCAACAGGGCCCGGGCAATGGCGATGCGCTGCTTCTGACCGCCGGAGAGACGCACCCCGCGCTCCCCCAGGTTGGTGTCATACCCCTGAGGCAGAGCCTCGATAAACTCATGGGCCCGGGCCGCACGGCAGGCCTGCTTCACCTCCTCCAGGGAGGCACCGGGTCGACCGTAGCGCACATTTTCCAGCGCGCTGCTGGCAAAGATCACCGACTCCTGGGGCACCAGGGCGAACTGACGGCGAATCTCCAGAGGGTCCAGTGAAGTCAGGTCTGTCCCATCAAGCAGTACCCTACCCTGCTGTGGCAGATAGAACTGTTGCAACAGCTGAAACAGGGTGGACTTGCCGGCGCCACTGGGGCCCACCAGGGCCACCCGTTCACCGGGATTAAGGGTCAGATTCAGCTCTTCGAGGACCGCTTTGTCCGGGGCACTGGGGTAGGCAAAGAAAAGATTCTCCAGGATCAGCTCGCCACGCACAGGCGAAGGCAAGGCCAGAGGTGATTCCGGAGCCCGGATCTCTGGCTGGGTGCTGAGCAGCTCCAGCAGTCGTTCTGTCGCCCCCGCGGCGCGCTGCACCTCACCGATCACTTCAGACACCGTGGCCACCGCACCGGCCACCATCACCGCATAGAACAGGAAGGCGGTCAGTTCACCGGCACTCATGCCGCCACCGAGCACCTCCAGGGCCCCCAGCCAGGCGACCAGGGTGATGGCGCCGACACTGAGTCCCATCACCAGGGCGATCAACAGGCCACGGTGACGGATGCGATTGGCGGCGGCCTCGATCACCGCTTCCACTCGCTCGTTGAAGTTGCCCCTGTCCACCGCCTCGTGGGTATAGGATTGCACCGTATGGATCTCATGGAGGGTTTCATCCACGTA
This sequence comes from Ferrimonas sp., assembly GCF_048263965.1. Lineage (NCBI taxonomy): Bacteria > Pseudomonadati > Pseudomonadota > Gammaproteobacteria > Alteromonadales > Ferrimonadaceae > Ferrimonas > Ferrimonas sp. The sequence goes on along the minus strand of NZ_JBLXDO010000017.1, from coordinate 35,174 downwards.
GGCGCCGATGTCCGCCACCCTGTCCTGGCTCGCCTTGGCGTATATTCTCACCTTGGCGCCCAGTACCCGAATGGGCACCAGCACCAGGGGCACGGCCACCGCGGTGTACAGGGTCATCATCGGGCTGGTCACCAGCATCATCAGCAGGCCCCCCACCAGGGTGACGCTGGAGCGCAGCGCCATGGAAAGGCTCATCCCCACCACGGTCTGAATCACCGTGGTGTCACTGGTAAAGCGGGAGATCACCTCCCCGGTGCGGGTGGACTCATAGAAACCTGGAGAGAGGGTCAACAGGTGGTTGTAGACAGTGCGGCGGATATCGGCGCTGACCCGCTCCCCCAGCCAGGACATCAGGTAGAAGCGACAAAACGCCGCTAGGGCCCCCAGCAGATTGATCCCCAGCACCACCAGCATAATCTGATTGAGACGTTGGCTGTTGTCCGACAGGAACCCCTCATCCACCAGCATCTTCACCCCCTGCCCCAAAGCCAGCCAGCTGAGGGAGCCCACCGCGAGCGCCACACAGGCGGCAATCACCCGCCCCCGATAGGGTTTAAGCAGTGACAAGATCCAGGGTACGACTGAGGTGAGGGGGGCGCGCTTCATCGACGGGTGAGTCTCCAAAAAAATCGGGTGACACAGAGTGTCACCCATCATAAACAAAAACGGTCCCGAAAGGGGATCTCAATAAATCAGGTTGTTAGGCCGTTCTGGCGTGGCCGTGTCCCTTGCCGTCGCCGATCATCCAGCTCACCTGATTCAGGTCATCGCCACCGATGGCGAACGCCTGGCCAAAGCCTTTGACAAACAACCCCTTGCTTGGCCGTAAGCAGTAGAGGTTGAAATCTGCCAGCTTGGAAAGGTTCTCGGCCATGTCCCCGAAGCGGGATTCCAGGGCGGCAATGCCCGCCGCAAAGCCCTCGCTCTCCCGGGCAACATGCTGCGCCTGAACATCGAAGGTCAACCGCTTGCGGGCGAATACCGTCTTGGCTTCAGACTCATCCTGAACCAGCATCACCGACAGGGCCTTGTTCACCTTGAGGTTCATGCCATGACGGGCCATATCGCTGATCAGGATATAGAACCCCTCAGCCCCCTGAGCGAAGGGGGCGTAGCTGACATTGGGCACCCCCTCCCTGTCCAGGGTCGCCAGCATCAGGGTCTGGGCCTTGGTCTTGAACTCCTCAATCTCGGGGAGCAAGCGCTCTCTCAGTCTCTGATCTTTCTGGTTGTCCATCTGTTTGTTCTTCCCTTATTTGTCTTTGTGTTGCTGGCTCAGCTAGCCAGAGTACGACGCAGTTCGCTGAACCGCTCCACCTGGTCGGCCAGCAGCACCCGCTTACTGTCCCGGCCGAGGTAAATCTTGAAGATGATGGCCCCCTGGGCATCAAAAAACTGAATGCTGTGACTCTCACTGCCCATGAAGGGCTTGCTCACCAGGGCGATATGCTGAACCGCATCCAGTTTCAGGTGGCCATGCAGCCCCTCCCCCTTGGTGATCAGATTGAAGTAGCCATGGCCCGGCTTACCCCTGGGAAAGGCCCCCTTAAATTCAAAGATGGACCCGGCCACACTGACGATGGTGGTCATGGGGCCCCAGTTTGGCAATGACTCCATCAGGGTGGCGAGGTGCTCCACCGGCAGCAGAGCACTCATGGGCTCCGGCAGTGCGGCCACCACCTCAAACTCACTGACTTCCAGCTCGGAGGCGATCTGACCGGGCATCAGGCTGGGGTTTTCCTCAATCTTGCGGGCAACCGCCTGGGCGATATCATTCATGCAATCTTCTCCATTGTCATAGGGTTGGAATTCATATAGCTGAGCAGGCCGTTGCACAGGTTGACCTGCCAGAACCGTCCCGCCAGGGTAAAGGTCACCGCATCGGAGCTGACCTTGGCCAGGCCGCGCTTCTCCCAGGCTTTGAACAGGGGCATGGCGTGTTGATACAGCGGTTCTCCCAACAGGCTTCGGTGGATGAAGCCCTTATCGCAGGCACCCACCAGGGCCGCCTTGACGCCCTCCTCGCCTTTGGGCAACAGCATCATCACCGGCCATTCCTTGTCTGTAATGGCCCTCTGATAGGCCTCGAGGTCTCTGGGCTGCATCAGGGCATAGCCCCCGAGGTTACCGCCGGCCCCGGCTCCCAGAGGCAGAATCTCCGCACCGGACTTGACCATGGAGTTGTAGAGACTGCGCTCCCGGTTATCCGAGGACCAGTGGCAGCAACTGAGCCGACGCAGCTGGTGGCGATCCATAAACTCATCTCCCATCCGGTACATCATCGCCTTGGTGGGAGTGTCCGCCGGCGGCGGAGCGGTGCCCTTTTCACACTGCTCCAACATGGAGGTACCGCTGAGATCGATAAGCTGGTAGAGGTCAACGCCGCTGACCCCGCACTCCAGCATATCCTCCAGATCCTGCTGCCAGATTGACGGAGTCTGATAAGGCAGGCCAAACAACAGGTCAATGACCACAGGGGCTTGGTCCGCGGCGACCAGCTCTTTCAGGCGCCCCATCACCTGATCCCGGTCATCGAGACGCTTGGCGGCACGTCGTACCTGGGTATTGAAACTCTGCACGCCAAAGGAGAACCGGTTGAATCCCCCATCCAGGGCGCCCTGGAACTTGGCGTCATCGAATCGGTTTATGCGCCCTTCAAGGGTCAGCTCACAATCCGGTGTCAGGGGAAAACTCTCTCTCAGAGCCTGCCCCAGTTCATGAATCTGATCGCCAGACAGGTCCGTCGGGGTTCCGCCGCCGATGTAGACCGCGTGGAAGGGGGCGCTCTGGGCATAAGGGGTCTCACCCTTGCGCCGAATCTCGGCCAGCAGGTGACCAAAATACTCATCCACCAGCTTTCTGCTGGCGGCATACTGAAAGAAGCTGCAAAAAGTGCAACGTACCCGACAGAAGGGGACGTGGAGGTAGAGCAAGCGCCGCTTGCCTGGAGTGGCTTCCTGGGCCAACAGTCTGTTCAGTGTGGCTTGCACCTGGTCCGCAGCCACAGGTGGCCGGCCGCCGCCCCCGGCATGGGCACCGCGTTTCTGCTCAAAGGCAAACTTCAGGGGGTCCGGCGTGTCCTTGCCGGTCATCTGGTCGTCCATGGTCGGGGTATGGGTCATCTTCACTCCCGGAGTCGATATCCAGACGGTCGCACGGCCAAAAAGTTAACTAACCACTTGTGTTAATTAACTTTTGTAAGGCCGGGTGATTCATTGTCCAGGCACTTTATCCCAAACCCAAACCAAGATCAAATGCGAATCATTTTTATTTGCACTTTCAGTAACTGGCGTTCTATCATCTTGGCATCAACCACAGATCCCAGGACTAACCCAGTGACACCGAACCGCTACCTGGTGGCCACCGCCGCCGCACTGCTGATACAGGGCTCATTCCTGGGCGCCATGGCTCAGGAACCCCAGCCTCTGCTGCAGTCCGGCCAGGTCACTACGGCGGTCAGCCTCTCCCTGGCCACCGCGGTCAATGCGGCACCGGCACAGTCCAAGCCCGAGCCACAAAAAGAGGAGAAGCCCGAACCTAAACCCAAGCCGGAGCCGAAGCCAAAACCCAAGCCTCAACCCATACAGAAGCCTATGCCTGAGTTGGCCCCCAGACCCGATCCAAAGCCACAGACAAAACCCGAACCCCAAGCCGAGCCCAAGGCTGAACCCAAGCCGATGAACAAGGCCCCCAGTGAAGCCGCCCAGCCCGTTGCCGCCCGCCAGGGAGCCAAGCAACTGCCGGAACTGGTGACTCAACCGGCGTTTCGCACCCCGCCGAACCCACCGCGCTACCCCAAAATGGCCAAGAGGCGCGGCCAGCAGGGCGTGGCTCTGGTTGAGGTGTGGCTCAACGAGTTGGGCGACCAGATAAAACTGGAGCTTCTGGAGAGCAGCGGTCACTCCAGTCTGGACCGGGCAGCACTGGCGGCGGTGAAAAGCTGGGAGTTCGCCCCCCTGACCCAAGGCAGCCAGGGGCAATCGTCCCGCGTCCGTATTCCGGTCCGTTTTGCCCTGAACTAACTCGACCTAACAGGAGATATTCGCCTTATGGCGCTGCTTGATCACACGCTTAATCAACTGGGCGTAATGGCCTGGCCCCTGATGGCCTGCCTGACCCTGACCCTGATCATCTTGCTGGAACGCCTGGCCAACCTGCTGATCAACGCCCCCTGGCGTGACAGCTGGGTGCAACAGATGAACTGGTCCCAGCCACTGGACAGTCAGGCGCTGACTGACCTGTTAACCGGCAGGCGCAGCCTGCTGGCCCGGGGCACCCTGATGCTTTTAGGTCACGCCGGTCAGGCGAAGTGTCTGCGGGAGGAGATTGCCGGGCTCTGGCTGCTCAAGCAGAAACGGCAGCTCAATGCCGGACTCAGGGTATTGATGGTGATAGGCATCATCAGTCCCATGATGGGACTGCTGGGTACCATCCTCGGCCTCATCGGCATGTTCCAGGAGATCGGCGCCTCAGCCGGGCCTGTGACACCAGCCCAGTTGGCAGATGGCCTGGGGCTGGCTATGTACACCACCGCCGCCGGACTGATCATCGCTCTGCCCGCCGTGGGTGGCGCACACCTGCTAACCCTGTGGGCCGATCGGCAACTGGGCAAGACGGAACACGTACTCAATCGAATCAACCTGTGGCTCGCCGGGATTCATGTCGCGTCCGCCCAGGAGATGAAGCCGTGATTCGGCTACACAGCAGTGCCGTCGACAGCAGCGCGCCCTCGGTGGACCTGACCCCGCTGATCGACATCATCTTTATCGTGCTGGTGTTTCTGCTGCTCACCGCCAACACCAGGCTGCTGGCCTTGCCGGTGGATGTGCCCCAGCAGCAGGAGACGGCCCTCAGCTCCCCTGAAGAGGACAAAACCCTGGCGGTCAATGTACTGGCCGATGCGCCCCACTTCGCCCTGGATCAGATCACCTATGACTCCTGGCCGGAGTTTAAGCACGCCTTTTTGCAAGCACATAAAGCCAACCCGAACTACCAGGTGGTGGTGGCCGCCGATAAGGCCGCCCCAGTTCAACCCCTAATGCAACTGCTGGCCCTGCTTCAGGCCAGGCAGATAGACAAGACTCAGATTCTAATGGAGGAGACCCCATGACACCCAACTTCAGCAAAACCTTGCTGCCCATGCTTCTGGGCGCCACCCTCTCACTACCGGCGATGGCCGCCGAGCGGGTGATCAGTGCCGGTGCCGCCGTGACCGAACTGGTGATGGCCCTGGAGGGCGCCAACAAGCTGGTGGCGGTGGATGTCACCAGCCAGGTTCCTGAAGGGATGGAACTGCCTCAGCTTGGCTACCACCGCACCCTGTCGGCGGAAGGCCTGCTCTCCCTCAACCCGGATCTGGTGGTAGGCAGCGACGAGATGGGGCCCAGATCCGCCCTGGATATCGTCCGCCAGGCCAAGGTTCAGGTGGCCACCCTGCCCGCAGCACAAACTCCGCAGCAACTGATGGCCAACATCGATACCCTGGCAACCCTGCTCTCCGAAGAGGACGCAGCTCCCGCGTTGAAGGCCACCATTCAGTCCCAGGTGGAGAGGATCAACCAGGCCAGAGCCAACCTCAAACGGGCGCCCAAGGTGGTCTTTGTCCTGCTGCGGGGCGATCGGGGACCGCGCATGGGGGGCGGCCACACCCCGGCGGACCTGCTGATCACCCTGGCCGGCGGCGAGAACATCGCCGGCTTCGACGGCTATAAGAGCGCCTCCGAGGAGACGCTGCTGTCACTGCAACCTGACCTGATCCTGGTCACCAAACCCGCCATGGACACGGACAACGCCGCCGGGGAACTGATCGAGTCCCTGCCTCTGCTGGCCCACACCCCGGCGGGAAAAAATGGTCAAATCTATGACCTGCCCGCCAAGGCACTGCTGGGCGGCCTGGGCCCCAGCGCTCTGGATGCGGCCGAGGACCTGGCCCAGAAGTTGTCGGAGATTCAATGATGGCCGAGGCCCGCCTGCTGTGGCTGCCCCTGGCAGCCTCCCTGTTGATCGCCAGTGTGTTGTCGGTGACTACGGGCCCCCTGGCCATAGACGCCTGGGACAGCCTGCGGGCCCTGTGGGCCACACTGACACAGACCCAGGTCACCAGCCTGCAACCCCATGAACAGCTGGTGATCTCCAATGTCCGCCTGCCCCGTACCCTACTGGCTCTGGTGATCGGCGCCCTGCTGGCCCAGTGCGGTGCGGTGATGCAGGGGCTGTTCCGCAACCCCCTGGCGGATCCCGGCATCATCGGCGTGGCCTCAGGCGCCGCCCTGGGCGCCGCCATCGCCATAGTGATCTATCCCGAGGCCGGCGCCTACACCACACCGGTGGCCGCCTTCCTCGGTGGCCTGGCCACCACCTTGGCGGTCTACCGTCTGGCTCACAGCCGCACCGGCACCTCGGTGGTACTGCTGCTGCTCTCCGGCGTGGCCATCGGCGCCCTGACCGGCTCAGGCATAGGTTTTCTCACCTTCATCGCCAACGAGACCGCCCTGAGGGACCTGACCCTGTGGCAGATGGGCTCTTTGGCGTCGGCCCAGTGGCACAGCATCGCCATCTGTAGTGCGGTCTTTGTGCTGCTGGCCTGGCAGTTTCAGCGCCAGGCCGGTTCCCTCAATGCCTTGCTGCTGGGCGAGGCAGAAGCCCGCCACCTGGGTATCGAGGTGGAAAAACTGAAGATTCGCCTGGTCCTGCTTACTGCGCTGGGCGTGGGGGTCACCGTGGCCGCCGCCGGGATGATCGGCTTTATTGGCTTGGTGGTGCCCCACCTGATTCGTATGATGGTCGGCCCGGATCATCGCACCCTGCTGCCCCTGTCCGCCGGACTGGGTGCCGCCATTTTGCTGGTGGCGGATCTGGGGGCGAGAACCTGGATGGCCCCGGCCGAGATGCCCGTGGGTCTGGTCACCGCCCTACTGGGCGCCCCCTTCTTTCTGGCCCTGCTGATCAATCAAAGACACCGACTGGGGTAATCATGAGCTTTCTAACCATCCAATCCCTGAGTCTGGGCATCGGCGGGCAGCCCTTGCTGAAGCAGATAGAGCTGGCAATCCAACCTGGCAGGGTCACCGCCCTGCTGGGGCCCAATGGCGCCGGCAAGAGTACCCTGCTGAAAGGGATATGCGGCGACATGACACCGGACACCGGCATGGTCAGTTTCCATGGCCGCCCCATGGAGGAGTGGCCGCGCATCAAACTGGCCCGTCACCTCGGCGTGCTGCCTCAACACAACAGTCTCACCTTTCCCTTCACCGTCCGTGACGTGGTGGAGATGGGCCTATTTCCCCTGACGGCGGATCGCACTCTGGCCAAGCACCTGGTGGATCACGCCCAGGAACAGGTGGACGTCGCCCACCTCGGTGGCCGCCGCTACCCTACCCTTTCCGGAGGGGAGAAACAGCGGGTACAGCTGGCCAGGGTCCTGACCCAGTTGTCCCAGGCGGAGCAGGCGCCCCTGCTGCTGCTGGATGAGCCTACATCAGCACTGGATCTGGCCCAGCAGCACAGGGTACTGGAGCTGGCCCGGGCCCTGGCTCACGAACAGGGGGTGGGCGTCATCGCCGTCCTCCATGATCTTAACCAGGCGGCTCGCTACGCCGACCACCTGGTGGTGCTGGACCAGGGCGAGGTGCGCTATCAGGGGCCGCCACAGGAGGTGCTCACCGGAGAGCGGGTCGCCCGGGTGTGGCACTACCGCCCCACCATAGTCACCGACCCCAAGCTGGGGACCCCTGTGGTGCTCTGATCTGGGTTCCCAAGCGCCACCACCAGGTGGCGCTTTTCCATATGACGCACACTTTTTCCAGAAAACACTAGACTCCCTGACGGATGTAAATAAAGTTACTGTTTTATTTTCAGTTGTTTACATGGAGTTTTCTTGACTGGAACCGCCACAGAATATCGACCCACTCCTAACGGCATGGCTCAGACCCTGCTAATCACCCTGGCCGTGATTGGGCTGGTTTGGCTGGGCCTGACCTGGTCGGGTAACACAGAAGCCAATAATGGCATGGGCCTGCTGCTTGGCCTGACCTTTCCCATCTGGCGCATGCGCAACCATCATCACCTGCGCATCCTACTGGGTAAAGAGGGAGTCACCGGACTTTCCGGCGAACCCGGGGTCGCCGAAGAGGAGCGCTTTCGCCTCTGTCTCCCCCTGAATGAGATAGATCTGAACGCTTCCCGCAACCAGAGATGGAGCAAATGGCTCAACTTTCGCTATCGCATCCATGACCACAATGGCCGCAGCATCATCATTCCCATGATCTTCTTTGGTCTTCGTCAGTCCGGCGCCATCCACAGAGAGATTCTGGCCGCCGCCGAATCGGCTCACTCCAGGACACTGGGCCAGCCGGTGACGGAGTTTCTTGCCCCCAAGCCTTCGGTGCGCAACAGCTTAATCGGTATCGCCGGCGGCCTGCTTGGGCTGGCGACGATTCAGTGGCTGATCGCTTTGGACCCGGCTTACGCTGACCCGCTGCGCTCCGGCTGTTACGCCGCCATTGGCGCAGGCCTGTTCACCTTGATGTTCCCCAACTGGGATCGCCACAAGGGCGCAATCTATCTGTATCGCGATCGGGTTAAGGGGCCAGCCGGTGAAAACGACAAGACAAACCCCTTTGGTCGCTGGGGAACTAAGAACCTGGCGCTGAGCAAGATCAACCTGCAGAAGAGCCAGAGCCGTGGTCAGCTGGAACGCCTGCATGGCGACTACCATCTCCACGACAATCAGGGCAACAGCATCTGCATCGACGCCAAGGTCTTTGGCCGACAAGGGGCCAAGGAGGTGTTTCACCAGTTGCACGCCCGAATCACCGATTATCAGAGAGCAATGAAACTCCGGGAGCAGCAAGGGTGAGTCAGCAACTGATCACCCCAACCCCGGCAAGCTACCTCAGGGAAACATTGAGGCGGCAGGCCTATGAGCTGCCCATTACCCTAGTTATCTTCTGGTGGATCGGCGACCCCGGATTGGTATTGTTGTTTATTTTTCTTCTTCTGCTCAATACAGGCATCAGTGGCATTAAGCTCGTTCGCAACCCCAAAAAGTACACCATCTGCCTGACCACCGACGCCATCGAGGGACCCAGCGGCGATACGGATTCCACCCCGGCCAACAGACCGAGACACCGCTTTTTGCTCCGTGAGCTGGATCTGACCCGCCGTCCCCAGCCAGGCTGGCACCAGTACTTTGTCAAGGAATACCGCCTCTACAGCAACCGGGAAAAGATGCCCAACAATCAGCCCCGCTCAGTGGTGATTCGAAAAGATCTAATTGGCAGAAGACGGGCCCAAGCCCTGGTGGAGCAGGCCCTGGAACGTGCCAGAGCGCTTCAGCAAGAGTGAACCTAAAAAAAGGCCGGTCAGGGGGCTGACCGGCCAAGCGCCTTTGGAAGGCAAGGGAATCGACTTACCCAGGGGTTGAATCAGGGGGTCTTAACCTTAAAGAAGATGGCGTAGAGCACAGGGACCACCACCAGGGTCAAAATGGTGGCAAAGCCCAGGCCAAACATGATGGTCACCGCCAATGAGGCGAAGAACACATCAAACAACAGGGGGATCATCCCCAGGATGGTGGTCATGGCCGCGTTGGTCACCGGCCTTACCCGGCTGATGGCACTGTCGACAATGGCCTGATAGGGCTCTTTGCCGCTGGCCATCTCCAGATTGATCTGGTCCATCAACACGATGCCGTTCTTGAGTACCATGCCGCTCAGGCTGAGCAGCCCCAACAGGGCGGTGAAGGTGAAGGGCTGGTTGGTCACCAGCAGCCCCACGGTCACCCCAATCAGCGACAGCGGCACGGTCAGCCAGATCACCGCCGGCTTCCTGAAGGAGTCGAACAGGAACACGGTGATGATGAACATAAACAGGTAACCCATGGGCAGCGAGCCAAACAGCATGGACTGGGCGTCACCGGCAGACTCATACTCCCCACCCCACTCCAGGCTGTACCCGGGGGGTAGCTCCAGGGCCTCCACCTGGGGCTTGATTCGACGGAACAGCGCGTCAGCGGTCTCCTCACCCAGCACATTGTGATCCGCCAGCACCGTGATGGTGCGCTTGCGGTTCTTACGCTGGATCAGCGACTCGGTCCACACCAGTTCGGTATCACGAACCACCTGCTGAATGGGCACATAGTTCTGCAGCGTCGGGCTCCACAACTTGAGGTTATCCAGGGTGGCGTAATCGTCCCGGTACTGCTGCTCCAGGCGGGTGACGATGGGCAGCATCCGGGTGCCGTCCCGGTACATCCCCACCTCGGTGCCGCCGAAGGCCATCTTCAGGGTCTGGGCCACCGCATCGGTGCCGATGCCAAGACGACGGGCCTGGGATTCGTCCATCACAGGCACCAGCTCCTTGGTCTGCTCCCGCCAGTCGTGGCGGATGCCCCGAGAGCCCGGGTCCTGTGCCAGGATGTTCTCCACCTCCGCCGCCAGCTGGCGCAGCACACGGGGGTCGGCACCTGAGATGCGCGCCTCAATCTTGGACTTGGGCGACGGACCGATCTCCATCAGCTTCAACTGGAACTGTGCCTGGGGGAAACGCTCGGGCATCACCTGATCCAGGCGGTTGGCCAGCGCAAACATCTTCTCCTGGTCCGGGCTGCGAATGGCCAGCTGAGCGTAGGAGGCGTAGCTGTTCTCCGGTGCATAGGTCAGGGTGAAGCGGGGCATCCCCTGGCCAACGGTGGCGGCAACAAACTCGGTCTCCTTCTGCTCCAGCACATAGGCTTCAACCTCCTTGACCACCTGCTCGGTTCGGCGGATGTCGGTGCCCTCGGGCAGCCACAGGTCCAGGTAGAACATCGGCGTATTGGAGGGCGGGAAGAACGCCTGCTTGACGCTGCCAAAGCCGACAATGGCCCCCGCCAGCATCAGCACCATGGCCACCACTGTGGTCTTGCGATAGTTGAGGCACCAGTTCAGCAAGGCACCGAACACCTTGAAGATGCCGCCCTTATAGGGGTCCTCACTGCTCTGCTCACCCTTGGGCGTGGATAACATCAAGTCCGCCAGGAAAGGTGTCAAAGTCAAGGCGGTTACCCAGCTCAGGAAAAGCGAGAACAGCAGGACATAAAACAGGGAATTCATAAATTCGCCGGTGGCATCGGCGGAGAGGCCGATGGGGGCGAAGGCCACAATGGCGATCACCGTGGCCCCCAGCAGAGGCCACTGGGACTGCTTGACGATATCCTTACAGGCCTCAAGTTTACTGCGGCCCCGTTGCAGCCCCACCAGGATCCCCTCGACCACCACGATGGCGTTGTCCACCAGCATCCCCAGGGCAATGATCAGCGCCCCCAGGGAGATGCGCTGCAGCTCAATGCCGTCGTACTCCATCATGATGAAAGTGCCCAGCATGGTCAGCAGCAGCACGATGCCGATGATCAGGCCACTGCGCAGCCCCATGGTAAACAGCAGGATCACGATAACGATGGCCACCGCTTGCGCCAGGCTGATCAGGAAGCCGTTGACCGAACTCTCCACCTCCTGGGGCTGGTGATACAGGGAGTGCAGCTCAATCCCCACGGGTCTGTCCTGCATCAGCTCCGCCATCCGCTGGTCGATGGCCCGGCCCACCTCGACCACGTTGACGCCATCGGAGAAAGCGATGCCCAGGCTCAGGGCCTGCTGACCGTTGAAGCGCAGCAGATGGTTCGGCACCTCCTGGAAGCCCCGGTGCAGGGTCGCCACATCACTCAGGCGCACCAGCTGGCCGGTATCCCGGCCGTGAATGATGGGATCCATACTGGAGCCCTGGGCGGTGGGGCGCAGATAGAGGGACTCACCATTGATGGTCATCTTGCCGGCGTCCAGCACGGCATTCTGCTGGGTCAGCAGATTGATCACCTGGGCCATGTCCAGGTTCAGGGCCGCCAGACGGGTCAGGGAGAGCTCGATGAACGCCTGCTCCTGCTGCTCGCCGGAGATGTCGACCTTGCCCACGCCGTCGATCAGCTCCAGCTCCCGGCGCAGCATATCCACGTACTGCTTGAGGTCGTCGTACTGATAGCTGTTGCCGGTGACCAGATAGAGCACACCAAACACATCGCCAAAGTCGTCCACCACCTGGGGCGCATAGGCGCCGGAGGGCAGCTGAGGCCCCAGGTCATTGACCTTGCGACGCAGCTCATCCCAGATCTGAGGCAGCTCGTCGGGGCCATAGGTGGACTCCATCTCCACGGTGATCTGAGACAGCCCTGGGGCTGAAGTGGAGGTGATCTTCTTGACGTAGGGCAGCAGCCGGATCGCCTTCTCAATGGGATAGGTCAGCTCCTCCTCCACCTCTTCTGCGGTGGCACCTGGGTACATGGAGATCACCATCGCCTCTTTAATGGTAAAGGCGGGGTCCTCCAGGCGGCCCAGGTTCATAAAGGAGGAGCTGCCTCCCAGCGCTAGCAAAATCAGGAACATCCAGCTGATGACGCGGTGTTTGATTGTGTATTGTGCAATATTCATTATCTGTTTCAGTCCTTCTCGACCACTACCACGCGCTTGTTGGGTCTCAGTCGAGACAATCCGGTGGTGACCACCCGGTCACCGCTGGCGATGCCGCCCACAACCAGGGCGCCCTCCAGCCCCATCTGCACCACTTCGACCGGCACAGGTTGCACACTGTCTCCCTGGAGTAGCCACACCTGGAAGCCAGGCTCACTGCCCCTGGCCTGCAAGGCGGTGATGGGCAGTCGGTAGCCGCTGGTGGCGGGCAGTCCGGCCTGACGCAGGTCCAGGTGCACCTCCACCGCCTGGCCGGGCAACAACCCCAGGTCCGAACCGAAGGCCGCCAGACGGGCGATGTAGCTGCCGCGCTGTTCATCCAGCTTCAGGGAGTGCTCCAGGTAGGTCATCTCCAGCTCACCCTGTTGACCCAGGACGGTCACTCTGGGCTGATAATCTTCATTGGGGATGAAGTTCACCGCGTGACTAAGCAGGGTGTCCGGGATATCCACCTCAACGTCGGTGCGGTCACTGCGATACAGGGTCATCACGGTTTCACCGGGGGAGGCGGTCTCATAGGCCTGCTTATCCAGGGCGTCCACCACCCCATCGAAAGGCGCACGCAATTCGGTGTAGGTGAGCATCGCTTCGGCGGATTTGAGGTTGACCTTGGCCAGTCTCAGCTGAGCCGTCAATTCGTCGAACTCGGCCTGGGCCACCAGCCCCTTATCCAGCAGCACGGAGGAGCGCTGCCATTGGCGCTGCAGCAACTCCTTCTGCGCCTTGGCGTCCTGCCACTGCTGCTGAGGAATGTCGTCATCCAGCCTGGCCAGGATCTGGCCCTTTTTCACCGTCTGACCCGGCAGGACATTGAGGCTCTCCAGCTTGCCCTCGATGCGGAACGCCATGCGGGTCATCTCCGCCACGGAGACCTGACCGTTGAACAGGCGTTCGGACACCTGCTCCGGTGCAGTCAGCAGTTGGGCCTCTACCCTCTGGGCCGCCGCAGGTTCAATCTTGGTGTCCTGGGAACAGCCGGACATCAGGGCCAGCAGCGCAGAGGTCAGCGCCAATCTCTTAAAACTCTTCATCTTAGATTCCTCGCTCCCGCTCCCAGACGCGCACCTTCTGACCATTGACCAGGCGGCTGGCACCGGCGGCCACTATGCGATCGCCCCGATTCAGACCGGACACCACCAGGCCCTCCTCGTCCAGGGTCACCTCCACTTCTGAGAGCCTGTGGGTCTCCGGCTCGATGCGCCACACCACCGGGTTGTCCCCCTTGTACTTGACCACGGCACCCTTGGGCAGAGAGACAGGCTGCATCTGCTGATTGAGGGTGCTCAGCTCCACCCAGGCATTCATGCCGGTCAGGGCATTGACCTTGGGAGGACGGGGAAGGGAGAGGGTCACCCGGTAGCTGTTGGTGTCCGGGTCGGGCTGGGAGGCAAACTCCTTCACCTTGGCGCCCAGGTAACGACCCGGGCGGCCGGTGAAACTGACGGCGGCAGCCAGGGTGCCCGCCTCCAGCATCTCGGCGCCATACTGCACCGGCAGATTAAAGCTGATGTCCACCTGATCGTTATTCTCCAGCTGCATCATCATCTGATTGGCCGCCATCACCTCACCGGCACGGGCGTGGGTCAGGGCCACATAGCCATCGAATGGCGCCCGCAGCCGAGTGTCGTTAAGGTCGGTCTGAGCCTGGGCCAGACGGGCCCTGGCCACCTGAAGGTCGGTCTTGGAGCGATCGAACTGGTCCTCACTGATCAGCTTACGTTCAAACAATTTGGCATCACGCTCCGAGCGGATGGCTGCCAAATCCAGCTCCGCCTGTCTGGCCTGTACCGCCAACTCATAGTCCGTGGGGTCCAGCTCCGCCAGCAGTTGGCCCTGGCGAACAAACTGGCCCATGCGCACGTAGAGGCCACGCAGCTCGCCTGAGATGCGAAACGCCATGGCGGCATGCTGAGTGGCGGAGACCTCCGCCGCAAAGGGAGTAACCTGCTGCTGGTTGCCCACAACCATCGCCTTGACCGGCTGTGCCGACTCCAGCTCCGTCTGGGATTGGGCAACGGCACTCCATGCCATTACAATGGTCATCAACAGGATTTGCTTCGAACGAGAGAAAATTGTCGAAGTAACTGCAGTATTTAACATGGTGAACCACGCATACGCTGATAAGAGTGGATTTACTATACGAGCGTATAGCCTATATACTACACGTACGGATAGCAAGCTTGCTATCCACCTGTGTAGCAAATAAAGTTGCGCTAACGCCCGTATTTAGGCGTGGTTAATGAGTGAGGACCAATGACAGCAAAACGATCCGGAAGACAGAGTGCGACCTCGGCACAGCAGACCCGAAAGGTCATCCTATGCGCCGCCGCCGAGCTCTTTGTGGACAAAGGGTTTGATCGGGTCTCAGTGCGGGAGCTTGCCGACAAGGCCGGCGTCTCCCATGGCCTGATCCGCCATCATTTCGGCAGCAAGCAGCAGATCTGGGAGCAAATTTGCGATCTGGTCCTGGAGGACGTCACCCTGCAGGTCAAAACCATCCTGGCCGAACTGGACCCCAAGGTCCCCGCCAATGAGCGCTACTTCCATCTGATCTCCCGTTTCCTGGCGACCCAGCTCCAGGACCCTCGCCCCATGCGGCTGATGGTGGACGCCGTCCGGGACAACGAGATGCTGTTCAACTACTTCCAGGATGCTCCCGCCGACATTGAGCACCTGATGGACTCGGAGCTGAGGGCGGTGCAGGCCCAGGGCTACCTTCAGGGAATGCACGTCAAGGAGATGAAGTGGCTGATCTGCATGTTCAGCGATGCCCCCGCCACTCTGGCGCCGCTGCTGATGGACGTCTATGACACCGACCTGAATGAAGCCCGGGTTCAGCACTGGATGCTTGCCTGTCGTCTGCTGGCCAACCCTCTGGGGATCCCCTTTGACCGGATCCCCAAACCCACATCCCTGGATGAGGTGGCCCTGCCCTGGAGCCGCTGCATCACCGAGGGGATGAGCGAAACCTCCTAAGAAAATCAGGCCCCGCATTGCGGGGCCTGCGCTTAAGAACCGCCTAATCCAGGCTCTTCTTGAACCTTAGGGACGCCACCATCAGCCCCAGCACGGTAAAGCCCGCCAGCCACAGGGAGTCCGGCCACATGGCCCCCAGATCCGAGCCTCGCAGTACCACTCCGCGAATCAGTCGCATAAAGTGGGTCGCCGGCAACACCTCGGCTATCCACTGGGCCGCATTTGGCATCGCTTCGTAGGGAAACATGAACCCCGACAGCAGGATGGAGGGCAGCAGCACAAACACCGTCATCTGCATCGCCTGCAACTGACTGGTGGCGATGGTGGAGATCACCAGCCCCAGGGTCAAACTGGCAGAGATAAACAGCAGGGTGGCAAACAGCAGCTGAGACAGGTCACCGTTGATGGGCACCCCAAACACCGACACCCCCAGCCCCAGGATGATCGCCACCTGCAGCAGGCCGATAAAGATATAGGGGATGATCTTGGCGACCATCAGCTCCAGAGAGTGCACCGGAGTGGTGATCAGCAGCTCAAGGTTGCCCCGTTCCCGCTCGCGGACGATGGCCGCCGAGGTAAAGAGGATCATGGTCATGGTCAGGATCACCCCCAGCAGCCCGGGGACAATATTCACCGCCGACCGCCGTGATGGATTGTAGAACAGCGCCACCTCAAAGGTATTGGGTGGCTTGGGCTTGGAGACAATCAAGTCGCTCAGAGGCATGGTCTGCAACTGCAACAAAGCAGAGCTGATCATGGTGTCGGACCCATCCACCAGCCACTGACCCAGGGTACGCCCCTGAGCCGCCCTCTGGGTCAGGTCATAGGGCAGCACCAGGGCAGCCCGGACCCGGCCTGCGGCGATTGCCTGTTCCGCCTCCACCACAGTGGCCAGCTTCTCAGTCACTTCCACCACCTGGGTGGCCTTCACCGACTCGGTCACCACCCGCCCCAGGGTTGCCTGACTCTGGTCCACCACGGCCACGGGGATATTGCGCACATCGGTGTTGATGGCAAAGCCAAACAGCAGCAGCTGAATCAGCGGGATCATCACCACCATGCCAAAGGTAATGCGGTCCCGGGAGAGTTGGCGCAACTCCTTGAAGACGATGGCCAGAATACGATTAACACTGTTCACTGGCGTCCCTCCCCGGTGCAGGTGACAAACACATCTTCCAGGCTGGGCCTGGCCAGAGTCAGCTCGGCCCCGGTCAGTTCGGGGAACTGCTGGCGCAGCCAGCTTATAGGCTCAGGGACGGAGCGGTCCACCAGCACCCTCAGGCGAATGCCCAATTGAGCGGCGGAGCGGATCTCATCCAGAGGCAACAGCTTCTCCTTGAGCCGACGCAGATCCGGCGCTTCCACCTCCACCACAGTCACCCCCATCTGCTGCATCAGAGTTTCCGGGGCACCGTCGGCACGGACCACACCCGCTTCCATGATCGCCAGAGCATGGCAGCGTTCTGCTTCATCCATATAGTGGGTGGTCACCAGTATGGTGGTACCTGCGTCAGAGAGATCGAACAGCTGCTCCCAGAACTCCCTGCGGTTCTCCGGGTCCACCGCCGAGGTCGGCTCATCCAAAAACAGCAGATCCGGCTTATGCATGGTGGCCGCCGCCAGCCCCAGGCGCTGTTTCTGGCCGCCGCTCATGCCGCCAGCCCTCTGATCAATCAACCGGGTCAGGCCATAGGTCTTCAGCTGATCCTCTATCCTCTGTTGAAGCTGAGCCCGCCCCATGCCATAAATCTGGCCAATAAATTCCAGGTTTTCCTTCACCGTCAGATCATCGTAGAGGGAGAACTTCTGAGTCATGTAGCCGATGCGCAGACGCAGGTCCTCTGCCTGGCGGGGTATCTCCAGCCCAAGCACGGACACACTGCCCTCGCTGGGCTGCAACAGCCCGGTCAACATGCGAATGGTGGTGGATTTGCCGCAGCCGTTTGGTCCAAGAAAACCGAAGATGCTGCCCTTGGGCACCTTGAGGTTGAGCCCATCCACCGCCTTAAAGTCACCAAACCGCCTCACCAGGCCGCTGGCTTCAATGGCGTAGTTACTCATGGGGCATCTCCACCTGGGCGGGCACGCCGGAGGGCAGTGTCATGGCAGACTCAGGCAGCAACACCTCGGCCAGATAGACCAGGCGAGCCCTGTCCTGCTCGTTCAGGGCGTAATAGGGGGTAAAGGAGGGCTCGGTGGCGATCCAACGCAACTTGCCTTCAAAGGAGGATTCCACCCCATCCACATGCACGGTCAGGGTCATCCCAGGCTTCATGGCAACCCGGTAGGGCTCAGGCACATAGACCCGGGCAAAGGGGGCCATCTCCGCCTGAATGGCGGCGACAATGCCGCTCATGGGCACCCGCTCGCCGACGTTGTAGGGCAGGCTGTCCAAGATCCCATCCCGGGTGGCCACCACGGTCAGATCACTCAGGATCTGCTCCTGCAATGCCTGTTCCGCCTGGGCCGCCTCCAGTGAAGCCTGAGCCTGGGTGATGTCTTCGACCCGGCTGCCCCGAGTCAGCTTGGCCAGTTGCTCTCTGGCCGACTCTCGCTCGGCGATGACCGCATCCCGGTTGGCCAGGGCACTGTCCAGTTCAGCCTGGCTGGCCAGCTTTCTGTCCACCAGGGTGACGGCACGCTGATAGTTGGCCTGGGCCTCCACTAGGGTGGCTTCCACCCGGTGCAGATTGGCCTGGGCGGCGGCGATATCCTCGGGGCGCTCACCATTGGTCAGCCTGAGCAGGTAGGCGTTGGCTTTGGCCACCTCTGCTCGGGTTCGGGCCACGATCGCCTTCTGCTGAGTGTCATCCAATACCACCAGGATATCCCCCTGGTGCACCGGGCTGCCTTCGGCGATGGGCGTGCTGCGCACAATCTGATTGGCGGTGGCGGTAAGTATCACCCGATCCCGCTCCAGGGTGCCCAGTGCCTTTGAGGTTCCGTCACCACTGCAAGCGGCGAGCAGAGGAAGAGAAAGAAAGAGGGAGAACAGGGCTCTCATCTGTGGGTCACTCCATAATCTGTGAATGACGTCAGTCTAGGCCTCAGGCATTAATTCACCAGAGGATTAATTCCCACTTTGAGCCCAATTTGATGAATAAGCAAGTTAGAACAATTTGAGTCTAAAGAGAAAATCCAAACCCACCTCGGGCAACGGAGTGGCGGTCGCGTCAGGCTCTCACAGGGGCGTGTCCCCGCGAGAGAACGGATCGACCAGCCCTGCGGACAAGGCCAGGATGCTCCGGCATCAAAAATGCCACTGAATGAGATGTTATTGGCTCCAGCAATTGGCTGGGTACGACTTTCGAAAGGGGGAAAGGAGTGACAACGCTAAGGTGGGACACCTTTTACAGACCGGGGATTGCTCCTCCATCTTTCAGCGGCATCGCCAAAACCAAACGCTCGTCGCAAAAGGTTTGCCTTTGAGGGCGGGAACACGCAGGTTGAGTAAGAAACGATGATCTCTTAATCAGGCCCAAGCGTATAAGCGGGTGATGTTCTGTTGTTCACGATAACCGTCTTGGCGGCCTCCCGGCCGCATTTTTTTGCTTGTTACTCAGGCTAACCCATTGCTAGGCTTAGAGTTCATTCCAATTGGGAGCCTGCATCATGCTCAAGTCCCCGTTGTTGCTCTTATGCCTGCTCCTGGGCGGGTGTGCCACCTCGCTCCCACAGGTGGAACAGCAATCCAGTCACAGCCTGCCGGCACCGGACCACAGCCCCCTGCATCAAACCTTTGCCCCCTTGGTGAATGAACAACCAGGACTCAGCGGCGTTTATCCCATCTCAGATGGCCGTGAAGCCCTGATCATCCGGGTGCTGGCGGCCAACCAGGCGGTCAGCAGTATCGACCTGCAAACCTACATCTATCGAGGCGATGATACGGGTCGGGCCCTGCTCTGGAGCCTGTGGCAGGCGGCGGAGCGCGGCGTCCGTGTGAGGCTGCTGCTGGATGACATGCAAAGTGGCAAGGATGACGCCCTCTCCCGCCTCAACCAGCACCCCAACATTCAGGTTCGCCTGTTCAACCCCTTTACCAACAGGCGGTGGCGCTCACTGGAGATGTTGGGCAGTTTCGACCGGACCAACCGGCGCATGCACAACAAGTCCATGGTGGTAGACAGCACCCTGGCCGTCACCGGCGGCCGCAACATCGGCGATGAGTACTTTGCTGCCAATCAGCAGGTCAGCTTTGGGGATTTCGACGTGATGCTGCTGGGGCCGGCGGTCAACGAGACCGCCACCCAGTTCGACCTCTACTGGAACAGCGACTACGCCATCGGGGTGGAGCACCTGATTCCTGAGCAGGAGAAGATCTCCACCGAACAGATCACCCGGGAGTTTGCCGAAGTGATTGAGCGGGACCAGGCCAGGCAGCAGGCCTATATTGACTCCTTGCGTGATACGCCTCTGGTGCGTCATCTGACCGATGAGACTCTGCCCCTCTACTGGGCAGAGATCCATGTGGTGGCCGACGCTCCGGAGAAGGCTGCAGTTCAGGAGCAGATCCCCACCCTGATGGTGGATGCCCTGGCCCGCTACTTCGAAGCCACCGAGCACGACCTGCTGTTGGTCTCCCCCTACTTTGTCCCCGGTGAAGAAGGGGTCAAAGGTCTGGCCCGACTGGTCAGCCAGGGCGTCAGGGTCCGGGTGCTCACCAACTCCCTGGCCGCCACCGATGTGGTCGCGGTGCACTCCGGTTATAAGGGGTATCGTAAGGCGATGCTGGAAGCTGGGGTGGAGCTGTGGGAAACCAAGCGCTTGCCAGGCCTGGAACCCGGTGCCTGGAACGCCTCCTCTCAAGCCAGCCTGCATGCCAAGACCATGGTGTTTGATGGCAACATCCTGTTTGTCGGCTCCTTTAACCTCGATCCCCGCTCCGCCCAGATCAACACCGAGATGGGGGTGTTTATCCACTCGGACGAACTGGCCGGGGCGGTTAACGACGGGCTGGGAGAGGCGCTGGGACAGGTCGCCTATAAGCTGTCACTGGAGCAGGGCGAGCTCAGATGGCATGACATGGAAACGGGGGCCATCCTCGAGAGTGAACCGGATGCGGGATTCTGGCGACGATTCGGCGCCTGGTTTCTGCAGTGGCTGCCTATCGAGGACCAGCTGTAAGCCACAAAAAAGGGCCGGCGGTGCCGGCCCCTGATCAAGGGTTAACGGTTCTTTTTGCCTTTACCCGGCTTGTCGCTACCGCCACCACCACCGGTGTCACCGCCACCGGAGCCGCCACTGCAACTGGACAGGGCCATATGAGCATCATAGGCACGAACCAGTCCGTGTCCATAGGCATCATCACGACCTGCCACACCCAGATCTTCTGCGGTGCTGGTCAGGGCAGAGCGAAGCTCGGCGTTGCTGCAGGTGGGGTTGTTGCTCCATACCAGAGCCGCGACCCCCACAACGTGTGGCGTGGCCATAGAGGTACCATCGAAGTAGGCATAGTGGTCAGTGGAAACCGCCAGGTTGGCAGTGCCCAGACTGGCCATCAGCGTGGCACCGTCGGTGTCACTGATCCCCACAGATGGAATCTGGGTGGCCGTCTCGCCAAGGGTGCCGTAAAGCATTCCCGGTTCGTTGTTGTAGATCACCGCACCAATGCCGCCATTGCTTTCGCAGTTGAGCACCTTGTCGGCAAAGCTGACGTTACCCCTGGCAATCAGACAGATCTTGCCGGACGCGGCGCAACTGGCTTCGCCGGTACCACAGTCCACCAGGTCGCCGGACACCGACTGAATAGGCGAGCCATCCATCATGGCAGAAGCGATGGCGCTGCCATTGACGGTCAGATCCGATATGCCGGCGCTGTTCATGGGCACGGTAGAGAGCACACCCACACCGGGACCGGAGAGCTCGACCTGATTAGTCTGCTGGGAAAAATCTGCCACTGCCTTGTTCTCATCGATGGCAGCCACAGAGACTACGGAGTCATAGGACGCCGGGTAGGAGTGACGGGTGTTGCCATCATTACCCGCTGCGGCGATGCTCAGAATTCCCTCGGCAAACGCCTGATCGAAGGCGCGCATCTCGGTGCGGTTGGAGCGTGAGCCACCCAGGCTCATGTTGATCACCATGCGGTCCAGCTGACGGTCAGCCTTAGCCGCCTTACAGGCATCCAGGGCCGCCACCAGACCCGAGGAGTAGGCCCAGCCATCGGCACCAAACACCTTGATGATGTGCAGGTTCAGGTTGTTGTTGGGCAGAACGCCCACGACACCGACACTGTTGGCCACACCGGCGATGGTGCCGGCCACGTGGGTGCCATGACTGTTTTCATCTGTGTTCCAGCTGCCGGTGCCTGGGTCATTGGTACCCTGAACCGCGCCATTATGGTTGAGATCTTCATGGCCTCCGTCATAACCGGAGTCGATGATGCACACCAGGGTATTGGAGGCGGCAGAGTCGGACAGCATGTCCGCCTGCACCATAGGGATGCCATAAGGGACGGTCTGGGACATCATGTACCGCTTAACATCCGCTTCCAGGTACTCCACGTTGGGATTGTTCTGTAATCCCTTCAATGCCTGTGCCGGCAGACTGACTGACATGGCGTTGTGATTGGCGAGCATACGCTCGACCTTGCCATTGCCCTGGGCCACACTGGCCGCCACGCCTTGCCCCTTGCCTGCCTTGAATTTAACGATATAGCGTTCCATCTCAGCCGCATGGCCAAGGTTCACCAGGCCAAGAGCCGCTAGCGTAGTGGCAGTCAGGGCACTTTTCTTTATCAGAGTCATAGGTTCTACCCATTGATAGTTATGATTATTACTTCCTTCAGGCCACGACTTCACACTGTGACAAAGAGCAACCTAGGCCGCCATTTCTGGTGTGTAAAGGCCGAATGATTGTCGTTTTCAGGCCGATGCATCATCACAGGCCTTTTCCAACGAACAATTCGCCACGCTTGAGCAAATTGAAAGGCATAATCTCCAGCAAAAACCAAAACCAGCACCGATTTCAGTTTTTTTCGTCAGCCCTCTCTCAATTTCCAGTGTGATTTGCCAGAAAACCTTTCACACCAACACTTTGCAACATTTCATTAACCTGGCCAGACCACAACCTTTTTTTCTTACTAATCAGAGAGGAGTGAAAAAACTCTTTTGAAGGAGATCACGGATTAGGAGAGGTGCCGTTCGGCGATCCAAGCCACACTCTACGCAAAATCTGAGAGCCGACTCGGATTCATTTCAACTCAGCTCTAATTCCATTCGCCATCTCAGTAAAATAGTTCACCCTGGCCACCGCCGATGAGAACAGTTTCTCCATAAAGCCATCACGGCACGGGAAGAGGCATCCCCGTAACCTTCACCTCACACACACTCTCGACTTTGGAGAAATCATGTCGAACAGACGTTCATTCCTGCGACTCGGTGCCGGTCTGGCCGCCGGTGGCCTGGCAGCAGGATTGCCCGCGGTGGCAACCGCCGCCCCCGCCACCAAATGGGATGAAGAGGTTGATGTGCTGGTGATCGGTTCCGGCTTCGCCGGCCTCTCCAGCGCACTGAATGCCAAACGTCAGGGTCTGGGCAAGGTCCTGGTCCTGGAAAAGATGCAGGTGATTGGCGGCAACTCCGCCATCAACGGCGGCTGGTTCGCCGTGCCCAAGAACCCCATCCAGCTGTCTCAGGGCATCGACGATGACAGCCCAGCCGAGTTGGTGAAGGACCAGATGATCTCCGGCCGCGGCATGGCCGATGAGGCGATGCTGACCCAGATCGCCGAACACGCCCTGGGCGCCTACCACATGTGCGTCGATGCTGGCGTCGAGTTCCGCAAGAACTTCAACATCCAGGTGGGCGGCCACAATAAGGCCCGCGCCATCCGCACCAAGCACGGCACCGGCGGTGACATCACCACCAAGCTGTATGAAGCCGGCAAAAAAGAGGGGGTCGAGTATCGCCTGCAACACTACATCGAAGATTTCATCCTCAATAGCCAGGGTGAGGTCGAAGGTGTGATGGTTCGCCGCGGCTATCGCTTCCCTGACCAGAAGACGGGCTCTCTGATCCGCATCAAGGCCAACAAGGCGGTGATCTGCGCCTCCGGCGGCTTTACCCGTAACATGGCCCTGCGCGCCGCCGTGGACCCGTCACTGGATCCCACCCTGGACGGCACCAACCACCTGGGTGCCACCGGCGAAGTGATGCTGGCCGCCATGGCCCACGGAGCCCTGCCCGTGCACCTGAACATGATCCAGACCGGCCACTGGGGCTCTCCGGACGAAGGCGGCTTTGGCTGGTCCAACGCCCTGCTCTCCATCGGCTGGCATGAAGGGATCTCCGTCAGCGTACTCAGCGGCAAACGTTACATGAACGAGCGCGCCGACCGCCTGACCTGCTCCACCGCCATCATGAAAAACCGCCATCAGGACGGTACTCCCGCCTACCCTCTGGTGCTGTTCAACTACAACGACCACCCGGATGATGACCGTGTGGTCCGCGCCCTGCGGGACGAAATGGCCTGGAAGGTCGACAGCCTGGAGCAACTGGCAGAGAAGTTTAACCTGCCCCTGACCGAGCTGAAACAGACCCTGGCTCAATGGAACGCCCAGGTAAGCAAGCGCACCGATCCCGACTTCGGTCGCAAGATGGACACTGCCGTCGAGCTCAAGCCACCCTTCGTGGTCAGCCGCATCTGGCCCAAGGTGCACTACTGCATGGGCGGCCTGAAAACCGACATGGGTGGCCGGGTGCTGGATTGCCGCACCATGAAGCCCATCAAGAAGCTGTACGGTGCTGGCGAGGTAACCGGCGGGGTGCATGGCCACGCCCGCCTGAGCTCCACCTCCTGCCTGGAGTGCCTGACCATGGGCATGATCGTGCCCAAGACCATCAAAGCGGACGCCTGAGGAGAACGCCATGAAACGAGTACTGATCTCCCTGGGGCTGATGCTGGCCCTGTGCAATACCGCTCAGGCCGGTGATCTGGTCAAGGTAAAGGGCGCCATAAAGGGCCGCACCAATCACCAGTTTATTTATGAAGATGGCTGCAAAACCTGCCACGAGGGCTCTGCTCGCAAGTATGTGGACGACAGCGCCTGCATCGACTGCCACGGCAACATCAACGACATCGAGGTGACCCGTGACCTGGTGCTCGAGGAGGCCAATCCTCACAAGAGCATCCATTTCAACCAGGGCGCCAGCTGCCTGGCCTGTCACGCCGAACACCAGACCAAGGCTCCGGTCTGCTCCGAGTGCCACCGCACCTGGTTCGACGAGATGTAACCCATTTGGCGGCAGGCACCGTGCCTGCCGCCTCAAACACAACAACACCTATATATAGGAAGAGAATGATGAAGAAACTCGCACTGATCCTCGGCGCCCTGTGCTCCGGTTCCGTTATGGCCAACGCCCACCTGGAACACGCCCAACTGCCCTACCAGCAGGCTACCGCCATCCCTTATGATTCCACCCCCTACTCTCCTCAGGCCACCATGCCTGAGCAGTGCCGCGACCCTCTGGTGGAACAGTACATCGCCGACTGGGAAGCGGGCCGTGTAGACTTCAACACCATCAAGTCCAACGACTCCATCGCCAAGGACCAGCGCTTCTGCAAGACCATGGATGACGACGGCAACATCATGGAAGCCAAGGACTGCAAGCTGGAGAACGCGCCCGTAGGCTACCTGTGGAAAGAGCTGTCCGACGCCCCTGTGGTTATCGGCATCACCAACGGCGGCAAGTCTGACCACGCCCCCCACTTCCACGGCCAGCCTGAGTGCTACTACGCCGTATCCGGCCGCGCCCGCACCCTGGCCGACGGCCAGTACAAGTGGATGGAGAAGGGCATGTACTTCTACATCCCCGGCAACACCATCCACAACACCCCCATCACCGATGAGCAGGGTTTCGGCGTGATGTACTGGTACCCCAAGAACGCCCACTTCGACGGCTTCAAGTACTACTGGCGTAAGGATGTGAAAAACCTGCGCGTAGCGGAAGAGGCGTTCGACCGTGTTGACGCCCTGCGCAAGGCCGCCATGGACCTGGGTCCATACGGCACCAACCAAGACAAGTTCGAAAAATAAAAACGACGTATCAGATTTTTGAGCCGGCCTTGCCGGCTCGGATTAAGGCAGTGAATACAATGAAACACGCAACCAAGCTTTCCCTGGTGGCAGGTGCCATCTTCGCCCTGCTCAACCCAGTGGCCCAGGCCCAGGAAGACGGCATCAGTGTCGGCGGTGCCGTACGGGTGAACTACGGCCTGAAATTCTACAGCGACAGCTCCAAAGACAAGGCTGGCGATCTGACCTTCGACATGGCCGCCATTAAGTTCAACGGCAAGCACGGCGACTGGGGCCTCTCCTCCGAGTACCGCTTCACCTCCGGCACCCACTACATCAAGTACGGCTACGGCTACTACGACGCTACCCCGGAGTGGCAGATCCAGTTCGGCATCAACAAGGTGCCCTTCGGTAACCGCGATTTCATCTCCAACAGCTGGTGGTTTGGTATCCCCTACTACCTGGGCTTCGAAGATGACCATGATGTGGGCATCAAGGCCACTTTCGACAACGGCAAGTGGCACACCGACCTGGGTTTCTACAAGAACCCCGAATACGGCGCATCTGAAAACAAGCGTTACGCCACCGACCTGTACACCGGCACCATCAACGGTACCGAGTACTACAACGAAGAGACCAACCAGCTGAACCTGCGCCAAACCTACACCGTGGAGCACGACGGCGGCAGCACCACCATCGGTGGTTCGGTTCAGTGGGGTCAGATCTACAACAGCAAGACCGAAGACAATGGCGACCGCTACGCCATTGCCGCTCACCTGGACTCCAGCTTCAACGGTTGGAACATCCAACTGCAAGCGATGCAGTATGAGTACGATGCCAAGAATCAGGAGGGGGTGGATCCCAATAAGATCGGCGTTTCCGTGGTGAGCTGGCAGTACGAGATCGCCTCTAAGGGCCAGGCCTACAACTTCAACATCGCCAAGACCATCCCCACAGACTGGGGCAGCGTGAAGATCTACAACGACTTCGGTGTGATGACGCCTGACACCGACGACGACAGCTTTGATAACAGCTACCAGAACGTCACCGGTGCTGCCATCGCTGCGGGCCCGCTGTACATCATGGCGGATTTCGTGATGGGCAAGAACATGACCTTCTCCACCGAGATGGATGACCACGTTGGCCTGAAGGAAGCGGGCGACGGCTGGGACCAGCGCATCAACATCAACTTCGGCTACTACTTCTAAGGCTGAAGTGACACTCAACTCCTGACACACGCCCAGGCTCCCGCAAGGGAGCCTTTTTTGTTTCCCTTATATAAAGGAAAGGCTCCCCTGGGGGAGCCCACTCATCTGCACCACTGAACTCAGCCGCCCAGCTTCTCCTGCATCGCCATGCAGCGGGCACAGCTGTTGAAGTCACGGCGATTGGCCTGGTAGTACATATGTACTCTAACCCCCACCCGCTCAAACAGTGCCAGGGTCAGAGGCTCACGCCAGCCGTAAGGCTTGAATACATTCTGCAGCTGCCGGAACAGAGTCTGACGCTTCTCCTGCAGGAACTCCTTACCAATGAGGCGGCACTCATAGGCGGACAGGGCACCGCTCAGGTAGAAGGTGATCGCCTGTGCCAGCTCCCTCACCTCGTCATCAGACGCCACCAGTTCCCCCTCGGTTACCGCCTGCTTCAGGTATCCGGTGATCCTCTCCCAATAGAGGTTAATGCGATTCTCAAACGCCTTGGCCTTGTCGGCACTGGCCAGGCGCCACACCCGACTGTTGACTGCCACCTGGCGAACCAGGTTGAAACTGGGAGAGAAGTAGGTAGCCTCGAAGGTAAAGATGATGGGCAACAGAACCCGCTCTATGGCAGACATTCCCGGATGCAGGGCTTCGAAATCATCGAAGTGATTGCAAGTGGCGTTACGCATGAAGCAGCACACCAGCAGGTCCTCTTTGCTCTCAAACAGCTTATAGAAGGTAGAGTTGGCAATCTCCGCCTCCTTGGCAACCTGGGAGAGCTTGAATGAGATCAACCCCTGCTGATCGATCATCCCTTCAGTCACATCGAGGACGGCCTGACATTTCACCCTGAGGGCATCGGTGTGGGGACAGCGCATGACAGTTGACCTATAAAACAGAAACCCAAAGGACTATTTTACTGAAGGTCAATCAAACTCTCCGGACTCCCATCACATCTGTATGACCCCTTTGGGGCTGCCTTTCCAGAATCACGATCCGCTCACAGAGCGGCTCGCCAATGGGCGCTGAATCAATAACTCAAACAGTATCACGCCATAACAGGCAGCCTGTATGGTCCACCAGGCGGTCACCGACACAGGAATGGAGAGCACCAGGGCCAGGGTGACGGGCCCATGTACAGGCAGTTGCCACCACAAGGAGGCAGACTTCGGGCTGAGTGGGTGATTGAACCAACGGGAGGTGGCCCACAGCAGCGGCACCCTGGCCATCAGGCACAGCCCAATGGCCGCCAACATCACCCAGTAGCGCTCGGTAAACATGGAGAGGGTCAAGGAGAAACCCAGAATAAGAACCAGAAGATCCGCTCCCAGTCTTGCACCCTCCTCCACAGCCTGATTGCCACCACTATCCAGCTGCGGACGACTGAACAGCACCAGCAACAGACAAACCGCGGCCCCGGGCAGGCCCAGCCACCACTCTGCCCCCCAGAAGCTCAGGTAAGCCACGGGCAGGGTCAGGCCCGGATTCCACTTGATCAGTGGACGAACAATAAAGGAGAGAGCCCAGGCAGTCAGCAGAGAGCTAACCAGCAACCTCACGAAGGTCAGGGCAAACTCTGCTGCCAGAAGTTCGTCAACTGACCCCGCCTTTACCAGCACCATCAGCCCCACCAGGGCAAAGAGCTCGACCCAGAGTCCCTCCCCCTCCAGCAGCACCAACAGCGAGCGCTGGCGTTGAACCAACTGGCTGCTCCAGCTGGGATCGGACGCGGCCAGCAGCAGGCCAGCAATAACTGCAGAGATCAACGGAAAGCCTGGATGGCCAATCAACAGATAGAGGCCCCAGCTCACCAGCATCAGGGTCAACAGAAACACCAGAGTGGCAGGGACAGCAACCCAGGGCCATAGTGTCCGCAGCCGTCGACGTGAGATCATCTGGGCCGCATGCACCAGCAACCAGGGCAATATCAGGTAGAAGATGGTCTGAGTCAGCCCTGCTGCGGTTACGCCAGTCTGCCATTGGAATGTACTAACAAGTTGGCCCACAAGTAAGCCAACTGTTAACAAGATGATGTGCCGGGTCATCAGCCGGACGTTTCGCAGTGCCGTCACCAGGGTCACAGCGGCCATTATCAGTAGCCAATTTCCCTGCAAAATCCACCTCAAATTTGTAGGAGATTGATTTACCAAAGCTTAGTATGGACTACCGGGAGCACTTTGTGATCTGGCGCAAGATGAGTTGTGCAAAAACTAAACATGACGACGTTTTGTAATTAATATTCAGTAATAACGCCGCAATTCGGCAATAACCCAATTTATCTAGTTATTTTCCTACACTTTCAAGCCGTCATAGGCGAATATTTTCGCCTCATGCCAAATTTTCCCCTAAATCGAATTTGTCACGAAGTTAGTCGCCTTATTCACTTTTATGATTAATGTTCATTTATATATTCCAAAAGTATCCATTATGACCCTTTAGTGACTCTAAGCTTGCAACACCCCCCTAACGCCACCACGACCTATCTCATTGATTATATTAAACTTTTGCTGATTGTGAAAAAATGGTTATAAAAACAGCTTTTTTATTGCGATCTAGATCACAGTCAAAAATCCCGCCATAAGTGCCCGGATCACACTTTCCCACCATTTGGGATGAGAAACTCATTCCCGATTGCTACTAAAATGTGAAGTTCATCCATATTGATCTAGGTCAATTTTCTGAGGTGCTTTCCGCTATTGAATACGCTACCAATTACTATCGTTCAACCAAGCATGATTCAAATTTGGTTGACTATAGTGAAACTGAAACAAAGTAATCATTCCTCAATAGAAGGGAAACGGCGTGAATCTCATACAGACCATCGCAACGCTCACACCGATTATTTCGGTACTCGTATTCTTGGTGCTCTTGCGCTTGCCTGCTTCCAAGGCAATGCCAATCTCCGCAGTATTAACCGGTTTGGCGGCTGCCTTCATCTGGCAGATGGATACCGCAATTCTAAGCGCATCCGTCGTCCAGGGTATGTTGGACGCCATTACCCCTCTGACCATCATCTTCGGTGCGATTTTCCTGCTGAAGACGCTGGCCGCTTCCGGTGCCATGGATACCATCCGTGCGGGCTTCACTAACATTAGTGCTGACGCCCGTGTTCAGGTCATCATCATCTGCTGGCTGTTCGGCTCCTTCATCGAAGGTTCCGCCGGTTTCGGTACCCCTGCTGCTATCGGCGCTCCTCTGCTGGTACTGCTGGGCATTCCGCCTCTGGCTGCTGCCTGTGTGGCCCTGATTGCTGACTCCACCTCTGTATCCTTCGGCGCCATCGGCCTGCCCGTACTCTTCGGTATGGACAAGGGTCTGGACGCTGGTGGTGTTTCCATGGCTGCAGATCAGATTGCTGCCCTGGGTGCCACTGCTGGCTTCGCCGACTACGCTCAGCTGATTGCCAAGCACATGATCACCATCGACCTGTTCACCGGTACCCTGGTACCTCTGACCATGGTTGCAGTGCTGACTGGCTTCTTCGGCCGTAAGAAGTCCTTCGCCGAAGGTCTGCAGATCTGGAAGTTCGCTCTGTTTGCTGGCCTGGCCTTCACCATCCCAGCCTGGCTGATCAACTTCTTCGCCGGTCCTGAGTTCCCATCTGTAATTGGTGCTCTGGTTGGCATGGCCATCGTGATTCCTGCTGCCAAGAAAAGCTTCCTGCTGCCCGCTCAGCCTTGGAATGACTTCGCCGAGAACGACGGCAAGGCCGCTCCTGCTGCCGCCGGTCAGCCTCAGTCCGCTGGTGCCGCCGCTGCCAAGCCTCAGTTCTCTCAGCTGGCTGCCTGGACCCCTTACCTGGTTATGGCCGGCCTGCTGGTTCTGTCTCGCGTAGTTGCTCCTCTGAAGAGCTTCCTGCTGAGCTTCAACCTGAGCTTCCCCAACCTGCTGGGTACTGAGCTGGGTTCCGGCTTCAAGACTCTGTACGCCCCTGGCGCCTTCTTCGTCGCCGTGTGTATCCTGGGCTTCTTCATCTTCAAGATGAAGCCTAAGGCCTTCTCTGGTGCGTTCACTGACTCTTGTAAGTCCATGATCCCCACCATCATCTCCCTGGGTGCTTCCGTACCTATGGTGAAGATCTTCCTGAACTCTGGCGCCAACGACGCTGGCCTGATGTCCATGCCTAAGGCACTGGCTGACATGCTGGCTAACTCCATGGGCGCCGTGTGGGAGTGGACTGCTCCGGTCGTAGGTATCTTCGGTGCCTTCCTGTCCGGTTCCGCAACCTTCTCCAACATGATGTTCTCCGGCCTGCAGTACTCCGTAGCCGACAACCTGGGCATGAACCACGCCCTGGTACTGGCCCTGCAGGGTATCGGTGCTAACGCCGGTAACATGATGTGTGTAATGAACGTTGTTGCTGCTGCTACCGTAGTAGGCATGGCGGGTCGTGAGTCTGAGATTATTCGTAAGACCATGCCTGTTGCCCTGGCCTACGCCATGGTTGCCGGTACCATCGCCTTCTTCTGGGGTGGCTACTAATAGCTCCTAGAAGATCGTAAAAAAAGCCGGGCCTATAAGGGTCCGGCTTTTTTAATTTCAATAGCACTTCATCTGCCTGCCGCTGTTAAAATCCACCTTGGTGAATCTGACTTACCTAATATTTAGCGCACCCGATTTAACCTCATATTCACCATCCCGCATTACTCACTGCTGATTAAACCCCCTCCCCTATCCAGCACCACCTGCCGCTCAAAGAAACCAAAAACAGCGTTGTGCATATAAACAAGTTAGCGAAACTCAATGATGCCAACTCCGAAAGAGTGAGTAAGCTTCATGAGTGGCATTCGCGTTTCCGGTGCGGCGCTCAAACCCTATGATTGACTCCTCGGGCCAGCAACACATTAGTCGGCTTAACCGAAAGCACAACAAGGGTAAATCTGGCCATGGGGACACCTCTCTTAAGTCGTTCGCCGACGCCCTGGCCACCAGGGGTAAAAGCCACTTACATGAATCAAGCAACTGACGCCATTTTGAGGAATGCCCAGGACTTCGACGATTGTCCAAAAACATGCCCAAGACACTATTTAGCCTGGGTTATTTAGGATCTCGATTGCCAGAAAGTTAGTAGTTGAAGCCGTGCTGCTGACGCAAGTCCAGCGCCGCAAAGGGCACCTTACTGAGTTGCTTTAATCAGCCTGTTCATTGCAAAACTGAGCTCACTCAGCATTCGGTAAAGGCTTAACATCGTGACGGCCCCAATCAGGTGGCCACACACAAAAAATACGCCCCCTGAAGAGTAACCATCTACACCATCCTTCCACTCATCCGATCAGGTGAACACGCTTTCGCCTCAAACAAGATTAAGTGATCTTTCTTCACTAATTTTGTTCATTTGCACAAAAATCTTGGTCAATTTCGCCTCTATATTCAGTCATCCGCCCAAAGACCCTGAATTCGCTTATGGCATAATATTTATACTGAATGAATGTGATCCAGGTGCGGCTTTTACCAGGGACAATGAATATTTGTTCAAATATTTGACTCCCTTGGTACAAAATATAAGGGTAAATAAAAGTGCTAACTGCTAACTATAGTGAAGTGGCTAACAAGCTTAGCCAGATTCTTGATGCTAATCGCGTCCATACCGACAACCTCCGCCGAGTTGCTTGGGGTACCGACGCCTCTTTCTACCAGAAGCGTCCACAGATCGTGGTCCACCCCAAGACCGAAGCTGAAGTCTCCGCTTCACTGGCAGAATGTCATGCCAACAAAACTCCTGTTACCTTCCGTGCCGCTGGTACCGCCCTGTGTGGTCAGGCGATCTCCGACTCCATCCTGATGGTAGCCGGTGGTGACTGGGACAAGTACGAAGTGCTGGACGGCGGTGAACGTATCCGTCTGCAGGCCGGTGTTATTGGTTCCAAGGTCAACCAGGTACTGAACCCGCTGGGTTGGAAGTTCGGTCCAGATCCAGCCACCATCGCCTCTGCCATGGTTGCCGGTATTGTGTCCAACAACGCCTCCGGCATGAACTGCGGTACCCACGCCAACTCCTACCAGCTGATTGATTCCGCCCGCATCGTAATGGCCGACGGTTTCGTCCTGGACACCGCCAGTGAAGCCAGCCGTAAAGAGTTCACCGCCAAGTACCCTGAAGTGATCAAGGGTATCGAAGCGATTCGCGATGAGATCATGGCTGACCAAGAAGTGGTTAACCGCATCAATCGTAAGTACTCCATTAAGAACGTAACCGGTTACGGCATGAACTCCTTCGTGGACTTCTCCGACCCGTTCGACATCATCCTGCACCTGATGGTGGGTTCTGAAGGTACTCTGGGCTTCCTGTCCGAGATGACCATGAAGAGCGTGCCAAAGGCGACTCACTCTGCGTCCGCCATGGTGTACTTCGACTCTCTGCGCGGCGCCTGTGAAGCGATCGTTGAACTGCGTAAAGACGCCTTCGACGAAACCAACGCCGCCGAGCTGCTGGACAACTTCGCCCTGAAGGCGGTAGCTGCGTCCAAGTACCAGACCCCAGACTTCCTGGCCGACATCCATAAGGACGTGACTGCGGTACTGTTCGAAACCTTCGGCATGAGCCAGGAAGAGATCGACCGCAACACCGCCAAGATGAACGCCATCATGGAGAAGCACGGTCTGTACCGTCCTGTTGAGTTCACTCAGAACGGCTCCGAAATTGCCAACATGTGGGCCATCCGTAAGGCGGTATTCCCTCTGGCTGGCTCCATGCGCCCTGCCGGCACCTCCTGCATCATTGAAGACATCGCTTTCCCAATCGAAGTGCTGCCTCAGGCCACCATCGATCTGCAGAACCTGTCCTTCGAGCACGGCTATAACGATGCGGTGATCTACGGTCACGCCCTGGAAGGTAA
Source organism: Ferrimonas sp. (assembly GCF_048263965.1). Classification (NCBI taxonomy): domain Bacteria; kingdom Pseudomonadati; phylum Pseudomonadota; class Gammaproteobacteria; order Alteromonadales; family Ferrimonadaceae; genus Ferrimonas; species Ferrimonas sp. Next base: position 1,645 of record NZ_JBLXDO010000017.1, on the reverse strand, counting down.
CTACCACGTAATCTTCTCCCAGGACTTCAGCACCCAGGCCGAAGTAGACCGCTTCGACAACTTCATGGAAGCGGTAGTAGAGCTGGTTGCCACCAAGTACGACGGCTCCCTGAAAGCTGAGCACGGTACCGGCTTCGGTATGGCGGCCTTCGTAGAGAAAGAGTGGGGCACCCGCATCTACGACCTGATGAAGCGCACCAAGAACGTTCTGGACCCTGCGGGCATCCTGAACCCAGGCGTGATCATCAACGATGACCCACACTGTCACTCCAAGGGCTTTAAGCCTCTGCCTCAGGTACACGACATCATCGACAAGTGTATCGAGTGTGGTTTCTGTGAGCAGCACTGTGTGGCCCACAGCCTGACCCTGTCTCCTCGTCAGCGTACCGCGGTAGCCCGTGTGATGAAGACCCTGGAGACCACCGGCAAAGAGCCCGAGGTTCTGGCTGACCTGCAGGCCAACTACAAGTACTTCGCCATGGACACCTGTGCCGCCGACGGCCTGTGTAAGCTGGGCTGTCCCATGGGCATCGACACCGGTAAGTTCATCAAGGTTCAACGTGCCAAGTACGCCACCGGTACCGACAAGAAGGTAGCCAACTTCACTGCAAACCAGTACGACAACCTGGAAGGCGTTGCTCGCTTCGCCCTGGGTGCAACCGATATCGCCCGTGCCGTCATCGGCGAAGGCGGCATGGGTGGCATCACCAAGATTGCCCGTAAGGTTATGCCTGGCATGCCTATCCCTCTGTGGACCTCCGGTATGCCTAAGCGCGGTAAAGCCCTGCCTGAGATGAAGACTGCCGGTGACATCAAGGCCGTTTACTTCCCAGCCTGTCTGAACCGTATGCTGGGTACCGCTCCTAACAACCCTGATCAGCGCTCCGTTCCAGAGACCATCAAGGCTCTGTTCGAGAAGTGCAACATCGAGATGCTGTGTGGCGAGAAGCCTCAGGGTCTGTGCTGTGGTCAGTCCTGGGAATCCTACGGTCACAACGAGCAGGCGGACCGCAAGTCCGACGAGCTGTCCAAGTGGCTGCTGGAAGTGTCCAACAACGGTGAGCACCCCATCCTGGTGGAAACCACCGCCTGTCTGGAGCGTATGCGTCGTTCCTGTGACAAGCGCCTGAACATGTTGGGTCCAGAAGAGTTCGCCATGCAGTACATGGTTGACCGCCTGGACATCAGCAAGATCGAAGAGAAGATCGCGGTTCACCCAACCTGTACCTGCCGCAAGATGGGCATTGTTGATGACCTGGTTGGCCTGGCCAAGCTGTGTGCCTCTGACGTAGTTGTACCTGACCGCGACAAGGTTGGCTGCTGTGGTATGGCCGGTAACCGTGGCATGAACTTCCCAGAGCTGAACGAGCACGGTCTGCGTCACCTGAAAGCAGAAACCAAGGACAAGGGTTGCACCAGCGGTTACTCCGTATCCGCCACCTGTGAGATTGGCCTGACCACTCACTCTGGCATCCCTTACAAGAACATTCTGAGCCTGCTGGACCGCGCGTCCAAGCCTAAGCGCTAAGACTGCCTCTTGAACTGAAAAAGGCCACCGAAAGGTGGCCTTTTTTATGGTTCTTCGCACATTAGCGGGAACTAGATACGAAAACGGCTGGAAAGGTTATTGTGTAGTCGCCAAACA
>NZ_JBLXDO010000016.1:90083-94926 GCF_048263965.1 Ferrimonas sp. | reverse complement strand
AGTGCGCTTACGCCTTGCTATTGTTGGCTTGCCCATAATAGGTCTCCAATGTGTAAACCTATTTCAGGACGGGACAAGTTGCATAAAAAAAGCCGGGCAGTTGCCCGGCTTTTTTGTGGCTGAAGCGATCAGAGCATCTCGAACACCTTGACCACCTTGCGGACGCCGCTGGTGTTGCGGGCGATCTCCACCGCCTGGGCGGCCTCCTCCCGGGTGACCAGCCCCAGCAGGAATACCTCGGCGTTTTCGGTGATCACCTTGACCCGGGTGCTGTCGAAGTTGTCATCCGCCAGCATGCGGCTCTTCACCTTGGTGGTGATCCAGCTGTCGTTGCTGATGGTGCTGAACCCCACCGGATTGCCGATGCGGATCTGGTTGTGCACCATGCGCACCCCATCCACGGCCCGCGCCTTGGTCACGGCGCGATCCCGCAGCATGGTATTGGGGGCCTGGCCGACCAGCAGCACCGACTGGTTCATGCTGGTCACCGAGATGTGGGTCTGGTTCTTGAGCCCCTCATCCTCGTCCATGGCGCGACGAATCTGCACCTCCAGGGTCTGATCGTCGATCTGGCTGCCGACGCTGCGGCGATCGTTGACCATCATGGCACCACCGACGGTGCCCAGCATCACCGCACCGGCACAGCCGTTGAGGATCAGCAGAATAAGAGCGGTTACGGCCCAGCGCATATCAATCCTCCTGCTGAGGGAACAGGGTGCGATCGATGGCGTCGCACAGGCAGTGAATGGCCAGCAGGTGCACCTCCTGAATGCGGGCGGTGCGGTTGCTGGGCACGCGAATCTCTTCATCACGATCGGAGAGCAGCCCGGCCATGGCGCCGCCATCCTTGCCGGTGAGGGCGACGATGGTCATGTCCCGGTTAACCGCCGCTTCCATCGCCTTGATGACGTTGTCCGAGTTGCCACTGGTGGAGATGGCCAGCAGCACGTCGCCGGGCTGACCCAGGGCGCGCACCTGCTTGGAGAACACCTCGGAGTAGCTGTAGTCGTTGGCGATGGAGGTCAGGGTGGAGGAGTCTGTGGTCAGGGCGATGGCCGGCAGGCTGGGGCGCTCGGTTTCGAAGCGGTTCAGCAGCTCAGAGGAGAAGTGCTGGGCGTCGCCGGCGCTGCCGCCGTTGCCACAGGTGAGGATCTTGTTTCCGTTGAGCAGGCACTGGACCATGATGTAGGCGGCCTTCTCCAGACTCTCGGGCAACGCCTCCAGGGCATCGATCTTGGTCTGGATGCTCTCAGTAAAACTCTCTTTGATCCGCTCTAACATTGGAACCTCATTAAAATGCGTTTTGAATCCAGTCGATGTGCCCGTTCTCCACGGTGACCACATCGAAGCGGCAGGGGCGATCGCTCCAGCCCTGCTGCTGCAGATAGAAGGCAGCGGCGCGCCGCAGTTTCTGCTGTTTGTTTGGGGTGACGGCGGCGAGGGCGCCGCCATAACCTGGTGTTTGCCGGTATTTTACCTCAACAAACACCAGCTCGTTACCTTGGGTCATCACCAGGTCCAGTTCGCCAAAACGACAATGGACGTTGCTGGCCAAAGGCGTCAGCCCCTGTTCGGCCAGCCACCCCTGGATCTGTTGCTCGACAATCTGACCCTTGCTGCGGCTCATTGTTCTGCGCGCAGTCGTCCGCGGCGATACTGGGCCCAGCCCAGCTGGCGGCTCAGCACCCCATCGTCGGCCACGGCCAGTTGGCCGGAGAGACCCTGAATGCGGTAGCCGGAGAACACCCGCATCTGGGCCAGGCGATCGATCAGGGCCCAGCTGTCGTGGCCCATGGCATACAGGCGTAACTGACTGTCGCTGCGCTCGGGCCAGAGTTCACTGACCTTGCTGCGTACCGGGGTCTCCCCCAGCAGCCAGGGCATGTCACTGATGTAGAGCCGGTCCAGATCGCGCCGCTCCTGGCCGTTGTCCGCCTTGGCGTTGGCCCGGCTGCTGGTATAGAGCTGGGGCGGCTGGGCAAACACCGAGATGTTCACGTCGATGAAGGGCTTGAGCAGCCGGATCTCACCGGAGTCGGCGATGATGAAGATGGCATCCACGTCGCCACGGGAGCGGAAGTCCGCCTTGGTGGTGCGGCCGAACGCCTGCTTCACCGCCTTGATTCGCTCCAGGCTGGCGTCCACCTGCAGGGCGCCGCGCACCGAGGCCTGCATGGTGTCGGTGCGGTCGAAGTAGTGCACCTCCGCCGGCTCCTCGGTCAGGGTCAGCCAGGTGGATTCAAACTCCCGGGCCATGCGCCGGCCCAGGGAGGAGGCGGGAGCCAGTACCAGGGGATGCTGACGGCCATCCTGGAAGAGCTTCTCGGCCACATGCATCGCCTCCTCCTCGGGGGAGAGGGCGAAGAAGTAGTGGTGCTCCTCGGGCTGCGGCAGGGTGGCGGGCTGGTTCAGCAGCAGCATGGGCATCTGGGGATCGGCTACGGCCACCACCTTGTCCACATTGCTCTTGAGCAGGGGACCGATGATGAACTCGGCGCCATCGGCCACCGCCGCCTGATACGCCTCAGCCGCATCCAGGCTGCCGGTGTCATAGAAACGGATCTGCCGGCCACTGTCCTGCTCCAGGGCCCGGGAGAGCAGCCCATCCTGAATCGCCTTGGCCTGGGCGGCTACCCGACCAGACAGGGGCAGCAGCACCGCCACCGACTGGGGACGGTAGGGCTGCACCGTCAGGGCCCGCTGCAGGTCCGACGGCAGGTTCCGGGCGGCGGGGTGGGCAGGGTTGCTGCGCTGCCAGCGAGCCAGCTCGCCCACCAGGGTGGAGGGCTGGATGGCAAAGTGTTTCGCCAGCCAGGCCAGCTCAAGCCAGCCTCGCCACTGGGGATCCTGACTTTGGCTGACCGCCTCCAGCAGAGCCTGCTCATCCACCTGACTCAGATTGCGCCACAGGGCCTCGAAGCTCAGCTGCTGATCTTCGGCGCCCTGGTATTTGGACAGGGTGTAGAAAGCCGCCGACGCGGGCAGAGGGGCGTTAGAGAGCTGGTAGAGCTCCCCTTTCAATCGGTAGTAATGCTGCCACTGGGCCCGATCCAGGGGCCAGTCCAGGGGCCAGTCCAACAGGGCCAGGGCGTAACTGCGCTTCTGCTCCCCTTTGGCCTGTTCCGCCATCAGCAACCGGTACTCCGCCTGAAGTCTCGGGGTGGCGGCCAGGCTCTGCTCCAGAGAGCTGAGCAACTGGGCGGCAGAGGCCATATCACCCTGTTCGGTGTAGGCGCGGGCCGCCAGCAGCAGCCACTGCTGACGCAGTTCCCCCTCACTGGCGGAGGCTTGTTGCAGGTACTGGGAGGCACTCTGGGTGACCAGACCCATTTCCACCTTGGCCTTGGGCGCCTTGGGAGCCGGTGCCGGACCGCTGGCACAGGCGGCCAGCAGGGCGGTCAACAGCAGAGGCACTGCCCTTTTGGTCAGTTTGCATGAGAAGTTTTTCAACAGCCAAACCCACTCTGATAAAATCACAGCCAATAGTGTAACCCCCTGTCGATGCTAAACCAATCAACAGACACCAAGAGATTTTCCATGGAATCCACTGCAACTCTCTATATTGTGCCCACCCCCATAGGCAACCTGGCGGACATCACCCAGCGGGCACTGACCGTGCTGGAGCAGGTGGATCTCATCGCCTGTGAAGACACCCGCCACAGCGGCAAGCTGCTCAGCCACTTCGGCATCAGCACCAAGACCGTGGCCATTCACGACCATAATGAGCGCCAGCGTGCTCAGTGGGTGATCAGCCGCCTGGAGCAGGGGGAGTCCATCGCCCTGGTCTCCGACGCCGGCACGCCGCTGATCTCCGACCCCGGCTATCACCTGGTGACCCAGGTGCGGGAGGCGGGCCACCCGGTGGTGCCCCTGCCTGGGCCCTGTGCCGCCACCACCGCCCTGTGCGCCGCCGGCCTGCCGTCGGATCGCTTCAGCTTCGAGGGCTTCCTGCCCGCCAAGGGCAAGGGGCGACTGGATCGCCTGAGTGCCCTGGCCAAGGAGCCGCGCACCATGATCTTCTACGAGTCTCCCCGCCGGGTGCTGGACACCATCGCCGACATCGTCGAGGTGATGGGGCCGGAGCGCCCGTTGGTGCTGGCCCGGGAGCTGACCAAGACCTTCGAGACCATCGAGGGCCAGCCTGCCGCCGAGTTGCTGGCCTGGCTCAAGGAGGATGACAACCGTACCCGAGGCGAAATGGTGCTGATGGTTCACGGCCACAAGGCCCAGGAGGATGAGCTGGATGGTCAGACGGTTAAGACCCTGGAATTGCTGGCCAAGGAGCTGCCGCTGAAGCGGGCGGCGGCGATCACCGCTGAGATCTTCGGTCATAAAAAGAACGCCCTGTACAAGTACGGCTTGGAGCAGGGCTGGTAGCAGGTTATACTCCGCCTCCGGAGTCGGCCAGACAATCGCTGCCTTGTCGTTGTGCAGGTTTACCTGCAGACGGGCAAGGGGGAGGAAAGTCCGGGCTCCACAGGGCAGGGTGCCAGGTAACGCCTGGGAGGCGAAAGCCTACGACCAGTGCAGCAGAGAGCAAACCGCCGATGGCTCCTTCGGGAGCACAGGTAAGGGTGAAAGGGTGCGGTAAGAGCGCACCGCGCGGCTGGTAACAGACCGTGGCACGGTAAACTCCACCCGGAGCAAGACCAAATAGGCCCCCATTGGCGTGGCCCGCGTTGGGGGCGGGTAGGTTGCTTGAGCCCAGGAGCGATCCTGGGCCTAGAGGAATGATTGTCCACGACAGAACCCGGCTTATCGGCCGACTCCGACCTACAGCATAGATAACCCGCATTGCCGAAAGGTGATGCGGGTTTTTCTTTGTCTTAAGCTCAAGAGCCCG
>NZ_JBLXDO010000016.1:48862-89983 GCF_048263965.1 Ferrimonas sp. | reverse complement strand
GTGGCAGACCGGATGTAGGTCCACTCCGCTTATGTCAAAATCGCGGCTTATGGGCTGGCTCCGACCTACAGCATAGATAACCCGCATTGCCGAAAGGTGATGCGGGTTTTTCTTTGTCTTAAGCTCAAGAGCCCGCAGGCAACCGTTGTGGCAGACCGGATGTAGGTCCACTCCGCTTATGTCAAAATCGCGGCTTATGGGCTGGCTCCGACCTACAGCATAGAGAAGCCGTTGTACCGCAAGGTGCAACGGCTTTTTTCTTATGCGCGATCAGAGTGCGGTGCCCGCTGGCAACCGCTGTGGCAGGTTGGATGATTGTCCACTCCGCTCACATCAAAATCGCGGCTTATCGGCCGGCTCCGACCTACAAAATGGAAAAGCCGCTGTTTCATCAGAAGCAGCGGCTTTTTCTTTTGCGACCGATCAGCCATTCAAATTACTTATTGGGGTGGCAGGTCATGCAGGAGTAGGGATCCGGGAAGGTCTCGCTGGTGTGCCAGTCGCTGTTGCCCCGGGTCAGTTGCTTGCTGGGATCCTGTTCGCCATAGGTAGTGCCGTTGTGGGAGTAACCATCCAGCATATCTTTGGTGTAGGGGTCTTTGGACTTGACCACGTCGGCACAGGAGCCCATCTCGCCGTTGAGTTCGTTGCCCTTCTGGGTGACGCCAAAACAGGGGATCTCGTCGAAGCGGTACTGCTTGGAGGCCTCGCCGTGATTCAGCATCAGCTTGTCCTTGGAGTGACAGAAGTGACAGCGCACTATGGCGCCGTGCCCCTGGGGAGCGCCGTTGCCGCCGTGGCAGGAGGCGCAGAAGTAGGGCTCGGTGATCTCCCCCAGCACCGGTGAGTCGCCGCCGTCCAGGTGGGTGTTTTCCTTGCCATGGCACAGGCCGCAGTCGGCAATGCCCCAGCCGAAGTGGCTGCTTTGCAGCGGGGCCACCGCCTGCGCCACATCGTGGATGGGGAACTTGCCGTCGCCAGCGATGTTGTGCTCCGTCATCTCATACTTGGAGCCATAGTCCGGACCCACCCAATACAGCTGGACAAACTCCTTGGGGTTCACCATCACCGACACATCGGCGGTGCGGTGCAGGTTGATGCCGCCGTAGGCGGAGTACCACATGTCGATGCACTCCTGGGCGGTCTCTTCGGTCAGCAGGCCATGCTCATCGCGAAGGAAGTGGCAGATGGTGGGGTTATCGTAAGGGGCGCTACCCTCGACCAGTTCCTGGGCCTTGGGCCAGGCCGGGCCATTGAAGAAATCCAGCGCGGACTGGGCTTCGCCGGCAACCCAACCCCAGCCACTGAACCCTTCACTGCCGTTTCTGACGCCATCGGCCTGGGTGATGATGTAGGCATCGATGGTGGCACCGGTGGACAGGGTTGGCCAGAAGCCGAAGCGGATATCGACCCCATACTCGTGATAGGCGGTCATCATGGCATCGGCGATGGTGATCACCCCAGGCTGATACACATCAGGGCGCAGGTTGTAGGCTTTCACTTCGAAGTTGCTGGCCGGCAGTTGCGGGCCTTTGCGGCCATCCAGGTAAGCCAGCACCAGGCTGGGCAGGATCACCTTGCCACCGTTGGCCTTGAGGCGGTCGGCCTCGGCCTTCTGCATCTGCTTGACCCGCTCCCGCATCATTGGGGAGACCGGCTGGAAGCGGATGTTCATCTCCGGCTGCACCCAGTACTCATCCAGGCGTTCATACAGGGTATCGAGGACGGGGTTGGCGATCTTGAGGTTGTCCCCCTGGTCGTAGGTGGAGGCGGCGTACCAGTCTTCGCTGTCCTTGTAGTCCCCGTCGGCGACGTCATCGAAGTCACCGTCGCCGTTGGCGTCGAAGGAGACGCTGTAGTCGTAGGTGTTGAGCTCATCGTTCCACTCACCCAGGGTGACCTCAAGATCGGTGCGGATGGTGGAGACATAGAGCATCACATCCAGGATGGAGTACTGGCCAGGCACGAAGATGTCGTCCCGAATGGACTGGGCACGCCAGGCTTTGATGTCGCTGGCCGCGATCTCCATATAGTACTTGCTGTCATCCCGGGTGCGGGCGTTGTAGTACTTGTTCTTGTTGCGATCGTTTTCGTCCTTGGGCTTGCCATAGGTGCCGGTTTGGCTGCCGGTGGTGGGCAGTTCATAGTCTGCCGGCATGGCGGGATCGCACATCTCAGGGTGCTCGGTGGTGCAGGGGTACCAGCGTCCCAGGTAGATGCGCACCATGCCGTCGAACTGGCGGTTGGGTTCCACGTGCACATCCAGGTTGGCGTATTGTGGTGCCGGGGTGGGCTGTTCCGGTGCGGGTGGCGGGGGCGTGCTGTCCGAATCGGAGCCGCAGCCGGCCAGCCCCATAGCGGACAGGACCGCTAAGGCAATCAGTTTTCTCATCATCATTACTCAGTTTTTGTTAGTGGATTCTCAGGCGAGCCAGTCCTGCTGCATGGCCAAGAAGATCAGCGCAGAGCGGTTGCTGGCGCCCAAGGTTTTTTTCGCCAGGTCGAGGTGGTAATCGACCCCTCGGTTTGACAGAAACAGGGCATTGGCGATCTCTGTGGTGGTGAAGCCCAAAGCGGTCAGTTTGACTATGGTCTTGGTGCGCGGGGTCAGTGTTCCCCTGGCGCCCGGTTGCAGCACAAAGGGCTGCACCGTCTGTTGGACGTAGTGCCTTACCTCATCGATTTTGGGGGAGTAGGCCTGGTCAAACATCAGGATCAGGTAGCCCTGATCAGCCTGGGCACTGAACAGCCGTTGTCCCTGTATCTGCCGGTCGCTGGCCAGGCCAAAGTGAAAGGCGGCACCTTTCTCGGAAGCCAACAGGGCGCAGGCACTTTGTCGCAGCCTGGGGTCGGAGACATGGATGTTGCTGCACTCAAACCGGGCATCAAACCTGAGATCCCAGGGGGCCATATCCCAGGAGGTGTGCCGCCACAGCTCTTGGCGCGCGGATTGATAGAAGATCCAACCGGATGGCAACATGATTCGACTCCTCCTCGTGATGAAATCTGATCACAGTATATGGAGAGTCAGATGGGCAAGATGCTAAAGAGGTCGGGATCGGTCAGGCTGGGCCGAAACAGCTTACCTGGAGTGATCTGTCTTCAGCTTTTGGGGTGTGTTCGAGAGGAGGCTTTCTCTGAAGTTGCTGGCGGTGTGGGCGCGGTCTCGGTTGAGGCGGTTGGGCAGGGCCCAAATGGAACACCCGTCCAAGGGGGGATCACAGTTTTTCCCTGGTGAACCTGGAGGCAACTCTGTCAGGATTGGCCCATCATCGTGGCACCATCCCCTGTTGATCCATGGCGGTCCTCCAGGCCAGTTCCAGCTTCTTGGGGTCGAGTAGCGGCCTCATCTGGCGCCAGTGCAACTGGCCGAGGATCAGTTCGGCCAACTGACAGAGCTTTTCTGTTTCAATCTGGTTGGCACGGAACTTCAGGTTGGTTCGCATAATTCTCATCACCCGGGTGCCACGACAGAGGATCGACAGATCCATGGCCACCTCCTTGGCTCGCTCCTTGCTGTCGGAGAAGGCGCTCCCATCGCTTAATCGGCTGACCAGTTCATCCACCTGCTGGCGGTAGTGTCGAAAGCTGGCCTGAAACTCTTCAATGGCTTCGGCAGTGGCCTGGGCCACCAAGTCGCAGTTGCCCACCAGGAAGTCGGTACCCACATTGGGATCCTGGCTGGCATCCAGATTGGCGAAGTCGATGCAGTAGGGGGCGAAGCCGATGAGGAACATCATCTGCTCGGCGGGATTCAGGCCAAACTCCAGGGCGCTGTCCAGCCCCACACCATGGCGGCGCACGTTGTCTGCCGCCATCAGCAGTACCAGGTCATCCTTGTTGCTGATCTCACGGTAGAGAGTGCCTACGGAGATCTGCGAGGCTTTGGCCAGGTCGCGCATGGAAAACTCCAGCAGCCCCTTTTCTGCGACCAGGGTGCGTGCGGCTTCAAAGACTTGCTGGCGGTACCTGCCCATAGATTTATCCCGTTGATTCACTCCTTCTATACCCTAGACGGCAATCATTCTCAGGCCAATGGCTTTCAGCCGGGTGTGTGAAAAAGCACAGCCGTGGCCTTGGCCGGCGAAAGCGAGGCGTTGGATGCCTGCTAACGGTGAGGTAAGAGGCCTTGGACGGAGCACTTTGACTCAGGGATGGAAGGCCACCTGCTTATGGATCTAGAAATAGCCAGTATCAGCGGTCCAACTGATTACAATCTAAGCTTTTTTCCTCAGCCTTCGTCGGTTGAGTACTGTGCTCAATCCGCTTTCACCCTTTAGAAAAGTTTGAGTGCGATCATGTTTCTGGTGGTTTTTGCGTGGTAAAAACCTGACTCCGCAGGCGAATGCGCTTCACATTTTTCAACATTGGCCGATAAAGCGGTTAACAGGGGCAGAACATCAGTCGATAACTTTAAATGTTGTCTTTCTGATGAAACAAAGGGGCGGTGCGCCGCCACAAATGGAGAGGAATCCATGGCCAACACGCTGAACCAGTGGCTCCATGCCATGCTGCGTCTAGTGGGTATTAAAACGGTAAGGGGACAGTTCCTGGTGATCTTCCTGGTGCTGTTTCTTCTCGCGGCGGTCAACGCCGTCATGCTGTACGCCACCTCGGGCAACAGTGCCGAGCGGATCAACATCGCCGGGGCCCAGCGGATGCTGAGTCAGCGCTATGCCAAGGAAGCCTTGCTGGTGGTCCAGGGGGGACTGGCTCCCGCGGCCCTGGAGAAGACGGTAACCCGCTTCGAGAAGGCCCATCAACTGCTGCTGGCGGGCGACCCCAGTCGCAAGCTGGCACCGGTGAGCGAGCCCCATATCCGGGAGCAGTTGCTGAAGGTGGGCGGACTCTGGCGCACCTATCGGGAGCGGGTGGAGGCCTATCTGCAGATGCCCGAACCTGCCGCCCTGCCGGAGATTCAAGCCCTCTCCGTCGAGGTGCTCAAGAATATGCACCAGGCGGTGGGGATGATGGCACAAAGTGCCAACTCGACGGTGGCGATGCAGCAGCGGGTCGCCCTGGGGACCTCTCTGGGGATCCTGTTGATGGTGCTGCTCGGCCAGCTCTATGGCAGCCGCACCCTGATTCGCCCCCTGGCCCAGCTGGCGGACTCCCTGCAGCGGGTGGGCAGAGGGGAGTTTAATCACCCCATTGCCGCTTCGGCCATTGGCCGGGATAACGAACTGGAAAGGGTGCATCAGGCCTACAACTCCATGCTGAGTCAGGTGAGTGAGCTATTGACCCGAATCCAGGGGGTGACCGGCAAGGTGGAGCACAGTGCCCTGACGGTACGGGATGCGGCGCGGGAAGCCTGTGACGGCATGACTCGCCAGTCTGACGAGGTGGCCCGCATCTCCCAGTCCATGAACGAGATGAACCGCACCGTTCATCACGTGACCGAAAACATCTCCAAGGCGTCCGATGCCGCAGCCCACGCGGACAAAGAGGCCAGATCCGGTTCTGTGGTGGTGTCCGACACCGCCGGCGCCATCAACCTGATGGCGGAGCAGGTGGAGAGCGCCTCCGGTGAACTGACCAAACTGGAGGAGGAGAGTCGTCAGGTCGGCCGGGTGCTGGAGGTGATCACCGGCATTGCCGAACAGACCAACCTGCTGGCGCTGAATGCGGCCATCGAAGCGGCCAGGGCCGGAGAACAGGGACGGGGCTTTGCGGTGGTAGCCGACGAAGTGCGCACCCTGGCTCAGAAGACCCAGAACTCCACCGAGGAGATCCGCGAGATTGTGGAGCGCCTGCAGTCTCAGGCACTCAGTGCGGTGGAGGTGATGGGACAGAGCCGGGAACAGGCTCAGGGCAGCGTGACCAAGACGGAGCAGGCGGACGGCGCTCTGGCGCAGATCGTCAGCTCGGTATCGGTGATAAGCGACATGAACCGTCAGGTGGCTACGGTGGCGGAGGAGCAGAGCGCGGTGGCCGAGGAGATGGACGCCAGCATGCAGAACGTCAGTGGCCTGGCCCGGGAAACCTCCCAGACTGCGGAGCGGATGTTGGAGTCGGCCCGCCAGATCGAGGGAGAGATGGCTGAGCTCCATGGCCTGGTGGGACGCTTCTCCCACCTCTGATGAAAATAAAACGCCCCGCCAGTTCCGTGGCGGGGCGAAAAGGACGAACACAACCATTCAAGGTAGTCACATCGCAAGTGACTCTCTCAACCTAGTCTCTGCTGATGAAACATTCAACAAAAATGAATAAATATTAATCAGTGTTCCCTTGTCCTGGGTTGAGGTTCTCCTCGAACAAGCGGTAGATGCGACGGTACTCATCCAGCCAGCTGGAGGGCTGGCGGAAGCCATGGGGTTCCACCGGGTAGATGGCGGTCTCAAACATCGGCTTCTCCAGTTCGATCAGCCTCTGCACCAGGCGCACACTGTCCTGGAAGAAGACGTTGTCGTCCAGCACGCCACTCATGATCAGCAGGGGTTTCTGTAACCCTTGGGCAAACTCGATGGGGGAGCTGCGCTCATAGGCGATGGGATCCACATCCGGGGTATTGAGGATGTTGGAGGTGTAGCCGTAGTTGTAGTGGGCCCAGTCGGTCACCGGCCGCAGGGCGGCCCCGGCCTGGAAGCGTTCAGGCTCGGTGAACAGCGCCATAAAGGTGAGGAAGCCGCCGTAGGAACCGCCGTAGGTGCCCACCCGCTGCTGGTCGACCCCCAGAGAAGCGGACATCCAGTCGATGCCGTCGAGCATGTCTTCCACTTCGCTGTGGCCCATGTTGCGGTAGATGGCGGTGCGCCAGTCGCGGCCATAGCCCTTGGAGCCGCGGTAGTCGATGTCCATCACCACGTAGCCCTGTTGGGCCAGCAGGTTGTGGAACATGAATTCGCGAAAGTATCCGGACCAGCCGAAGTGGGCGTTCTGCAGGTAACCGGCGCCATGATTGAAGATCACCGCCGGGTATTTGCCATCGTGCTTCTTGCTGTCGTTCAGGGGACGGAAGATGCGGGCATAGACCGGCTTGGCCTGATGGGTGGAGGGAATCGCCACCACTTCAGGGGCCTGCCAGGGGTAATCCAGGAAGGCCTGGCTGGTGGTGTGGGTCAGCTGGGTGGGCTGAGCGCCCAGGGGCTGCAAGAACAGCTCCGGCGGCCGGGTACGGCTGGAGGCGGTCAGCAGCAGCCGGGTTTCATCCGGGCTGAGGCGATACTCCAGGCCACCCTTGAGATCGGTCTCCTGACGCAGTTCGCCGCCGTCACTGGCCACGCTGAACACCTCGTGCTGGCCGGGGTGATGGCGGTTGGCCTTGAAGAAGAAGCGCTTGCCGTCGCGGCTCTGGGTCAGGTTACTGACCACAAATTCGCCCTGGGTCAGTGCCCTGGCCTTACCCTTGAGCGGTTTGATGTAGAGGTGGGAGTAGCCGCTTTCCTCGGAGAGGTAGTAGAGGCTTTGGCCATCCCGGCTCCAGCCAAATTCGTTGTGGGTGTAGTTCACCCAGGCCTCATCGTGAAGGCGATGCTCTGTGGTGAGGCTGCCCTTGGCAAGATCCACCGTCGCCAGCCAGCGATCCTTATTGTCTGCCTGGGACTCCAGCATCACCGCCAGCTTGTCGCCCTGGGGAGACCACTGGATGGGGCTCTGTTGCCAGCCCCAGTCCTGCATCAGGGTGATCACCCGCAGCGCCTTCTGGGTCTGGTAGGTGTCGCCGCGCCTCTGGGCGTTCTCCGCCTTGACGCTGGCCAGGACATCCTCATCGAAACCGGTCAGCCCTTCCCAGCTGATGTTGGTCACGCTGCCGTTTTGGCTGTCCAGCAGCACCAGCCTGTGGGCCTTTACTTCGGCTTCGGCGATCCGGGCCCGGGCAGGCTGGGCGGCCACATAGCCCTTCTTGTCCAGGTAGTTGGGCATGATGTCGTGATCTTTGCGCCAGCTGCCCTCCTTGTCGGTGACCACCGCCAGGATATGGCGACCGTCGGGGGAGGGGCTCAGGGTCACCAGTCGCTCACTGGCATTCAGGTAGAAGGGGTGTGGTGCCAGGCCGGCGTCGGCCTGACGACGCTCCGCTTGACGGGCATTCTGGTCGGCGGCATCCCGGTACTGATTGTCCACATACTGGATCAGCCGCTTCTGCTGTTTGGCCAGATAGGTGTCGGCCACCTTGGCGCCATCTGGCTTCTGGCCAAATACCAGCTCTGCGTGCAGCAGGGTACGACCACTCTGGGGCTCGATGCGAAACAGCTTGTTGCCTCGCCGCACCAGCAACTGGTTGTCCAAGGTGAAGCTGAACTGGTCGATGGCACTGCTGTCCAGGGTCAGCTGGCGGGGCTGGTCGCCGGGGCGGGCCACAAACAGGTTGCCCTCATACAGCCAGGCGGCCAGGGTGCCGTCCGAATTCAGGGTTTTCTCCTCGGCCAGGGCCCAGTCGGCGAAGGCCAGGGGCTGAGTGTCTCCCTGGGTATTGACTTCGAAGGCGCGGCTCAGCTTGGATCCCAGCTCCTTCTGCCAGAAGTAGATTCGTTGGCCATCCAGGGACCACAAGGGCTGCTGAGGCGCGTTCCCCAACCAGTCCGGGTCCGCCATGATCTGTTTCAGGGTCAGAGGCTGTGCCGCGTTCAGCGTCGGCACCGGGGCGATGATTTGAGGCTGGGTTTGCGTGACAGCGGTGGGGGTGTCGGGTGTGGTGGCCGCACAGGCGCTGAGCAGGCTGAGGGAGATGCCCAGACTCATCCATTTTTTCATTGTTGTAGGGATCCTTGGCGTTTGTTTGACCGTGATTTATATCACAGTGATTCCGCGGCATCAGCCCGGAGAGCGGCGTGGGGTGTTCAGTTTTGTTTCAAGAAGTTATTCAGCAGTGCCAGCCCCTGCTCGGTGAGCACGGATTCGGGGTGGAACTGTACGCCCTCCAGGGGCAGGGTTTTGTGGCGCAGGCCCATGACCTCCGGCTGCCCCAGCTGGTTGTGGCACCAGGCGGTGACCTCCAGGCTGTCGGGTAGGGTGTCTGGGTCCACCACCAGGGAGTGGTAGCGGGTGACCCTGAGGGGATCCGGTAATCCCTGAAACACGCCCAGATTGCGGTGGCGAATGTTGGAGGTTTTTCCGTGCATTACCCGATGGGCCCTTACCACTTTGGCGCCCAGGCTCTGGGCTATGGTCTGGTGTCCCAGGCAGACGCCGAGGATCGGCAGTCGGCCGGAGAAGTGCTCCACCAGTGACAGGGAGAGTCCGGCTTCGTTAGGGCTGCAGGGGCCGGGGGAGATCACTAGGTAGTCGGGGCTCAGGGCTTCGATCTCTGCCAGGCTGATGGCGTCGTTTCGACGGACCACGACCTGCTCACCCAACTGCTGGAAGTATTGCACCAGGTTGTAGGTGAAGGAGTCATAGTTGTCGAGCATCAGCAGCATGAAGGGTCCCTGTCGGCTTAGTCGAAGCGCTGGCATTCTACCCCCATGGGCCCAAGAGATCATCTTAGATAGAGGGGTTGTCCTGTACAGGGGAAAGATCTTTGCGGGAAGAGGGGGCTAATCAGATTATTCTTCCAAGGAGAGCCGGGATTGCCCAGCAGGCTTTGTGGCTGGCGATTGGCCGTGCTGTGCCTTCAGTGCCTGAGTCTGCTCCGCTCCTTAGGTGGGCTTCAGGGTCGAGGGGATTGGGGGTTGAAACAACAACGCCGCTCAGGGAGCGGCGTTGACAGGCTAAGGGCGCGCGGGCGGCCTTACAGGCTCTCGGTGAAGGTCCGGGCAACAACGTCGCGCTGCTGTTCCAGAGTCAGAGAGTTGAAGCGAACGGCGTAGCCGGATACACGGATGGTCAGCTGAGCGTTGTCGCTGATCAGGGCGTAGTCGTCGTCGTTGGCGGAACCGGCTTCGACACGCTCACGGGCGTCCATCAGCTTCTGCAGAACGTCACGCTGCAGTACGTTGACGTTCAGGTGCTGACCACCTTCACGACCGGCAGGGTTGGCGGACTCAACAGGCAGTTCACGGGACTCGTACTCACCCAGGTCAGCCAGGGCAACAACCTGGTCGGCTTCATACTTCTCTTTCGCGGCTACACAGCGAGCTTCACCTGCGGCCTTGTCAATCAGCCAGATGCTGCCTACCAGGGCGTTGTCGGCGGATTGAGTGATCTGAATTCCTGTTACCATCTTCGTACATCCTATTGTGATAGTGAGAACTGGCTTCAGATTACGTCATCCCAACCCCGTTGACACATGACTTATTTCGTGGTGGTCAATGAAACCCGCTCATGCGGCGTGGTTTTCTGTGATCTGGATCTGTGTTAGGGCGGCGGAAGTGCCTCGCCGGGTCGCACCCTATTGGTGCGCGCAAATTTCCTCAGAGGAAAAACTGCTTCCGCAGGGCGGAAATTTCCTAAGTGCTTGTGATATAACAGTCAAAAAGGTCCAACCGTTAGATAACAGTGAATACCCAACTTCCCAAACCTCAGATGCTGGAGCAGCTTGAACAGCAGTTCTGGCAGTATCAGAGTCTCTCTGAGCCTGTCCACGCCCCGATGACCACCATGGAGGACGAGGTCGCCTTCGTCTGGCGCCATAAACTGGCGGTGGAGCGGGCGGCGGAGTTTAAGCGGATCCAGAAGAACCTGAAGCGTAATGAGGAGCAGGAAAAGCTGAGGCAGTTCTTCTGCCGCGCCTATGAAGCGGAGTTGGGGCGTTTGATGGCCCAGCCCGAGGGACTGCAGAAGGTGCTGGGCATCGAGGTGGCTCAACTGGACATGCTGGAGCTGCTGCTCAATCCGGACGGTGACGTTCGTCGACTGACCCGATTCATTGAAGCGGATCCCTGGCTCAGCCAGGCGCTGATTCGCCACATCAACTCCAACCGTTCCGAATACCGTCGTGCCAGTGGCCTGCAGGACGTGCACCTGGCGATCAACTACCTGGGCTATGAAAAGCTGGCCCAACTGGTGCCCGGCCTGGTGTTTGACCACTGGAGCTGGTCACCGGACCAGAGCCTGGGGTTGCACCAGCGTAAGCTGTGGCGCTGGTGCCGGTTGTTGAAATCCAAGGCGGAGTATTGGCTCAGAGAGGAGGGGGAGAACCCCGACCATGCCCGCATCTACGCCTGTCTGTTTGCCCTGGGGCCCATACTGATTCACCGCAAAGCCACCCGTCTCTATCAGCGCATGAGGGGAGAGTGGATGAACCAGGCCAGGCTGGAGCCCGGTGGCGAGCTATATGAGGCGCTGCGTTCCCTGCGCCTGCCCTGCGAGCCTGTGGCGGAACACCTGCAACAGCACCTGGCCATAGGTCGCCGTTTTCTCGAGGGCGTCGGCTATCAGGGACGCCTGCTTGAGCTGATGGCCTCTCTGGAACAACCCTGGTTGCGAGCCGAGCCTGCCGCCCGCGCCATGAGCCGTGCCTTTGGCGAGGTGGTCTACCTGACTCTGTCCGGCAGAGTCATGAAAGAGGTGGATGGATTGGAGGTGATCAGTGGCTATTACCAGATCCCGGAAGCCAGGGTTAGGGTCCAGAATCGGCGTTAACAGGTTTTTTTCGGTGAATGAGGCGGCGATTATGCTGCATAGATAACGTAAAGAGGGGTTTGGTCAGTAAAAATCTTCAGAATGTGCAATTACTTAGTAAAACGCTAGGATACCATTAAATTACAATGGGTTAATTATTGTTCGGCCATTATATATGGATGTATCAGTCTCTTTAATGGTGAATAATTACCCTTTTTTTGCGCCTTTGTCCTACACTCCGCCATTTTGACTGCAAAGCGACAATTTTATATGGTTGGTTGTTATCAGAATGATAATTAGGTCACATTTGTGTCTCACACTCAGGGGGCACAAAGAGTAAGGCCAAGGAGAACATGACAATGCAATCACAGCTTAACCGCGCCCTGTTTGACCAGGTAATGGTCCCCAACTACAACCCTTCCAGTGTTATCCCTGTCCGTGGCGAAGGCGCCCGGGTATGGGACCAGGAGGGTCGTGAGTTTATCGACTTCGCCGGCGGCATCGCCGTGAACTGCCTCGGCCATTGCCACCCCGCCCTGGTCGGCGCCCTGAAGGAGCAGGGAGAGAAGCTGTGGCACCTCTCCAACGTGATGACCAACGAGCCCGCTCTGCAGCTGGCCAAAACCCTGACCGACAGCACCTTCGCCGATCGGGTCTATTTCGCCAACTCCGGTGCCGAAGCCAACGAAGCGGCCCTGAAGCTGGCCCGTCGCTGGGCCCTGGAGAACGGCGGCGAAGAGAAGAATCAGATCATCGCCTTCACCAAGGCGTTTCACGGCCGCACCTTCTTCACCGTGACTGTGGGTGGCCAGCCTGCCTACTCCGACGGCTTCGGCCCCAAGCCTGAAGGCGTTGACCACATCGAGTTCAATGATCTGGCCGCCCTGGAAGCGGTGATCTCCGACAAAACTTGCGCCGTGATGATGGAGCCCATCCAGGGTGAAGGCGGCATCATCCCCGCCACCCAGGAGTTCATGGACGGAGTGCGCGCCCTGTGTGACAAGCACAACGCCCTGCTGATCTTCGATGAGGTTCAGACCGGTGTCGGCCGTACCGGCGCCCTGTACGCCTACCAGCACTATGGTGTGGCCCCAGATATCCTGACCACCGCCAAAGCCCTGGGCGGCGGTTTCCCCGTGGCGGCCATGCTGACCAAGGCCGAGATTGCTTCCAGCCTGAAGGTGGGCACCCACGGCTCCACCTATGGTGGTAACCCTCTGGCCTGTGCCGTGGCCAACGCGGTGCTGGGCGTGGTGAACACCCCGGATGTGCTGGAAGGGGTGACCATCAAGCACCGCAAGTTCGTCGATGGCCTTAACGCCATCAACGACAAGTACCAGGTGTTCTCCGAAGTGCGTGGTCAAGGCCTGCTGATCGGCGCCGTGCTCAATGACGA
Source organism: Ferrimonas sp. (assembly GCF_048263965.1). Taxonomy (NCBI): domain Bacteria; kingdom Pseudomonadati; phylum Pseudomonadota; class Gammaproteobacteria; order Alteromonadales; family Ferrimonadaceae; genus Ferrimonas; species Ferrimonas sp. The sequence goes on along the minus strand of NZ_JBLXDO010000016.1, from coordinate 77,145 downwards.
GTTCCAGGGCCGTGCCCGTGACTTCCTGGTGGCCTCTGCCGAAGCCGGCCTGATGTGCCTGGTGGCCGGTGCCAACGTGGTGCGTTTCACCCCATCTCTGGTGATCACCGACGAAGAGATTGAACTGGGTCTGGCCCGCTTCGAGGAAGCGGTTGCCAAGGTAAAACAGGGCTAACTCCCTCCCCGCCAGGGCGAGTAGGAGAGGAGACCGGCCATGCTTAGAGTACGACCGATCGCCGAGCGGGATTATCCCGCTCTGCTTCAGATTGCCGAGGATTCCGGTCACGGATTCACCTCGCTGCCAATCGATGAAAAACTGCTGAAGAGTAAGATCCAGCGCTCTGTCCGCAGCTTCGCCAAAGCGGTGGAGCAACCGGGGGACGAGCTCTACCTGATGGTGCTGGAGGAGACGGAAACCGGTGAGGTGGTGGGCACCTGTGCCATCGAGGCGGCGGTGGGCATCGAAGATGCCTTCTACCACTACCGCCTGGGCAAGGATGTGCATGTCTCTCCTCAGCTGGAAATCCGCCGGGAAGTGAACACCCTGACCCTGTGTAACGACTACACCGGGGCAGCGGAGCTGTGCACCCTCTATCTTAAGCCTGAATGGCGTAAGGGGGACAACGGCCGCTTCCTGTCCATGTGCCGCTTCCTGCTGCTGGCGGCCTTCCCTGAGCGTTTCGGTGACAAGGTGATCGCCGAGATGCGCGGGGTCAGTGACGCCAGTGGGGCCTCCCCCTTCTGGCAGTGGCTGGAGGATCACTTCTTCGGCATCGACTTCCCCACCGCAGATTACCTGACCGGCATCGGTGACAAGGTGTTTGTGGCCGAACTGATGCCCCGTCACCCCATCTACGTCAATCTGCTGAGCCCCGAGGCGCAAGCGGTGGTGGGCGAGGTGCATGAGAACACCAAGCCTGCCCTGAGGTTGTTGCAGAGCCAGGGCTTCCGCTGTCAGGGTTACGTGGACATCTTCGATGCCGGCCCGACGGTGGAGTGTCAGCGCAGCGAAATCAAGGCGGTTCGCGAATCCGCCAGCCTGACCCTCAAGGTGGGTGATCACGACGGTGACGACAAGGTGATCGTCACCAACGCCAACCTCAAGGATCTGACCATCATCAGAGCCAGTGCCAAGGTAGACAGGGAGGCCGGAGAGATCTTCCTGAGCCAGGCTGATGCCGACGCACTGGCCCGGAACTCCGGGGCCACCGTGTGGGTCCTGGGCATGAATCGATAAGGAATCAGTGATGAGCCATTTGATTAACGGCCAGTGGGCCCAGGGACTGGGGCACGAGATGCACTCGGTGAACCCGGCCACCAACGAGGTGATCTGGCAGGGCCAGAGCGCCACTCCGGAGCAGGTGGATGCGGCCCTGAAGGCGGCCCGCGCTGCCCAGTTCCCCTGGTTCAGCCTGGGTCTGGAAGGACGCCTGGAGATCATCAACGCCTACAAGGCACAGCTGGAAGCCAATAAGGAGCAGATGGCCCTGACCATCGCCGAGGAGACCGGCAAGCCCCTGTGGGAGACCCGCACCGAGGCCGCCGCCATGATTGGCAAGGTGGGCTTGTCCATCACCGCCTACGGCGAGCGTACCGGCTCCAAGGAGAGCCAGGCCCCCGCCGGCCGTGCGGTGCTGAGACACAAGCCCCATGGTGTGGTGGCGGTGTTTGGCCCCTACAACTTCCCCGGCCACCTGCCCAATGGCCACATTGTGCCGGCGCTGATTGCCGGTAACACCGTGGTCCTCAAGCCGTCGGAGCAGACCCCCAAGGTGGCGGAGCTGATGTTGAAGCTGTGGCAGGAAGCGGGCCTGCCCGCCGGTGTCATCAACCTGGTTCAGGGTGAGCTGGAGACCGGCAAGGCCCTGGCTTCCCACCAGGAGATCGATGGCCTGTTCTTCACCGGCAGCTCCCGCACCGGTCACCTGCTGCATCAGCAGTTCGGTGGTGAGCCCGGCAAGATCCTGGCCCTGGAGATGGGCGGCAACAACCCGTTGATCGTTCGTCAGGTGGCGGATGAGGCGGCGGCGGTGCACGACATCATCCAGTCCGCCTTCATCTCCTCCGGTCAGCGCTGTACCTGTGCCCGTCGTCTCTACCTGCCCCGCACTGGGCAGGGTGACGCCATCCTGGCGCGCCTGATTGAGGCCACCAATAAGATCCGTGTCGGCAAGTTCGACGCCGATCCTCAGCCCTTCATGGGGTCGATGATCTCCGCCGGTGCCGCCCAGGCGATGGTGGACGCTCAGGTCAAGCTGCGTGAGCTTGGGGGCGAGCCCCTGGTGGAACTGCGTCCGCTGCAAGCGGACACCGGCCTGGTGAGCCCAGGCATCATCGATGTCACCGCTATCGGCGAGCTGCCTGACGAGGAGTACTTCGGTCCCCTGTTGCAGGTGATTCGCTACGACGAGTTTGATCAGGCTATTGAGCTGGCCAACCGCACCCGTTACGGCCTCTCCGCCGGCCTGCTGTCCGACAGCAGGGACGAGTGGGAGTACTTCCTGGCGCGCAGCCGCGCCGGCATCGTCAACTGGAACAAGCAGATCACCGGCGCTGCCGGCTCCGCCCCCTTCGGTGGCATCGGCGCCAGCGGTAACCACAGGGCCAGTGCCTACTACGCGGCGGATTACTGCGCCTACCCGGTCGCTTCCGTGGAAGCGGATCAGGTAGCCATGCCCGCCACCCTGGCCCCGGGCCTGGAGATCTAAAAGGAGCAAGATGGAAATGGATATTCAAAACCTGTTTGGCCAGCTGTGGCAGGACTACCTGAAGCAGTGCCCCAGTGCCGAGAAGGTGCATCAACTGCTCAGTGGTGGTGAGGCGATCATCAACGACCATGTGGCGTTTCGTACCTTCCGTGCCCCGGGCCTGGGGATCGACAACCTGGCCCAGCACTTCCTGGCCCTGGGATACGAGCAGAAAGGGGAGTATCACTTCGACGCCAAGAAACTGTATGCCCGGCACTACGAACACCCTGACAGCACTCAGCCCAAGGTTTTTATCTCTGAGCTGAAGCTGGAGGAGTGCAGTGCCCAGCTGCAGGAGATCGTGGCGTCTCTGGTGGCGCAGATGCCCCAGGGGCTGACCCAGGATGTGGCTCATGCCTATGGCGGCGCCCCCTGGAAGGCCACCCAGGAGCAGTACCGCACCCTGCTGGAGGAGAGCGAGTACGCCGCCTGGCTGGCGGCCTTCGGTTTCCGCGCCAACCACTTTACCGTCAGCGTGAACCACTTGAGCGAGTTTGGCACCCTGGAGAGCGTCAACCAGGCACTGAAGGCGTCCGGCTTCGATCTCAACAGCTCCGGCGGTGAGATCAAGGGCAGTCCGGAAGTGCTGCTGGAGCAATCCTCCACCCTGGCAGACAAGGTGGCGGTGAGCTTCGCCGACGGCGAGATGACCATCCCCGCCTGCTTCTATGAGTTTGCCCTGCGCTACCCCATGGCCGACGGCGAGCTCTACACCGGCTTTGTGGCGGCTTCGGCGGACAAGATCTTCGAGTCCACCAACGTTCGCTAGCTGGCGAGGCTGGGTACGAGAAAAGGGCGCCCAGGCGCCCTTTTTTATTTCTCAACTCTCAGCCATTAAAAAACCCCGCATTGGCGGGGTTTTTCGATTCTGAGCTATGTCCTTAACGGGTGCCGTAGACCACGATGGTCTTACCGTGCGCCTGGATCAGGTTTTGCTCTTCCAGCATCTTCAGGATGCGGCCCACAGTCTCACGGGAACAGCCAACAATCTGACCGATCTCCTGACGGGTGATCTTGATCTGCATGCCATCTGGGTGAGTCATGGCATCGGGCTGACGGGCCAGGCTCAGCAGAGTCTGGGCGATGCGGCCAGCCACATCCAGGAAGGCCAGGTCGCCCACCTTCTGAGAGGTGTTTTGCAGGCGGTTGGCCATCTGAGCGGACAGCTTCATCAGAATGTCAGGGTTTACCTGGATCAACTGGCGGAATTTCTTGTAGGAGATCTCGGCGATTTCACAAGGAGACTTGGCACGAACCCATGCGGTCCGCTCAGGCTGCTCTTCGAACAGGCCCAGCTCTCCAATGAAGTCACCCTGATTCAGGTAGGACAGGATCATCTCCTTGCCCTCTTCATCCTTGATCAGTACCGCGACGGAACCCTTAACGATGTAGTACAGGGTATCGGACTCTTCACCGGCGTGGATCAGAGTGCTCTTGGCAGGATACTTGTGGATGTGGCAATGGGAGAGGAACCACTCTAGAGTTGGATCCGGTTTTGGCTTGCCGATTAGCGCCATAAGTGCTGTCCCTCAGTTTGGTAAGGAAAAGATAAACAACTCAGAATTCTAGGTTCAAATGTTAAATAGGTCTAGCCCAAAGCACTATGACCTTGATCCAAGTTTTTTATATCCGCTGAAAAAAAAGCTCGGATTAAGAAGATGATCTGCCCGAAAAGACCCAATTTGGTCAAACAAAATTACTGTTGACTGGATCCTGTGTTATTTCAGGTTAGCTCAGCTCTCCATTATTCCCCTGTTCGAATTGTTCCTTGATCAGGGTTTGTTTACGCTGCTGTATCAATTTTTTGATCACCGGCGTCAGAATCAGCTCCATGGCCAGGCCCATTTTGCCGCCCGGCACCACCAGAGTGTTGATTCTGGACATAAAACTACCTTGAATCATCTGCAGATAGTAGGAGAAATCCACGTCTTTTACACCCCGGAAGCGGATCACCACGAAACTTTCGTCGTCGCTGGGAATATCCTTGGCACTGAAGGGGTTGGAGGTATCCACCGTGGGAACCCTCTGGAAGTTGATGTGGGTGCGGGAGAACTGCGGGGTCATGTGATTCACATAGTCGTCCATGGAGCGGACGATGCTGCCCATCACCTTTTCCCTGCTGTGGCCCCGGTCGCCAGTGTCACGGATGATCTTCTGAATCCACTCCAGGTTGACGATGGGCACCATGCCGATCAGCAGGTCCACCTTCTTGGCCACGTTCACCTCATCGGTCACCACCCCGCCGTGCAGCCCTTCGTAGTAGAGCAGATCGGTGTCCGCTTCCAGAGGCTGATAGGGGGTGAAGGTGCCGGGCATCTGGTTGAAGGGCACCGCCTCATCGAAGGTGTGCAGGTATTGCCTTACCTGGCCCTGTCCGGACTGGCCATAGGTCTCGAACAGGTTTCCCAGGGCAGGGAAGTCGTTGGCCTCGGGGCCGAAGTAGCTGATGCTCTTGTTGTCTTCCCTGGCTTTACGGATCGCCAGTTCCATCTCCGCCCTGGTGTAGCGGTGGAAGCTGTCCCCCTCCACCAGCGCCGCCGTCACGCCCAGCTGGCGAAAGATGTGTTTAAAGGCTTTGGTGGTGGTGGTGGTGCCGGCGCCACTGCTGCCGGTAACCGCGATGATGGGGTGCTTGGCTGACATATCCTTTGGCCCTTCCCTGTAATTGGTCTTTTGTTATAAAAGTGTTGCCCCCGCCGGGTCAAGAGCCGGGTCAATCGAAGGCGCTGGCGGTCACCTGGTCCGCCGGACGGATCGCCACCGATTCCTCCTCTTCGCTGAACTCCACCACCAGTTCGCCCCGCTTCAGGGCTGCCTCTACCTGGGGCAGCGCCTGGGACAGGGCCTGGCTGTCGGTCTGGTCGAATCCCTGATCGGTGATCTGCTGCAGCAGGAACTCACGCATCAGGTTGGTCAGGGCCTCACCCGAGAGGCTCTGTTTCAATTTGTCATAGGGGATCAGCATGGTCAGAACTTATATCGGATCTTGGCCACCAGAGCCACATCGGCGCTGTTGTCCGGGTATTTGAAGTTTTGCATGATAACCCCTTCCAGGGCCAGATTGCGAACCTGGTAACGGTAGCCCAGGTTGATCTCGTGGACCGGTTTGGCGAACTGGCCCAGGTCCGGCAGTATGCCTTCGGCGGCGTTGTACTCCAGTAGTACCTGATGGCGGTCGGCGAACTGGCGGCGGTAGCCCAAGCCCCAGTGCCAGCTCGAGGTCTCCAGTTCGAAGCCGAACAGGGCGTCACCGTCGGTCCAGGCCATGGCGCCCATCAGGTAGGCGGTATTACTGCGCCAGGCGTACTGGTAATCCAGCTGGACACTGCCGTCCCAACCACCGCCGCTACGAGGATTGGTGTCATCCTCATAGGCCAGCACTAGTGTGGTGCTGAGGTCATGACGCTGGTGGCGGTAGAGGGAGTAACCCACAGAGAGCTCCAACTGGCGGCCGATGGCATGGCCGCTGAAGTCCTCGATAAGTAGATCCGCCTTGGGGATCTCCAGGTAGCTGCGATGTTTGGGGACTTCGGCGCGGCCATTCTGGTCGATGCCAAACAGCTTGTGGAAGGAGAGGCTCAGTTGGTCCAGGTGGGCGTCGTCTGTGGTGTGGCTGGCGATGGAGGCGCCCAGTTGCCAGCGATCCGACGGACTCCACTGCAGGCTGAAACGATACTGGATGGTGTAGTAGTCCATCACATACTCTTCGTCGACGGCCCAGATGCTGGCGGCGTAGATGGCGGCGTCGGCGATGAGGTCGCCCTGGGTGTAGCGGGCGGGGCGGAAGATGGGGCTCAGAACCAGGGATTTCAGGGGCGCTTGGGAGCGCACCATCATCGGGCCGTCGGCCCAGTAACGGCCATAAGCCGGGGCCGCCGCCAGCATCAACCCCACGAGGAACCAGACAACTTTCATCTCCACCTCCCACACACTCTCTGAGTTTTAGTGTAGGAGGCGCTTGGGCAAAGTGCCGGATTTATAAGGATTCGTTCAGGAAGTTGATCGCCCGGGGTTCCAGGTAGAAGGCCGGTCGCCACAGGGGACCGCCACTGATAAAGCCCACGTGGCCGCCGTAGGGACAGAGCTCCAGGGTGACGCTGTGAGCCAGTTCATGGGGGGCAGGGATCACCGCCTGGGTCATGAAGGGGTCATCGGCGGCGTGCAGCACCAGCAGGGGGCGGCGCACCCCCTTGAGAAATTGTTTGCCGCTGGCACGCCGGTAGTAGTCATCGGCACCATCGAAGCCGTGCAGAGGCGCGGTGACCCTGTGGTCAAACTGGTAAAAGGTGTTGAGCTTTTTACATTCCCCTGGCCCCACGGGCATGGCCCCGGCGTGGGGACCGGCCAGCTTCTGATGGATCTTGTCTCTCAGTCGGGTCAGCAGATGGCGCTGATAGACCCGGGAGAAGCCCTGCTCCATACGCCGGGCACAGGCGAAGAGGTCCAGGGGAGGTGAGACCGCCACGCCGCGGTGAATCAGGCTGTTGTCACCCTGCTCACCCAGGTATTTGCACAGCACGTTGCCCCCCAGAGAGTAGCCGATGGCCAATATGGGCCGGTCGGGAAAGCGTTGGGTCAGCTGGGTGAGCATTTGCCCCAGGTCGGCGGTTTCGCCGCTGTGGTAGGTCCGGGGCAGGGCATTCATCTCGCCGCCGCAACTGCGCTGATGCATCACCACCGCGGTCGCCCCCTGCTGATTCAAGCGATGCAGCATCCGCCTGACATAGTGGGAGTCGGAGCCGCCCTCCAGGCCGTGGAGCAGCAGGTAGAGGGGCCCGTCCCCTTCCGGATTCAGCCAGTCCAGTTGCAGGTGATCGCCATCGCTGAGAGAAAACGTCTCCCGAAGCAGGGGCAGGGCGGCGGGTTTGACCATCAATGGCCAGATGGTCTGCAGGTGGGGGTTGCGCCACCAACGGCTGGGGGCAAAGCGGGTCGTCATCCGTGTCATCAATGTCCGTGGGTATGAGGATTTAGAGTAGCGGAACTTCTCCCTTTGGGGAAAGGGAAAGAGAAAGGGCCCCAAGGGGCCCTTTGTGACTCTGTGGTCCTGGGTTACTGCACCGCCCGCAACTGGGGCTGGTTGATCATCTGGCTGGCCAGGTCGAACAGTTCCGACAATTGACCCAGAAGCTCAGAGGGCAGGTCCCCGGGATTGAGATCGTGGGCCTGCAGGCAAGCGGTGAGGTTGTCTCCCTCCTGCTCCACCTTGAGGTGTTGCAGGGCTTTGACCATCAGTCGCTGGCTGCGCTTCTCCATCACCAGTTCCACCTCCAGCATCTGGCGATAGCTGTCTTCCGGCAGGCTGGTTTTGGCCAGCTTACGCAGCTGGCGATAGGGGCCAACCATGCGATCTTCCCACTCGTCCTTGGCCTTGCGCAGCGTGGTAAAGCGCGCGCCATCCAGGAACATATGCTCATGCTCCATCAGGATGGCCAATAGCAGCAGGTTGGGGTCGATGCGGTACTGATCCTGCATCAGCAAACAGATCTGGCGGGCTTGTTCCTGTTGCCAGATTTTGTCGCCGAACTGCCACAGGTTCTCGTGACTGATCATCTTTTATTGCTCCTTCGCGGCGTCCCGAATGGTTTCCATCTGCTCCTGGATATCCAACCACTCCAGCTCAAACTCTTCAAGCTGGGATTGCAGTTCGCCTCGTTCCATCAGCAGGCCATTCAGCTCTGATTTGCACTCATCCGTGTAGAGGCGACTGTCTGACAGGGACTCTTCAATGGTGTTCAAACGAGTGTGCAACTTTGACATCCGTTTATCGATGTCAGTTTCGATTTTTTTGAGGGGGGACAGCTTTTGGCGAAGTTCCGCTTCCAGGCGCTTGCGGTTTCGCTTCTGTTCTGACTGGGAGGGGCCCGTCTCCTCGGTTTCGCTGGTTCGGGCCTGCTGGATCAGCCACTGGTGGTAATCCTCCAGGTCCCCTTCGAAGTCCTTCACCCGGCCGCCGTCCACCAGATAGAACTCACTGCAGGTGGCTCGGAGCAGGTGGCGATCGTGGGAGACCACCACCATGGCGCCATCGAACTGTTGCAGGGCCAGGGTCAGGGCTTCCCTCAGCTCCAGGTCCAGGTGGTTGGTGGGTTCATCCAGCAGCAGCAGGTTGGGGCGCTGCCAGATCAGTAGGGCCAGCACCAGACGCGCTTTCTCCCCGCCGGAGAAGGGGGCCACCGGCTCCTTGGCTTTGTCGCCGCTGAAGCCGTATCCGCCCAGGTAGTCCCTGAGCTGCTGTTCGGTGGCGTCCGGGGCGATCAGGGTCAGGTGCTGCAGCGGGCTCTGCTGTGGGTGCAGGGTCTCCAGCTGATGCTGGGCAAAGTAGCCGATCTGCAGGGCCGGATTGGGGGCCAGTTCACCGCTCATGGGCTTGAGCTCCCCGGCCAGCAGTTTGATCAGGGTGGACTTACCGGCGCCGTTGCGCCCCAGCAGGCCGATGCGGCTGCCGGGCACCAGGTTGAGTTTGATCTGCTCCAGCACCGTCTTGTCGCCGTATCCACCCTGTACCTGGTCCATCTGGATCAGCGGATTGGGCAGGGCCTGGGGCTCGCGAAAGCTTATGTTGAAGCTGTTCTGGGCGTGCAGCGGCGCCAGTTCGGTGAGCTTTTCCAACGCCTTGAGCCGGCTCTGGGCCTGACGGGCCTTACTGGCCTTGTAGCGGAAGCGATCCACGAAGGATTGCATATGGGCCCGCTGACGCTGCTGCTTCTCGAACTGGGCCTGTTGCTGGGCCAGTTGCTCGGCGCGCTGGCGCTCAAACTGGCTGTAGTTGCCCTTGTAGTGGTTCAGCTTCTGGTGCTCGATGTGCACCACCTCGCCGGCAACCTGATCCAGAAAGTCGCGGTCGTGGCTGATGAGGATCAGGGTGCCCGGGTAGCGCTTGAGCCATCCTTCCAGCCAGATCAGGGTGTCCAGATCCAGGTGGTTGGTGGGCTCATCCAGCAGCAGCAGGTCTGAGGGGACCAGCAGGGCCCGGGCCAGGTTGAGGCGCATGCGCCAGCCACCGGAGAAGCTCTTTACCGATTGCCCCTGGGCGCTCTGATCAAACCCCAGGCCGTCCAGCAGCTCGGCAGCCCGGGCGGGCACCTGGTAGCCATGATAGGCCTCGAAGGCATCATGGGCGGCGGCGATCGCCTTGCCCTCGCCGGATTCCTGGGCACGGCCCAGCTCCTGCTCCAGGGCACGAAAGTGGCGGTCACCGTCCAGGACGTAGTCCAGGGCACTGACCGTCAGGGCCGGAGTTTCCTGATCCACGGTGGCCATCCGCCACCCCTTGGGCAGATTCAGGTCCCCCGCATCCGGGCTGACCTGACCGGTGAGCATGGCCAGCAGGCTGGACTTGCCACAGCCGTTGGCCCCCACCAGGGCCACCTTGTGGCCGGGATAGATGGTGAGTGAGGTGTTATCCAGCAGCCGCTTGGCGCCGCGGATGAGTTGCACCTGATTTAGCGTTATCATGGATTCGGTATTCAGATAGGAAGTGGCCGAAGTGTACCACAGGCCAAAGGAGAAAATTGATCATGGAAGCAACCCGTAAGAAGCGGTTCATTGCCGGGGCCAGCTGCCCAGAGTGTCAGGCGATGGACAGCATCATGCTGTTCGCCGAGAACGGGGTGGAGGTGATGGAGTGCGTGGAGTGCGGCCATCAGCAGCGTCAGGCTGAAGCGCCTGCCCAGAAGCAGGCAGGCGCCGGTCAGATCATCGGGGTGTTTACCCCGGAATAAACCTGAACTGGGGCTCTGGTTTTAGAGTCCCAGGAAGGAGCGGTTCTTCTGCTTGCGGATCTCTTTCTCGTCCGCCCATTCGATCAGACCACTCTCAAGATCCATCAGGCGCATGGTCATCTTGTAGTAGACATCCTTGGTGGAGCCGTCCTGTTTGACGATGCTGGAGAGGTTGCCATACAGCATGTACTGGGCACCGATCTGGCGACCGAACTGGATGGCGGTCGCAGGGTTCACCAGGCCGCCGTTGTTCTGGAAGTCCAGCTGTTTGCGAACCGATTCCACCTTGGTCATGTCGACGAAGCGGAACTGGCCACTGCGCAGCAGTCGGGTGCTGATGGTGTCGGTGATGGACTCGGTATCGATGTGCTCCGAGGTTTTGTTCTTGATCTTGTCAACGAACACCACGGGGCGGCTGTCGCCGGTGAGTCGGATCACCGACGGGGTGGTCAGCATGGAGTCCACCATCTTGGCGGCCACGGATTGCAGATCCGAAGAGCCAAAATCTACGGTGACGGTTTCGGTTTCTGTGGCATCCCGGTACTCCACCTTGGACTGACAGCCGCCGAGCAGGGCGATGGCCGCAATGGCCACGATCAGTTTTACGCTTTTCATCTTGGGTCTTCCTCTTACAAAATCACTGAGTGCATCCGGATCCCCGGGCCGGTCTTCACCGCCCAGACCAGGGTGGTTCGTCCCGCTTTGACTTCCACCGGCTGCGGGGTACCGTCGATGGCCAGCTGATACTGGCCGGGAGTGACCGCCTTGGGCCACATCCACGCCTGGCGGGGCAGGGTCAGCCAGCTTCGCCGGTCCGCCTGCTCCGTCAGGGCATTGAAAATCTGCATGGCGATGGCGCCAACGTCACCGCCCTTCTTTTCCGCCCACTCATTGGTGCCCGCCTTGGCGGCCACCCTCAGGGCCTGGCGCAGGACGATGGCGGGATACTGCTCCTGCAGGGCCCGCACCGCCAGGGTGTCGATCTCACCGATAAGCTGGGCTTCCCCCTGGTAGGACTCTGATCCCTTCAGGCTCAGCTTGACCCTTGAGCTGGGTGCAGGCAAGCCCCGGTAGGTGGGCAGGGAGACCTGCTGATAGTAGCCGTCGATGGTGAAGGGGATGGTGACCGACTCCCTGGCCGGCACATAGCCGGTTTCCAACAGCACCACCACCCGGCCCTGGCCCGGGGCCATCTCCGCTGGCGCACCAAACTGGCGGCGGGCGCCGTCGCAGTCAATATCCAGTTCACAGGAGAGGCGTACATACTCGGCCCCGAGCAGGCTGTTGTCCGGGTAGGCCTGCAGCGCCTTGCGCAGGTCGATAAGGGCGTCGTTGTCCTCTCCCTGGGCTTCAAACAGAATGGCGTTCTGATACAGGGTGTAGCTGTTGATGAAGGAGTTGGTGGCGTTGCCTCCCAGAGAGTCCAGCTTGGCCAGCTCACGGTTGAGTCCGGCACTGCGCAGGGTCTTTATCTCGTCCCTGTCCTCGTACGCCCTCAGTGCCAGGGTCTGGGCCTGATCGGCCCGCCGCGCTTCCACGGTGGCGCCGGTGAGGTCACCACTGAGCAGGTAGTTGAGAGACTGATACTGGTGAACCAGCACCCGCTCATAGGCCTGGCCCCGGTAGGGGATCAGGTTGTCGGAGATGGTGGCGCCGGCGGCCTGGCTGCTGAGGTCGCTCAGGCTGACCAGGGCCTTCCAGTCACGCTGGTCGTATTGGCTCAAGGCCTGTTCAAAGTAGCGGCGGCTGGCGTCGAAGTTGCCCTGCAGTTGGGCGACCCGCCCTGCCTCCTGGGCGTACAGCAGCCGGTCCTGCCCCTGCAGCCCGGCCTCCAGGGGTTTCAGTGCCTGGCCTTTGCCGTTGTCCAGCTGGGCTTTCACCTCGCCCATCTGCGCCGGGTAGGGCAGGAACAGCGAATTGGAGGCGCAGCCAGACAGCGTCAGGCTGGCGAGGGCAACCAGGGCAAAGGGTTTGATCATGACTGCCCCTCCCTGAGCCACACCTCGGTGGCCATCAGGTCGCGGTTGTCCTCGACCCGGTCGAGGAAGGTGAGGCCGCACAGGTGATCAAATTCGTGGCAGAAAATCCGCGCCACAAACCCCTTCAGGCGAGTGTGGTGTCGCTGTCCACAGAGGTCATCGAAGCTCACCTCAACCCACAGAGGACGACAGACCCGTCCGCGGATACCGGGTACCGACAGGCACCCCTCCCACCCCATCTCCTGCTCGGTGGACTGAGCTTCGATGCGGGGATTGGCCATCACCAGGGGCTCCATCTGCGGCGCGTCTGGGTAACGGGCGTTGGGGCGTGAGGCGATGATCATCAGCGCCAGGCTGTGGTGCACCTGGGGCGCGGCGATGCCAACGCCTCCCTGATCGTCCATCTTCCGGCGCATCCCCTCGGCCAACTGGGATACCTGAGGATCCGGCAGCTGGACGGCACCGGCGTGCTGGCGCAACACCGCTTCGCCCAGCAGGGCGATGGTGAGAGAGTCTGGGGAGGGGGTGGTCTGGCTCATATCAGTAATGGGGTGGTGGGGTCTCTTCCGCCTGGGTTGCGATCTGGCTGGGGCCGGTGGCCATCATCTTGTCAGCCAGCTGTTTGACCTGGCGCTGCATCAGATCCAACCGCTGGTTCAGTTCCACCACGGTCTGGTTGAGGCTGTCGATGGTCTCCTCCTGGAACGCCACCTTGGTTTCCAGCTCGCTGATTCTTTGTTCGGTTAGGGACATACTGCTGTGCTCAATAAGAGATGACTCACTATCATAGAGGAATGCCCCTCGGGTTTCATGTGTGGATGCGCAGGGATTGGACTGCGGCCCTCGGTACCCTGAGTTACACTTTAGTTCGCGATACTTTTGATAAGACCCTGATATGGAATATGAGTTCAAACACGGCCTCACCGGAGAGCGGGAGGCAAGGCTGTCCATGGGCCACGAGGCCTTTGGCCAGTTGCTGACGGAAGAGTTGGGCCGGCGTGAGTTGGTCGACCAGCTTCTGGGTCAGTTGCGTCAGGCCAACGGGCTGGCGGAGCGGCGCTTCGGCCTGGGGGAGTGGACCCTGATCCTGGAGCAGGGTGAGGTGATGCTGAGCCACAATGCCCTGGGCATGGAGCAGGATCAGGAGCTGGATCCGGATGTGGAGCTCTACGATCAGGAGAGTGAATCCTGCTGTGGCCTGGAGGACCTGTGCCAGCTGCTGGAGAGCTGGCATAGGTTTCTGGGGCGTTAGGGCCTGCCGGTCAGGTAAGCCCCAAGGCAGGATTACTTCTGCAATACCTTTACTGCCAGCTCAACCCGGGAGCGGCAATCGGTCTTTCTCAGCAGGTTCTTTACGTGCACCTTGACGGTGCCTTCACTGATGAACAGCTTCTCCGCCAACAGTTTGTTGCTCATCCCCTCGGCAATCAACCGGGCGATCTCCTGTTCCCTGGGGGTGAGTTCCTGCCACCAGCTGTCATCCTCATCCCCTGAGCTCTGCAGGTAGGATTGCAGACGCTCGGTGATCACCTGCTTACCGGTGATCACCTGCTCAACCTGGTTCAGAATTTGCTCAGGCTCGCTGTCCTTGAGCAGGTAGCCGTCGGCTCCGGCCTGGATCAGGGTGCGCACATCCTCGGCGGCGTCAGACACGGTCAGGATGACGATGTGGCTGGTGACCTCCTCCTGGCGCAGCGCATTGAGGGTATCCAGGCCCGACATCCCCTTCATATTCAGATCCAGCAGGATCAGGTCAGGCTCATCCTCGGCCACCGCCGCCAGGGCATCCACGCCCGAGCCCACTTCGGCAAACAGGTCGTAGCGATCATCCAGGGTCAGCAGTTGACAGATGCCTCGTCGCAGCAGGGGATGGTCATCCACGACCATCACGCTCCAGGGCTTACTCATGCTTATCGTCCTCTTGTGGTCTGAATATTACCTTCACGCACAGGCCGCCACCGGGGTTGGAGATGAACTTCAGTTCCCCACCCAGCTTGCGTGCACGTTCATGCATGATACCAATTCCGAAATGGTTTTCTCTCTCTTTCACGTTTTCGATACCTATGCCCGTATCGCACACACTGAGTTCGATACGGTCATCCTCCAGAGCGAGGGCACTCAGGGTGATGGTGTCCGCCCCGGAGTGTTTGATGGCATTGAGTACCGCCTCCCGGCTCAGCTGCAGCAGATGCACATGCTGCTGGGGGGAGAGCGATGGGGTGTTGAGGTGATAGTTGAGCACCAGCTTGCTCTCGGACCTGGACTCCAGCGGTTCCAGCATCTGTTCCAGGCTGGCCTTGAGATCCTGCTCGGAGATGGTGAGGCGGAAGGTGGAGAGCAGTTCCCGCAACTGTTGGTAGGCCTGGTTGGTGCCAGAGACGATCTCCTCCATCGCCTGGTCCCTCAATTCCTGGTTGTTGGCGGCGATGGCCCGCTTGAGCAGCGAGGTCTGGATCTTCATGTAGGCAAGCACCTGGCCCATGGAGTCGTGCAGCTCCCGGGCAATGGTGCCCCGCTCCTCCATCAGGGTCAGCCGCTCCCGCTGCTGGCTGGCGCGGTTGAGCAGCACCGCACGGGCGACGATGATGGCGAAGTTGTGCAGCATCTGCGGTGGCAACGGGCCGTGGCCAATCAGCGACAGGGTGCCCAGGCGCTCATCCTCAAACACCAGGGGCTCGGCGGTGGAGATGGGGGTGTTGCGGTTGGGATCCCCCAGTGTCATGGTCAGGTCTTTGCGACCGTCGATGGTGAGGGTGACTCCATTGGCGCCTGTGTGTCTCTGCAGACGCTCCAGGGCCTGCTGCATGGTGTCTGAGCCCAGGCGATCCCGGTGGAACCATAGGGAGGTCTGATAGAGGAGCAGCAGACCGGCGTTGGCCTGTTCCAGCTCCCGGGTCTTCTCCTCCACCTGTTGCTCCAGGTTATTGTAGAGGGTTTCCAGCTCGACGGCGGTCTCCTTGAAGGTGTCACTCAGGGTCTGCAACTCGTGGTATTCACTGTCAGGCAGGTCCAGGTCGAACTTGCGCCGGCTGATGGAGAGGGCTGCCTCCTCCAACTGATGCAGGGGGCGCAGCACCCGCCCGCCCACGGCCCGCATCAGCAGGAAGCCCATGGCCATCACCGTCAGCAGTCCCAGCAACTGGGTGGCCAGCAGCAGCATGGTCTTCTTCTCCGCCTGACTTTCCAGCATGTCCACCAGCATGTCGATCTCATCCACAAACTGGCGCACCTCATTCACATAGGCGCGAGAGTTGCCGTTGAGGGCATAGAGTTTCATCTGGTGCCAGCTGGCGATCACCTGATCGTACTGCTGATGGGTGGAGCCCGGGTTGTACCAGCTGCGTGCCTTGCTCAGCTCATCGGAGTAGAGGATCTCCTCAAACTCGGCAATCTTACGATCCACCACAGTGCTGCCGGCGTTGGCCAGGAAGATCAACTGATAGGAGCGCATCCGCAGGGAGCCGGAGGCGTTGATCGCCTTGGCATCATCCACGCTGTACATCAGGGTGATCACCGAGAAGACCGCCACACCGCCAAAGATGAAAATCACACTGACAATCAGTGACAACACTGTGGTGGATAGGCTTTTGTTGCGGTGCATGACGGGCCCTGTTGCTGAGGTTTGTTGCAAGCCTATCGCCAAGCTCAGGTGAATGACAAGAGAAGTGAGTGATTCACAGGCGAAATCGGGCAGGTTATCTATCCTTAGATGGCAGCCATAGGGCGTGCAGGCCTCTGATGGTAGGAGTTTGGACTGGGGTGGCGGTTGCCATGTCAGGCGTTCGGTTGTTGGTCCAGGGTTCTGCACCGGAATCGAACGACACTGAGCGGAGCTTGTCACTCCGGCCTCTCTGGTCGATACGCCTCGGTTGCCATCTAAAACAGCAATAATGGAGCGCAATCGTGAACAGGATGAAACTCATTGCAGCACTGTTGTGTCTGGTCGCACCTTTGGCCTCCGCCAAAGAGGTGACCGAAGCGGACAGCAGCAAATTCGCCAAATTCAAAAAACAACATGCCAGTTGGCAGCAGACCGAGGAGAGTAAGGAGCTGGTGGATGCGCTGGCCGAAGACCCCAGGCTGGTGGTGCTCTGGGCGGGCTACGGCTTCGCCAAGGATTACAACAAGGCCAGGGGGCACCACTACACCATCACCGACCTGCGCAACACCCTGCGTACCGGCGCCCCTACGGGCAAAGAGGATGGGCCCATGCCCATGGCCTGCTGGTCCTGTAAGAGTCCGGATGTGCCCAGGCTGATCGATACCCTGGGTGAGAAGGAGTATTTCCACGGAAAGTGGGCCAAGCGGGGTGACCAGATCACCAACGAGATCGGTTGTGGTAACTGCCACACCAACAAGGGCAAGCTGAGAATGTCGGTGCCCTTCGCCGAGCGTGGCTTTGCCGCCATCGGCATGGACTGGGAGTCCGCTTCCAAGTCTGACCGTCAGAACATGGTCTGTGCCCAGTGCCACGTGGAGTACTACTTCTCCAAGCCCGACATCATGGTGACCTTCCCCTGGAACAACGGCACCTCGGTGGAGGACATGGAGGCCTACTACGATGCCCTGGAGTTCAAGGACTGGACCCATGGAGTGTCCAAGGCGCCGATGCTGAAGGCCCAGCACCCCGGTTTCGAGACCGCCCGAACCGGCCCTCACGGTCGCAACAATGTCTCCTGTACCGATTGCCACATGCCTCGGGTGACCAATGCCGAGGGTAAGAAGTACACCGACCACAATGTGGGCAACCCCTTCGACCGCTTCGAGTTTACCTGTGGCAAGTGTCATGAGCAGGGCAAAGAGGAGCTGGAGAAGGTGGTGGCTGACTACAAGAAGATGGTGACCGACCTGAAGATTCAGGCGGAAGACCAGTTGGTCAAGGCCCACTTCGAAGCCAAGGCAGCCTGGGATGCGGGCGCTACCGAGGCGCAGATGAAGGACGCCCTGACCGCCATTCGCCATGCCCAGTGGCGTTGGGATTACGCCATTGCGTCTCACGGAGTGCACGCTCATAACCCGGCCGAGGCGATGCGGGTACTGGGTACCTCCCTGGAGCGCAGTGCCGAAGCCCGTGCCATGCTGGCCCGTATCCTGGCGGTGAACGGTGTGACTGCCGAGGTGAAGGTGCCGGACATCTCCACCAAGGCCAAGGCCCAGGCGGTGGTTGGGCTGGATATGGACAAACTCCGTGCCGACAAGGAGACCTTTAAGAAGACCCTGGTGCCCGAGTGGGACAAGAACTACCCGGGTAAGACCGAATAGTTGGTACCCCTTCATCCAAGCCCCGCCCGGTGCGGGGCTTTTTTGTGCGCATTTTTTGTGCACCAAAACAGGGCGAAGCCAGAATAAAAGTGCACCTAATGGTGCATGCTTAGTCAGTCTCAATTGCTCTGTTTTGGTTAAGTTGATGATTTAAAAGAACTATGAAACTTGGCACAGGAGTTGAAATAGCTATGCCATCAGCACTGGATGAGGGATTGGGAAGATGAAATTGGTAAGCGTCATTATCAAGCCGTTCAAACTGGACGATGTCCGGGAAGCGATTGCGGACCTGGGGGTGGATGGACTGACGGTCACCGAGGTAAAGGGGTTCGGCCGCCAGAAGGGCCACACCGAACTCTACCGCGGTGCCGAATACCAGGTGGACTTCCTGCCCAAGGTGAAACTGGAGATTGCCACCGCGGCCGACAAGGTGGACCACCTGATTGAGGTGATCAGCCAGGCGGCCCATACCGGCAAGATCGGCGACGGAAAAATCTTTGTATATGACCTCGAGCGGGCGGTGCGGATTCGTACCGGTGAACTCGACGCAGAAGCGATTTAAGGGGGACGAGAGATGGAAGAGTTAACCAAACTTGGCACCACGGTGTCTGAACTGAGATTTGCCCTGGACACCTTTTACTTCCTGATGTCCGGCGCCCTGGTGATGTGGATGGCGGCAGGGTTCGCCATGTTGGAGGCGGGCCTGGTCCGCTCCAAGAACACCACCGAGATCCTCACCAAGAACATCTGCCTCTACGCCATCGCCTGCGCCATGTTCCTGCTGGTGGGCTACAACATCATGTACGTGGACAACGTCGAAGCGGGTTGGCTGCCCAGCCTGGGCGGGTTGATTGGCACTCAGGCTTCTGACGCGGACCATGCCCTGGAGTCGGACTTCTTCTTCCAGGTGGTCTTTGTGGCGACCGCCATGTCCATCGTCTCTGGTGCCGTGGCGGAACGTATGAAATTGTGGGCATTTCTGGCTTTTGCTGTTGTCCTTACCGGCTTCATCTATCCAGTTGAGGGATATTGGACCTGGGGGGGTGGCTTTGTTTCTGAGCTGGGCTTTGTGGACTTCGCCGGTTCCGGCATCGTACACATGGCCGGTGCGGCAGCAGCAATCGCCGGGGTGCTCCTCTTAGGCGCCCGAAAGGGCAAGTACGGTGCCGATGGCAGCGTGCACCCCATCCCAGGTTCCAACATGCCGATGGCGACCCTGGGGACCTTCATCCTGTGGTTGGGCTGGTTCGGCTTCAACGGTGGCTCTCAGCTGATGGTGTCTGACGCCGAGAACGCCACCGCCGTGGCCAAGATCTTCGTCAACACCAACTCCGCCGCCGCCTTCGGTGCCATTGCGGCCCTGATTGTGTGCAAGTTGATGTGGGGCAAGGCGGATCTGACCATGATCCTCAACGGCGCCCTGGCTGGCCTGGTGGCCATCACTGCCGACCCGCTGTCGCCCTCTCTGGCCCTGGCCGCGGTGATCGGTCTGGTGTCCGGTGGCCTGGTGGTGTTCTCCATCGTCGGCATGGACAAGGTGAAGATCGACGATCCTGTGGGAGCGATTTCGGTACACGGTGTCTGCGGGCTGTTCGGCCTGATGGCGGTACCCCTGTCCAACAGCGACGCCAGCTTCGGCACCCAGGCTCTGGGCGCACTGATCATCTTCGCCTGGGTCTTCACCACCAGTCTGACGGTGTGGTACCTGCTGAAGAAGACCATGGGCATCCGGGTCACTGAAGAGGAGGAGTACCGCGGTATGGACATCGCGGACTGTGGCATCGACGCCTACCCTGAGTTTGTCACCGTCAAGGGAGCGAACTGAACTCCATAAAAACAACAACAACTCTCTCTACTGCAGTTGCGCCCTCCCTTGGAGGGCGCTTTTTTTATGAGTGGCTGATATTCATCCTTTTTCACTCAAGGCATGAGGCAGAGCAAGATCTCAGGTCCTGCCATGGGGCAGACTGATGGGCGGCGATTGCACCGTCGGTGATCGCCGGGTATTTTGTATTGTTATCGGAGTTCGGAGTCACCATGACCACAGACACAGGGAGCGCTATGCCTCGGGAGCAAGCAGGGGTATGTGCAGAGGGCAACCTTCACGGGTTGTATCTGCTGTTTAACGCAGAGGAGCAGGCGGAGCCCGCCCTGAGAGGGGTACTGGCAGAGATCGCCACCTGGTTGCAGGCCTCGGTGGATCAGAACGCGGACAGTGCCTTTAACGGCTTTGTGGCCGTGGGCGCCAACTACTGGGATACCCTCTACCCCGATGCCCGTCCTGACAAGCTGCGCCCCTTCCCCAGCTTCGAGCAGGATGACCGTAAGGCGCCGGTGCAGCCGGTGGACCTGTTTATCCACATTCGCTCCGATCGGGTGGACATCAACCATGTGGCCGCCATGGAGGTGTGTCACCGCCTCAAGGGACTGGTACAGCTGGTGGAGGAGGTGCGCAGCTTCCGTTACCTGGACAACCGGGACCTGACCGGCTTCGTGGACGGCACCGAGAACCCTCAGGGCGTGCACCGTCGTGAAGTGGCCCTGGTGGGGGACGAGGACACCTCCTTCCGTGGCGGCAGCTACATCCACATCCAGCGTTATCAGCACAACATGGATCGCTGGAACGGCATCAGCCTGAAGCAGCAGGAGGACACCATAGGCCGTACCAAGATGGAGAACGTCGAGTACGCCAGCCAGGACAAGCCCCTGACCTGCCACATCAAGCGCACCAACCTCAAGGACGACCAGGGCAAGTCCATGGAGATCCTGCGCCAGAGCATGCCTTACGGCACCATGAAGGAGCAGGGCCTGTTCTTCATCAGCTGCTGCAGCACCCCGGTTCACTTCGAGGCTCAGCTGAAATCGATGATCCACGGCGATGGCCATGGCCACTATGATCACCTGCTGAACTTTACCCAGGCGGTGACCGGTGCGGCGTTCTTTGCCCCCTCCCTGGACTTCATGGAGTCCGCTATCGGCTAAACAGACAGCCATGAAAAAGGCCCGCACAATGCGGGCCTTTCTTTGTCTCGGCTACAGAGCACTAGCCCTTGTAGTTGAACAGGTCCTTGACCGTCTGCAGCGCCTTATCGATGTTGTCCGCCTTGGTGGGGGCAATAAAGATGGTGTCGTCACCGGCGATGGTGCCCAGGATCCCCTCGGGCTTGCCGATGGAGTCCAGCAGGCGGGCGATCAGCTGGGCGGCGCCCGGGCTGGCCTTCACCACGATCATGGCACCGTTGTGGTCCACGTCCAGCACCAGGTTCTTCAGTGGGCTGGTGGCGGTGGGCACACCCAGTTCGGCGGGCAGGCAGTAGACCATCTCCTGCTTGGCGTTGCGGGTTCGGACGGCGCCGAACTTGCTCAGCATGCGTGACACCTTGGACTGGTTGATGGTGCTGAATCCGGCAGCCTGCAGGGCATTGACGATCTCGCCCTGGGAGCCAAAACGCTCCTCTTTCAGCAGGGATTTGAAAACGCGGATTAGCTCATCCTGATTGCGGGTCGACTTCATTCTGGCAGCTCGTTGTTTCTAGAGGGTTATTCATATTTTGCCTCTTTGCCTCTGGATAGGCAACTACAGGCCCGGAATGGCAGTGGAGCAGAGCTCGGGTTAAGGGTCAATAAGAGATTGGTAAAATTGCCTTTAAACCCGTGTTTGGGTATGGTGAGCGCAGACATTCAAACGCGATCCATGTCACATCAAAGGATAGATGGAGAACACCATGAAAGTAGCAGTACTCGGCGCGGCCGGCGGGATTGGCCAGGCTCTGGCTCTTTTGTTGAAACTGAACCTGCCCAAGGGCAGCGACCTGGCCCTGTATGACATCGCCCCGGTAACCCCAGGCGTTGCCGTGGACATCAGCCATATCCCCACCGCAGTGAACGCCAAGGGCTATGCGGGTGAAGATCCTACCCCTGCCCTGGAAGGTGCCGACGTGGTGCTGATCTCCGCCGGTGTGGCTCGTAAGCCCGGCATGGATCGTGCGGACCTGTTCAACGTGAACGCCGGCATCATCCGTAATCTGGTGGGCAAGGTGGCCGAAGTGGCGCCTAAGGCCTGCATCGGCGTGATCACCAACCCGGTGAACACCACAGTGGCCATCGCCGCCGAGGTGTTGAAGAACGCCGGTGTGTACGACAAGCGTCGTCTGTTCGGTGTCACCACCCTGGACGTGATCCGCTCCGAAACCTTCATTGCCGAAGCCAAGGGCCTGGCCCCTGAGCAGGTGAAGATCAACGTGATTGGCGGCCACAGCGGCGTGACCATTCTGCCTCTGCTGTCCCAGGTTGAGGGCGTGACCTTCTCCGATGAGGAAATCGCCTCCCTGACTCACCGCATCCAGAATGCGGGCACCGAGGTGGTGGAAGCCAAGGCCGGTGGCGGCAGTGCCACCCTGTCCATGGCCCAGGCGGCCTGCCGGTTCGGCACCTCCCTGGTGCGCGCCCTGCAGGGTGAGCAGGGTGTGGTGGAGTGCGCCTATGTGGAAGGCAATGGCGAGCACAGCCGCTTCTTCGCTCAACCGGTGCTGCTGGGCAGCGAGGGTGTGGCCGAGGTGCAGAGCTATGGCGCCCTGAGCGAGTTCGAACAGAAGGCTCTGGACGGCATGATGGAGACCCTGGTGGGTGACATCGACAAGGGCGAGGCCTTTGTGAACGGCTAAGCCGTCAGCCAGAGATTAAAAAGGCCCCAGTCGGGGCCTTTTTTGTCTCTGGCGCGTGGGGTCGTGAGCCAGCCCTATACCAATTGATCTGTTAGCTGCGGCGGTCCACGGCGATGCGGGCCAGGGACTCCAGGGCCACCTTGGCGTCGCTGGCCGGCAGAGGGGCCAGGGCGGCGATCGCCTTGTCCGCTTCCTCGTTGGCGCGCGCCATGGTGTACTCCAGGGCGCCACAATGGTTGAGGGCTGCCAGGATGGGGTCGATCTCCTCGGTACCGCCATTCTCGATGGCGGCGCGGATCAGCTGACGCTCCTCTTCGCTGCCTTTACCCATGGTGTAGATAAGGGGCAGGGTAGGCTTGCCCTCGGCCAGGTCATCGCCGATGTTCTTGCCCAGTTCGTCCGCTTCGGCGGTGTAATCCAGTACATCATCCACCAGCTGGAAGGCGGTGCCCAGGTAGCGACCGTAATCGGACAGCGCCTTCACAATCACCTCATCCTGATCGGCCACCACGGCCGCCAGACCGGTCGCCGCTTCGAACAGCTTGGCGGTCTTGCAGTAGATCACCTGCATGTAGCTCTCTTCGGTGGTGTCGGGATCGTTGCAGTTCATCAACTGCATCACTTCACCCTCGGCCAGCACGTTGGTGGCTTCCGCCAGGCCTTCCATCACCTCATGATTCTTCATGTCGGTCATCATCTGGAAGGAGCGGGTGTAGAGGAAGTCACCCACCAGCACGCTGGCCTGATTGCCGAACAGGGCGTTGGCGGTTTCCCGGCCGCGGCGCATGGTGGACTCGTCCACCACATCGTCGTGAAGCAGAGTGGAGGTGTGGATGAACTCGATGATGGCAGCCAGGCGGATATGGTTGTCCCCCTCGTAGCCTACGGATTGAGCGGCCAACAGAGTCAGCAACGGACGCATCCGTTTCCCGCCACCGTTGATGATATAGAAGGAGAGCTGGTTGATCAGGACAACATCAGAGTGGAGTTGCTCGTAGATCATCTGGTTGACCAACTTCATATCGTTGTCGGCCAAGTCTCGGATGGCGTTCAGGTCCATAATATATCCGGCTGTAGGCTGCCAAACTCGGCAGCTGTAAGTATAATGTGCACAGTATGGAAGCGAATTCTACCCAAATTCCACGAGCATAACAGCCGCATTTGCCCATTGATTGAGGTGTCGCTCAATTCGGCCAGATCCTTTCGCGATCTTTTTTATCGTGGGCCTTGCCTGTTTTGTGTCCTTGGCGTAGAATGCCCGGCCATTGTCAACAAGTTTTAAGCCACACCCTGACCCCAACATGGCGCGGTCGGCGTGTGAAGCGGAGTTTTTACTATGTACGCGGTTTTCCAAAGTGGTGGTAAGCAACACCGTGTTAGCGAAGGCCAGACTGTTCGTCTGGAGAAGCTAGACGTTGAAACCGGTAGCACCATTGAGTTCGATAAAGTTCTTCTGGTTGCTAACGGCGAAGACGTGAAGGTCGGTGTTCCTTACGTAGATGGCAGCAAGATTGTTGCTGAAGTTGTGACCCACGGTCGTGGCGATAAAGTTAAGATCGTCAAGTTCCGTCGTCGCAAGCACCACCGTAAGCAGATGGGCCACCGTCAGTGGTTCACTGAAGTTAAGATTACTGGCATCAACGCCTAATTACGGAGTAACGAGAAATGGCACATAAAAAAGCTGGCGGTTCTACTCGTAACGGCCGTGATTCAGAAAGCAAACGCCTTGGTGTTAAGCGCTACGGCGGCGAGTCTGTACTGGCAGGCAACATCATCGTTCGTCAGCGTGGCACCAAGTTCCACGCTGGTGACAACGTAGGCGTAGGCCGCGATCACACTCTGTTCGCCACCGCGAACGGCAAGGTGAAGTTCGAAGTGAAAGGCAAGCAAAACCGTAAATTCGTGAGCATCGTTGCCGAGTAATTCGTTCACCGAACGATCTGCAAGCCCCGCCATCGGCGGGGCTTTTTGCGTCCAAGGGGGGGAGGCGATCCCTGATGATCCCATCCTTGGTATACTATTAGCTGTTTTCCTGACGGGTTAGAGCGATGAAATTTGTAGATGAGGTGCTGATCCGGGTTGAAGCCGGAGACGGCGGCAGCGGCGTGGTGAGTTTCCGCCGTGAAAAATACATCCCCAAAGGGGGCCCGGACGGCGGTGATGGCGGCGATGGTGGCGATGTCTACCTGATCGCCGATGAGAACCTGAACACCCTCATCGACTACCGCTTTGAGCGTTGTCACCGTGCCACCCGGGGTTCCAATGGCGCCAGCGCCAACTGCACCGGCAAGCGGGGTGAGGACAAGGTCCTGTCCGTGCCCGTGGGCACCCGGGCGGTGGACTCCGACACCCAGGAGCTGATCGGCGACCTGACCAAGCATGGTCAGAAGCTGCTGGTGGCTAAGGGTGGCTACCACGGTCTGGGTAACACCAGATTCAAGAGCTCGGTCAACCGCACCCCGAGGCAGAAGACCCTGGGTACCCCAGGTGAGCACCGCGAACTGAAGCTGGAGCTGCTGCTGCTGGCGGATGTGGGGATGCTGGGTCTGCCCAACGCAGGTAAGTCGACCTTTATTCGGGCGGTGTCCGCTGCCAAGCCCAAGGTTGCCGACTACCCCTTCACCACCCTGGTGCCCAACCTGGGCGTGGTCCGGGCCAACGCCTCAGAGAGTTTCGTGGTGGCGGACATTCCTGGCTTGATCGAAGGGGCTGCCGACGGCGCCGGCCTGGGGGTTCGCTTCCTTAAGCACCTGGAGCGTTGTCGTGCCCTGGTGCATCTGGTTGACGTGGCACCCATTGATGAGAGCGATCCTGTGGAAGGGGCCAAGGCGATCATCAAGGAGCTGGAAACCTATTCGCCCAAGCTGGCGGCCAAACCCAGAATCCTGGTGCTGAACAAGCTGGATCTGGTGCTGGACGAAGAGAAGGATGAGTTGGTGCAGCGCATCGTCGACGGCCTGGAGTGGGACGGTGACGTGCGCACCATCAGTGCCCTGTCCCGGACCGGCACCGATGACCTGATCCAAGAGCTGATGGCGATGCTGCGCGATATGCCTCGTGAAGAGGAGCAGCAGAGTGACGAGGAAGAGGTGGAGTTCAAGTGGGAACACCACCATAAAGAGCAGATGGATCAGGCCGTTGTCGAAGAGGACGACGATGACTGGGATGACTGGGACGACGACGATTACGACGTCGAAGTGGTCTACCAGCGTTAATCTGAACAGTGAAAAAGGGGCTTCGTGCCCCTTTTTGCTGGCCGAAAAAGAGTATTATTCGAAGAATACACCTGTTTGTAAGACGTGTTTTTGGGGAGTCTGGGGTTGGAACTCGCTCAGCAGAATGAGATCACCCGGCTGGCGGTCAGAGCCGCTCAGCTGATGTTGGCCTGGGGGGCCGAGAGTGAACTGGTGGAAGACGTGGGCCAGCGCCTGGGGGTGGCCCTGGGCGTCGAGAGCGTGGAGCTGTCCATCTCCTCCACCTCCCTGGTGCTGACCACCCTTTACAAGCAGCGTTGTGTCACCACCACCCGTCGCCTGCGGGACCATGGCCTGAACATGGACATGGTGTGTGAAGTGCAGCGCATCTGCGTCATGACAGAGAAGGGCCTGCTGGATCTGGACCAGGTGGGCCGCAAGCTTCGTCAACTCAAACCCAAAACCTGGAACCGCTGGCTGGTGGTGGCGATCATCGGCCCCTCCTGCGGCAGTTTCGCCTACCTCTTCGGCGCTGACGATACTGCGGTGCTGCTGACGGTGCTGGCCTCCTGCATCGGCATGGTGGTGCGCCAGCAACTGGCCAAGGGCCACTTCAATCTGCTGATCAACTGGGCCGCCACCGCCTTCGTCACCACCCTGGTGGCCCGGTTGGCGGCCATGGTGTGGCCCACCCCGGACGCCGAGGTGGCCATGGCGGCGGCGGTGTTGATGCTGGTGCCCGGCTTTCCTCTGCTCAATGCCATCGCCGATATGGTCAAGGGCCACTATAACGTCGGCCTGGCCCGCTGGGGGCAGGCGACCCTGATGACCGCCTCCGCCGCCATCGGCATCACCCTGGCGATGCAATTGACCGGGATGGGGTGGATATGAACCTGCTGCAACTGGTGATCAACGGCGCCATCGCCGCCATCCCCGCGGTGGGCTTTGCCATGGTGTTCAACGTGCCCGGCCGTTTCCTGTGGCGCTGCGGCCTGGCCGGGGCGGTCGGTCACATGGTTCGCGGCCTGTGCATGACCTGGGGGGCCCCCATCGAGTGGGCCACCTTTGCGGCCTCGGTGACGGTCGGCTTCCTGTCGGTACGCTGGTCCAGGGAGACCCTGGCGCCGATGCAGCTGTTTGGGGTGGCCGCCATCATCCCCATGATCCCCGGTACCTTTGCCTTTAACACCGTCATTGGCCTGGTGGAGATGAGCGCTCTGGGAGTGACGGCGGAGAGCCTGATGCCCGTGGTGTACAACGCCCTGAAGACCCTGTTTATCCTGGGAGCCCTGAGCGTGGGGCTGGCGATGCCCGGCCTCATCTGGTACCGGAACAAACCCATTATCTAAGGCATGTTGACCTTTGCTGAATGTTTTTGCTTCAGCATCTGGTACTTGTGGCATTAAGATGCAGGGAGTCCGCTGCAGCAGAGCGGTCACTCTGGAAGATGGCAGCGCCCTTCGGGGCCGGACTGACGACAACCACTCAGCGTTGTTCGACTTCAACATAACACCACTATGTCTGCAGTCGAACGCCTTGATTGATTGCCGTCATCCTCGGCCAAAGACTAAACACCAAAGATAAACACGCCCTAGGAACTACGGATGCGCCTTTCCATGATTGCCTGCATGGCCTTTGATCGGGTCATTGGCAAAGAGAACCAGATGCCCTGGCATCTGCCCGCCGATCTGAAACACTTCAAAGCCGTCACCATGGGAAAGCCAGTGGTGATGGGGCGCCGCACCTTCGACTCCATCGGCCGCCCCCTGCCTGGACGCCACAATGTGGTGATCTCCCGCAACCCGGCGTATCAGCCCGAGGGCGTGACCCGGGTGGCCAGCATCGATGAGGCCCTGGCACTGCTGGACCACGAGGAGGAGGTGATGATCATCGGCGGCGGTCAACTCTACGCCAGCCTGTTGCCGAAGGCGGACCGGCTCTACCTGACCCTGGCCCAGCTGCAAGTGGAGGGGGACACCCGCTTTCCCGATTATCAGCAGCTGCAGTGGCGTGAACTGGAGCGCCAGATCAGGCCCGCCGATGAGGCCAATGCCTGTGAGCTCCACTTCGTCACCCTGGAGCGGGTGTACGACTGAGTCACATTCCTAACCTCTTGTTATGGTTCCATATGCTCCCGGTTTGCATCGTTAAGCATCTGGGGTAAGCTGTCGCTGTTACCCTATGTAAATCTTTTAATAACGATAAGTAACAAGGAGTGGTGCGATGAAGACCCATCTGAGTCTGGCGGTGGCGGCAGCCCTGGTTGTGAACATGGCTTGGACACCGCAGGTTCAGGCGAACGACCAACTGATCGCCAACATCTGCCAGTACGTGCACGATGACAACAAAAGCCGGCTGCGCAAGAAGCTGAAAGAGTCCAATGTTAAGGTACGCAACATCTACGACGGCATTCGCTGCAACGGTGAAACCATGATCCGCAGTGCCATTACCAACAACGCCAACGACGTGGGCGTATTCCTGGTGAAGCGTCTGTCCGCCAAGAGCCTGCAAAAACCTGAGTTTGACGGTAAGACGGTGCTGGACTGGGCCACCTCCAATGGCCACGACGGCTCTCAGATCGTCGGCGCCATCCGCGAGCGTATCGGCGGCTAGTTCCCGATGACCCGTCCTAAAATACGTTGACGGTTTTTGACTAAGCCAGTTGTCAGTGACAACTGGCTTTTCTATGCACCTCTTCCGGTGTTTTCATTCC